>NZ_LDOV01000029.1 GCF_001029435.1 Photobacterium aphoticum | reverse complement strand
AGAACCCCAGAACCCCAGAACTCCAGAACCGCTTTTCCTCGTCCCTCTAGACACGAAACGCGTCCCTTGTCCCTACCAAACATAAAAAAGCGGAGAACTGATGTTCTCCGCTTTTTGCTTTTTGTCTCGTCCCTTCAGACTCGGCACTCGTCCCTAATAGACGCTTTTATTTCTTCTTCGCGTTTGCAAAAGCAGCGGCAAACGCACCACCCATGGCGGCATTGCCTTGTGGCGCTGCGTTGCGGGTGTTGTGATTACGCGATGGATTTCGCGGAGCTGCTGAGCGGTTGTCCTGTGGCTTACGCGCTGGTTTTTCTTGGCCCGGTTCGTCGTTCAGGCGCATCGACATGCCGATACGGTTACGCTGCAAATCCACTTCCATCACTTTCACTTTCACCACGTCACCCGCTTTGACCACTTCGCGAGGGTCGGACACGAACTTGTCTGACAGGGCCGAAATGTGGATCAAGCCGTCTTGGTGAACGCCGACATCGACGAAGGCTCCGAAGTTGGTCACGTTGGTGATCACGCCTTCCAGTACCATGCCTGGGATCAGATCTTTCACTTCGTTAACGCCTTCAGCAAAGGTTGCGGTCTTGAACTCAGGGCGCGGGTCACGGCCCGGTTTGTCCAATTCGCTGATGATGTCCGTCACTGTTGGCAGACCGAATTGCGCATCGGTGTAGTCAGCCGCTTTCAGGCCACGCAAGAAGTCGGTGTTACCGATGATCGCATCCAACGCTTTGTTGTTCGCTGCCGCAATGTTCTTCACCACCGCGTACGATTCAGGGTGTACCGCTGAGCCGTCCAATGGGTTTTTTCCGCCCATGATACGCAAGAAACCGGCACACTGTTCAAAGGCTTTCGGCCCCAAACGTGCCACTTTTTTCAGGGTGGTACGGGCTTCAAAGCGACCGTTCTCATCGCGGTAGTTCACGATGTTCTGAGCGATGGTGGTGTTCAGGCCGGCCACGCGGGTCAGCAGGGCGGCAGAGGCGGTATTCACATCCACACCCACGGCGTTTACACAGTCTTCGACTACCGCATCCAGACGTTTGGCCAGCATGCTCTGGCTTACGTCGTGCTGGTACTGGCCCACACCGATGGATTTTGGATCGATTTTCACCAGCTCGGCCAATGGGTCTTGCAGACGACGGCCAATGGATACCGCGCCACGCAGCGACACATCCAGATTCGGGAATTCGTTCGCTGCCAGCTCAGACGCTGAGTACACCGACGCACCGGCTTCACTTACCATCACGGTTTGTACTTTCAGGTTATTGTCTTTCAGCAGTGCAGCAACAAAGCTGTCTGTTTCACGTGAAGCAGTGCCGTTACCGATCGCAATCAAATCCACGTTGTGTTTGTTGATCAGCGCCAGTACGGTGGCTTCCGCTTCGGCCACACGGGCGCGGGCAGTGTGTGGGTAGATGGTCGCGGTATCCAGCAGCTTACCGGTCGCATCGACCACCGCCACTTTACAACCGGTACGCAGACCCGGGTCGAGCGCCAGAGTCACACGCGGGCCGGCTGGTGCCGCCATCAACAAATCTTTCAGGTTATCGGCAAACACCTGCATCGCGCCGTCTTCGGCTTTTTCACGCAGGCTGCCCATCAGCTCGGTTTCCAGGTGCATCAAAATCTTGATGCGCCATGCCCAGCTGATCACTTGCTTACGCCATACATCCGCAGGCTGGCTGCCCAGTGTCACGCCGTAGTGATCGGCAATCATCACTTCGCAGTAAGAACCACGTACGCCTTCTTCCTGATTTGGATCGGCATTCAATGACAGCTGCAAAATGCCTTCGTTACGGCCACGGAACAGCGCCAGGGCACGGTGAGAGGGCACGTTCTTCAGCACTTCGCTGTAGGTGAAGTAATCTTTGAACTTGGCGCCTTCTTCCTCTTTGCCGTCAATCAGGCGGGAAGTCAGCTCTGCCTGTTGCTGCAGGTGGCGGCGCACTTTTTCCAGTAGTGCGGCATCTTCTGCAAAACGCTCCATCAAAATGGCGCGGGCACCGTCCAGTACCGCTTTGCTGTCGGCAAAGCCTTTGTCTGCATCCACATAGCCATTGGCGGCGGTTTCTGGTGTTAGGCTTGGATCGGTCCACAAGCTGTCGGCCAGCGGCTCCAGACCGGCTTCAATCGCGATCTGGCCTTTGGTGCGACGCTTTTGTTTGTATGGCAGGTAGAGATCTTCTAAGCGGGTTTTACTGTCAGCTGCGAGGATGTCAGCCTGCAGCTCTGGGGTGAGTTTGCCTTGCTCATTGATGGCTTTGAGGATCACCTGACGGCGGTCATCCATATCACGCAGGTAACCTAAGCGGGATTCCAGGTTACGCAGTTGGGTATCATCCAGTCCGCCGGTCACTTCTTTACGGTAACGGGCAATAAAAGGAACGGTGTTACCGTCATCAATCAGGGTAACGGCGGCAGTCACTTGCTCGGGGCGAACGTTGAGTTCCTGAGCAATCAAATGACAGATAGCTTGGCTCATCCGTGGGGTCTCTATTGTAGTATCGATGGTTTATATATAAGGGCAGATCCGCAAAAATCCAGTTTTACTGAAGATTGTATTGCCTCTGCCACTCACTGTTGGGGATATTGTACGGGGTTTAGGCCGGGGTTTTGTCATAGCGGATTGAATTAATGAACCACTCTTTTTTGCCCAACGGGGTATTCACTTCCACGTCGTCATCCACTTCTTTTTTCAGCAGGGCGCGAGCCATCGGTGAGTCGATAGAAATGTAGTCGTTGCGGCCGTAGATCTCATCCGAGCCGACAATGCGAAAGGCTTTGGTCTCGCCATCATCATTTTCAATTTCCACCCAGGCACCGAAGAAGACTTTGCCGTCTTGTTGCGGCGAGTAGTCCACCACTTGTACCTGCTCCAGACGTTTGCGTAGGTAGCGCACACGGCGGTCAATTTCACGCAGGCGTTTTTTGTTGTACTGGTAATCGGCGTTTTCGGAGCGATCGCCAAGGCTGGCTGCCCAGGTCACTTTCTTGGTCACTTCCGGACGCTCTTCTCGCCACAGGAAGTCGAGTTCGGTTTTGAGCTTGATATAGCCTTCACGGGTGATGAGGTTGGTTTTCATGTGGGCGGGTAGCTCCTTGTGTGCACACACCGGTCTTCGCAATGCGTTTGGCGCGATCACTGTCGCGTGTACAGGGCGCATTGCGGGTATAATTTTGGATAGTTGTTTGAATTTAGGTTAGTTTAAAAGGCCAGTAAACGGTTATCCGTATTTATTGTCGGTACAGGCGGAGGTATCGACACAGGACTGGACATAAACCGTAACAATTTAACCCGTATTTTAGCGGCAAAATTCAGCGAGGCGCTGGAAGGGTCGCGTAAACTACGCACAAGCACGATAATGTCGAATGATGCAAGTAAGGTGACTTATGCAGGAAAATTATAAGATTCTGGTGGTTGATGATGATATGCGCCTGCGCGCGCTTTTGGAGCGTTACTTGTCTGAGCAAGGGTTTCAGGTGCGTAGCGTCGCGAACAGCGAACAGATGGATCGCTTGCTTTCACGTGAAACATTCCATCTGATGGTGCTGGATCTGATGCTGCCGGGAGAAGACGGTCTGTCGATTTGTCGCCGCCTGCGTAACGCCAATAACATGCTGCCTATTCTGATGCTGACGGCGAAAGGCGATGAAGTCGATCGTATCGTGGGTCTGGAAGTGGGTGCGGATGACTACCTACCAAAACCGTTTAACCCGCGTGAGCTGTTGGCCCGTATTCGTGCCGTGCTGCGTCGTCAGACGGTAGAAGCCCCGGGCGCGCCAAGCGTGGACAGCAAAGTGATTGAGTTCGGTGAATTCCGTCTGAACTTGGGCACACGCGAAATGTTCCGTGGTGATGAAGCGATGCCGCTGACCTCCGGTGAATTTGCAGTACTGAAAGCCTTGGTGACCAATGCCCGTGAACCGATGTCGCGTGATAAGCTGATGAACATGGCCCGTGGCCGTGAGTATTCCGCGATGGAACGTTCGATTGACGTACAGATCTCGCGTCTGCGTCGCATGATTGAAGAAGATCCAAGCCGCCCACGCTATATCCAAACCGTGTGGGGTCTGGGCTATGTATTCGTTCCGGACGGTAGCGAGGCGTAAGCCATGCGTTTATCCCCACGCAGTACGTTCACCCGTACCTTGATTTTGCTCGCTGGCTTGCTTATCGCAAGCCAGATTTTTTCCTACCTTGCGGTGCTTAATTACGCCTTGCTGCCCAGCTTGCAGCAGTTCAATCGTATCCTCGCCTATGAAGTGCGCCTGATGCTCAAAGAAGACGTTGAGCTGGCGGACGGCAATACCTTCCACCTTGATACGCCGCTGCGCCGCCAACTGCTGGAGCAGTTAGGGGTGACGTTGCATGCGGTGGATGGCAGCGATCCGATCCACGATGAGGACTTGAAAGAGTTCGATAAAGCCACCGTGGTGGAGTATCTGAGTGACGAGATGAGCCAAGAGCTGGACTCGCCGACAGAGGTGCGCTTGGTACTGGGCGCTGACAGTTATGTGTTGTGGCTGCGCAGCGATGCGATACCCGGTTACCTGATGCGTATTCCGCTGTCGGAGTTGCAGGAAGACGATTTCTCGCCGCTGTTCCACTACAGCCTGATCATTGCCTTTATGGCGATCGCCGGCGGCTGGCTGTTTATCCGTATTCAGAACCGGCCACTGGTGGCACTGGAAAAGGCCGCGTTGCAGGTGGCCAAGGGGGAAACCCCGCCGGTGTTGCCGGAGCGTGGCGCGTCGGAAATCCGTGCGGTGACCAAGGCGTTTAACCGCATGGCGGCAGGCATCAAGCAGCTGGAAGATGACCGTGCGCTGTTGATGGCTGGGGTGAGTCATGACTTGCGTACGCCGCTGACTCGTATTCGTCTGGCGACAGAAATGATGTCACCGGAAGACGGCTATTTAGCGGAGAGCATGATCAAAGATACCGAAGAGTGTAATGAGATCATCAGCCAGTTCATGGATTACCTGAAGTCGACCAAGAAGCAGGCCGAGGAAGACTTGGATCTGAACGTGGTACTGACTGAAGTGGCCGAATCCGAAGGCGGTTATGAGCGGCGCATTGCGCTGGACTTGGCCGAGATCCCCGGAGTGGTGTGTGCCAATGGGGTGTCGATTAAGCGCTCGGTGGCGAACCTGGTGGTCAATGCGCTGCGTTACGGTAATGGCTGGGTGAAAATTTCCAGCGGCGTGACGGCGGATCGCAAGCATGTCTGGTTCTGTGTCGAAGATGACGGGCCGGGCATTGAGCCGGATCAGGTGGCGAAGATGTTCCAGCCATTGACGCGGGGCGATACCGCGCGCGGCACGGACACTGAAGGCACCGGGTTAGGCCTGGCGATTGTGAAGCGGATCATCGATCAGCATGAAGGGACGATTCAGGTGACAAACCGCCATGAAGGTGGCCTGAAAGTGCAGATCAGCTTGCCGCTGGTCATGCGCAAATAGTGCGCCAATCGTCCTGAAACATTCACCGTTGCAGTGACATAAAAAAGCGCGAGCCAGTGGCTCGCGCTTTTTTTTATGTTTTTGCTAGAACCTAGAACCTAGAACCTAGAACCTAGAACCTAGAACCTAGAACCTAGAACCTAGTCTTTATCCTCCGGCAGTACCAGGTTCAGAATGATCGCGGTAATACCGCCGGCAGCCATGCCAGAAGACAGGATGCTCTTAATGAAGTCCGGCATGAACTGCAGGATTTCCGGTTTCTGCGCAATGCCCAGACCCATTGAGAACGACAGCGCCATGATCAGAATCGCGCGGCGATCCAGCTTACAGCGGGAGATGATACGCACGCCCGATGCGGCAATGGTACCGAACATCACGATCGTCGCGCCGCCTAAGACTGGCTCAGGGATCAGCTGCACTAAGTTCGCTACGCCCGGGAACAAGCCCAGTAGCACCAACATACCCGCCACGAAGTAACCGATGTAGCGGCTGGCCACGCCTGTCAGCTGAATGATGCCGTTGTTCTGGCTGAACGTCGAGTTCGGAAAGCTGTTCAGCAGTGCTGCAACAGCGGAGTTGATGCCGTCGGCCAGTACGCCGCCTTTGATGCGCTTCAGGTAGACCGGACCGGCTACTGGCTGCTCTGAGGTTTCTGAGGTGGCCGTGATGTCACCGATCGCTTCCAGCGAGGTGATGGCAAACACGATCATCAGTGGGATCAGCAAGCCCCAGTCAAAACCAATGCCGTATTGCATCGGGATAGGGATAGCAATGAAATCACTTTCTGCCATGCGGCTGGTATCGACCATGCCCATTACCCATGCCAGCAGGGTGCCCGCTGCCATCGCAATCACGATAGAAGAAACACGCAGGTACGGGTTTTTCACACGGTTAAGCAGCACGATAAAGCCCAGTACGGTACCCGCCAGCATCAGGTTGTCTAAGCTACCGAACTGGCCGCTTTCAATCGCCGCATAACCACCGCCCATTGATGTCAGGCCGATGTTGATCAGAGTCAGACCGATCAGGGTCACCACGATGCCGGAGACCAGCGGGGTGATCACGCGCTGAGCATGTTGCAGCACGCGGGAGATAAACACTTCGGTCAGTGAGGCGAACAGGATGGTACCGAAAATCGCGGCCATCATAGTCGGGATATCGGCGCCACCGGCTTTGAGCGCCAGACCGGCACCAATGATTGGGCCTAAGAAGTTAAAGCTGGTGCCTTGGATCGACAGCAGGCCAGAGCCGACCGGACCAAAGGTACGAATTTGAATGAACGAAGCAATGCCCGAAGCAAACAGCGACATGCTGACAATGGTGTTGGTGTCGCTGGCAGGAAGGCCAAGCGCCTGACAGATGATCAGTGACGGGGTGATCACGGCAACAAACATCGCCAGAAGGTGTTGGGCAGCGGCAAACAGGGTCTGCGGCAGCGGTGGACGATCCTCTAAGCGGTAGATCAAATCCGATTTTTGCGGTGTTTCAACAGTACTGTGCTGGCGAGTCATGGCCAAGGCTTCCTTGTGTTTCTCTGTATCCTGTTTACCGCGCTGAATGGGCAGTGAACGTGTGGGCCTGAATAGCTCTGTGATTGCTGTTACTCAGATCAGAACGCCACGGGAGAGAAGAGGTCGATAGAATTGGCCGCTATTGTAGTGATCAATCGATAAATAGCAAACGTTTGCGCTGTGATCTTGATAGGTTTATAAATCCGAATATGGAATCTGATATTGATAAAATGAAAAAGGCAGCCAAGCTGCCTTTTTCATGCGTGAGAGCGATAACCGACGGGGTTGGTGGTTATGCGTTGGAATAGTTTTCCCGCTGACCGAGCCAGCGGTCAATGATGGCCTTGGCGTTGTCCGGGTAATGGTCGTGCAGGTAGCGGGCCAGTTTCTGAACCTGTGGGATCAGGTGCTGATCACGCACCAAGTCCGCCACTTTAAACTCGGCAATACCGGTTTGCTTGGTCCCCAGCAGTTCGCCGGGGCCACGGATCTCTAAGTCACGCTGGGCAATCACAAACCCGTCGCTGCTTTCGCGCAGTACGCCCAAGCGTTTCTGCGCCGTCTTGGACAGCGGCGCGTGGTAGAGTAGCACACAGTGACTGGCCACTTGGCCTCGGCCCACACGACCACGTAGCTGGTGCAACTGCGCCAGGCCTAAACGTTCCGGGTTTTCAATCACCATCAGGCTGGCGTTCGGCACATCCACACCGACCTCAATCACGGTGGTGGCGACCAGCAGGTGCAGCTCGCCGGCTTTAAAGCGCTGCATGACGGCCTGTTTCTCGGCCGGCTTCATGCGCCCGTGCACCAGGCCGATCTTGAGTTCCGGTAGCTGAGCGGTCAGTTCATCGGCGGTGTCAGAGGCGGCTTGGGCTTCCAGCACTTCCGATTCATCGATCAGGGTACAGACCCAATATGCCTGACGGCCTTCGTTCATGCACGCGGCACGAATGCGGTTGATGATGTCTGCGCGGCGCGAATCCGGCAGGGCCACGGTCTGGATCGGGGTACGGCCCGGTGGCAGCTCATCGATGACGGACGTTTCCAGATCGGCGTAAGCGGTCATCGCCAGCGTACGCGGGATCGGTGTGGCGGTCATGATCAGCTGGTGCGGGTAGCGGCCGTCATTGGCGCCTTTTTCGCGCAGCTCTAAACGCTGGTGGACACCAAAGCGGTGTTGCTCATCGATGATCACCAAGGCCAGATTCTGAAACACCACCTGATCCTGAAACAGGGCGTGGGTGCCGACCACCATTTTGGCTTCGCCGCTGGCAATACGGGCCAACTCGCTTTCGCGCGCTTTGCCTTTGAGTTTGCCGGCCAGCCAGCCCACTTCGATCCCCAGCGGATTGAGCCACTGAGCAAAGTTAATGGCATGCTGCTCGGCCAGCAATTCGGTCGGCGCCATCAGGGCGACCTGAAAGCCGTGTTCAATGGCGCGCAGGGCAGCCAGTGCCGCGACCAAGGTTTTCCCCGAGCCTACGTCCCCTTGTACCAGCCGCATCATCGGGTGTGGCTGGCTGAGATCCCGCTCAATGTCGGCCACAACGCGCTGTTGGGCGCCGGTTGGGCTGAATGGCAGGCTGGCCAGCAGTTGTTGTTTGAGCGTGTCTTGAGGGGATAAGGGCCAGGCCGCATGTTGCTGGCTTTTGTTACGCACGGCTAGCATCGACAGGTTCTGCGCCAAAAGTTCTTCAAGGATCAGGCGTTGCTGCGCCGGGTGTTTCCCTTCTTCCAGCTGATCGAGCGATACGTCTGGCGTGGGGCGGTGCATCAGGTGCAGCGCCTGCGACAGGGTCATCTGACGGTCGTACAGGCCTTCCGGCAGCAGTTCACGCACCGCCGCTTTGTCGAGCAGCGACATGGCCTGATCGGTCAGGTTACGCAGGGTCAGCTGGCGCAGGCCGTCGGTGGTCGGGTAGACCGGTGTCAGGGTGTCTTCCACGCTGAGTTCCGTCGGCTCCGAGAACAGGCGATAGTCAGGATGGATGATCTCCAGCCCGTACTGGCCGCGTTTGATCTCGCCGTAGGCTTTGACTTGTTTGCCGTCGGCAAAGCTGTTTTTCATTGCCGCCGTGAAGTTAAAAAAGCGCAGGGTCGCGGTGCCGGTGTGATCGCTGATCTTCACCGTCATCATACGACGTTTGCCAAAGGTGATGTTGCAGCTGAGTACTTCACCCTGAATGGTCAGGTGCTGGCCGGGCATCACTTGGGCAATCGGCCAGATCCGCGTGCGGTCCTCATAGCGGAGCGGCAAATGGAAAAGCAAGTCCTGCACCGTGCGCAGGCCGATCTTATCCAGTTTTTCGGCCATTTTGGCCCCGACCCCCGACAGCTCGGTCAGGGCGATGGTATCAAGGAGTTGTCCGCTCATGAGGCATTCCGTTAAGGTAATTTCTTCTGCTTTTTAGGTTCCGTGGCCTGCATGGTGCGCCACCAGCTTTCGTCGGCCGCGATTTGGCCTTCTTCGTCCAGCGGCGGGTAAGGTAAGCCTTTACGGCGCGCCACTTTCGCCAGTACCGGGTGGCCGCGTTCAAACAAAATACGGTTCACCACATCATCCGGTAGCAAGGTTTTCTCGCGCTCGTACATACCGGCGTTCTGGCGCTGACGCTGCGCTTCATACAGGATCAGGGCACTGGCCACCGAGACATTCAGTGACTGTACCATACCCACCATCGGGATGATGATATCTTGATCGGCCATCGCCAACGCTTGTGCGGTGATGCCGTTCTTCTCGCCGCCCAGAATGATGGCGGTCGGTTTGGTGTAGTCAATCTCACGGAAATCAACGGCTGTCTCTGACAGGTTGGTTGCCAGTACCTGCATGCCTTGTGCTTTCAGGGCTGCCACGGCGTTCACCATGGAATCGTGCGTTTCCAGCTCTACCCAGTTACGGGCGCCGGCAGAGGTGTGGGTGTGCAGGCGCATGCCATCGGTCGGCCACACGGCATGGACTTTGTGTACGCCGACCGCATCAGCGGTACGGATGATGGCAGACACGTTATTGGGCTTGTGGACTTCTTCCATGCACACCGTCAGATCCGGCTGGCGGGTGGCAAGAACAGAATGAATACGTTGGAAACGATCGGGTGTCATGGTGCGTTTACCTACAGCGAGTGCTTAAACAGTTACCTAAAGAAAACGCCCGAGAACGGGCGTTTGGATTATGCGTCGGTTGCGGGAAAATCCCTCAAACCGTTGATCAGTTTTTCTGGCGCGAGACGCGAACCACATTCGGCATCACACGAATACGGCGCATGATGTTGGCCAGATGAATACGGCCTTTGGTGGTCAGACGCACGGTGATGGTGTACAGACGGCCATCTTTTTCTTCGGTCGCCAAGCCCTGAATGTTCGAGCCGGTGGCCGCGATGGTGTTGGTCAGATCCGCCAGTGCCCCTTGGTGGTTTTGCATGTCCACTTTCAGGTTGGTGACGAACTCCTGCTCGAAGTCTTCACTCCATTCCACCGCCATGTACTTATCCGGCTCACGCTGGTAGCCACGGATGTTGGCACATTCCTCACGGTGGATCACCAGGCCTTTACCCGGGCTGACATGGGCCATGATCGGGTCACCATGAATAGGGTGACAACAATTGGCGAAGGTCAGCAAAATGCCATCGGCACCGCGAATTGGCAGGCGACGGTCATTTTCTTTCTCGGTCAGCTCATCGGCACGGCCTAGCAGACGGCGGGCGATCACCACGCTCATCAGCTCACCCAAACCGATTTCGGCCAGCAATTCTTCCAGATCCGCCAAACGCAGATCCGCCAGCACTTGTTGCAGGTTCGCCGGTTCGACCTGGTCGATATTCAGCGCACCCAGTGCGTGGTTAAGCAGACGGCGACCCAGAGTGACGGACTCTTCACGGCGCATGGTTTTCAGAACCTGACGGATCTTGGTACGGGCGCGTGAGGTCACCACATAGTTGAGCCATGCCGCGTTCGGGCGGGCACCTGGTGCACTGATGATCTCTATGGTCTGGCCGTTTTTCAGCGGCTTGCTCAGCGGGTACGGCTGGCGTTCCACACGGGCACCGACACAGGCGTTACCCACGTCAGTATGCACGGCGTACGCAAAGTCGACCGCTGTCGCCCCGACCGGTAATTCCACAATGCGGCCTTTCGGGGTGAAAACGTAAATCTCATCCGGGAACAGATCAGATTTGACGTTTTCGATAAATTCAAACGAGCTACCGGCGCTCTGTTGCAGTTCCAGCAGGCTCTGCATCCAGCGTTGCGCTTTGACCTGGGCGGTGGTGCCGGAGCTTTCACCGTCTTTGTAGGCCCAGTGTGCCGCGACGCCTTTATCGGCCATTTGATCCATGTCTTCGGTGCGGATTTGCACTTCAACCGGTACCCCGTGCGGGCCCACCAATGAGGTGTGCAGCGACTGGTAGCCGTTGGCTTTTGGAATGGCGATGTAGTCTTTCATGCGGCTTGGACGCGGCTTGTACAGGTTATGTACCTGACCCAGCACGCGGTAACAGGTATCGAGATCCTGCACCAGTACGCGGAAGGCGTAGATGTCCATGATGGTGTGGAAACGCTGCTCTTTGTTCTTCATCTTGTTATAGATGGAGTAGAGGTTTTTCTCGCGTCCCAGTACCGTGCCTTCAATCCCCGCATCGTTGAGGCGACCCTCAATCTCAGCGTGGATCTTATTGATCATTTCTTTGCGGTTACCACGGGCGGCAGCCACCACGTTTTTCAGGACGCGATAGCGGTTAGGATAGAGGGCTTCAAAGCCAAGCTCTTCCAGTTCGGTCTTGATATTGTGGATACCCAGACGGTGGGCCAGTGGAGAGAAAATTTCCAGCGTTTCGCGGGCGATTCGACGGCGTTTGTCCGGGCGCAGTGCACCGAGTGTGCGCATGTTGTGCGTACGGTCAGCCAGTTTAATCAGGATCACGCGGATATCATGGGCCATGGCCATGATCATTTTACGGAAGTTTTCTGCTTGCGCTTCTTTGCGGTCGCGGAATTTGAGTTTGTCTAGCTTCGATACACCATCAACCAGTTCGGCCACGGTGGAGCCAAAGCGGCTATCGAGATCTTCTTTGGTGACCTCGGTATCTTCAATGACGTCGTGGAGCAGGGCTGCCATGAGGGTTTCGTAGTCAAGGCGCATTTCCGCCAAGATACGAGCGACAGCAATCGGGTGGATGATGTAGGGTTCGCCGCTAGAACGCGTTTGCCCTTCGTGTGCATCGCGCGCAATCAGATAGGCCTGCCTGAGCGCCTCGATTTGAGACTCAGGCAGGTATTGTGTCGCGACTTCTTTCAGGCTATCAAAAAGATACAATTCGCCCGGTTCCCTGAATTAACGGTGGTTGTCGCCAGCAATAGCGCTAACAGCGGCTAGCTCTGCTGCTTCTTGCTCTTGTACTTCCTGACGCTCACGAGCATCCAGGATTTCTTTTGTGATCAGACCTTCTTCGATTTCACGAAGCGCGATTACAGTGTACTTGTCGTTTTCTTCAGGAACCAATGGATCCTTACCGCCGGTTTGCATCTGACGAGCGCGGCGAGCAGCAATTTGGATTAGATCGAAACGGTTGCCAATTTTATCAACAGCGTCTTGAACGGTTACGCGTGCCATGGAGGACTCCAGTGGTTATATAAATAAAGATGGAAAATTGTACAAAAATACTTACTGATCTGCCAGCAGGGCATTCAGCATGCTGTTATATTTAGCAGTTTGCTTATCTTGCTTCAATCGTTCTGCGCGGATAATGGCTTTAAAGTCCATTAAAGCTACGTCGAAATCGTCATTAATGATCACGTAATCGTACTCATTGTAATGGGAGATTTCTGAACGGGCTTCCTGCATACGGCGGGCAATCACAGCATCGCTGTCTTGACCACGAGCATTCAGTCGGCGTTCCAGCTCTTCTTTCGAAGGTGGCAAGATAAACAAGCTTTTGGCTTGTGGCATTTGCTTGCGAATTTGACGCGCGCCCTGCCAGTCGATGTCAAGGAACACATCGATGCCTTTATTCAGCTGCTGCTCGATCCAAGGACGAGAGGTGCCGTAGTAGTTACCAAACACTTCTGCGTGTTCCAGGAACGCACCTTGTTCAACAAGATCGGTAAATTCTTCTACGCTAACGAAATTGTAATGAACGCCGTGCTCTTCGCCCGGGCGCATACCGCGCGTGGTGTGGGAGACGGATACTTTCATGTCATAGGTCGGATTGGTTTCCAACAGGGCGTTGATAAGACTTGATTTACCAGCACCGCTTGGGGCCGACACGATGTATAGAGTACCTTTGCTCATTGCCTATTTTCACTCAGTGATAGAAGGGCGCGCAGATTATCATGAACTGCGCCTAATTGAAATTAGCTGATTGCTTGAAAATTCATCTTTTTCCGTGCTGCTTTGATAACTATACGCCGTTGGCGGGGATTTTGCGTAATGCTGTGCCAAGCCAGTGAGGCTGCGGCTTGACCTTGAATTTGGCTGAAACACCGTTGCACCTTGCGTCAAAGAATGTCGACTGTTTCCAGAGTTTGGCTGAGATAGCCGGTAAGAGGCTGGCGAACGCGGTGCACTTGGGCTAGACCGATGCGCTAGAGCGCGACAGACGGCGGCAATGAGTAAGGAGCACAGGGTGAGTATGGATACGGACGGGCGACAAGGTAAAAGCAACGGGGAAAAGGCGATGTACCGCGCGTTAAGGCGAATGGCCAATAGCGGTGTGCGTAGTCTGGGTATACTGGGGATGAGCCTGCTGAGTGCCGGTGTGAGCATCAGTGCGGTTGCCTCAGTAACGGGACTGGCCGGGGATGCCGTGCCAGCGAAGGCGCTAACGCCTGAGACCATGACACCGGCAAGGCATTCAGTGCTGGCGTTATCCAACCATCATCGCCTGATGGCCGCCCTGCAAGCGGTGGTGGCGCAGCAGTCCTCCGATACGTCGCCGCAGTATTTCTACATCACGCCGTATTCGCCGCAAGACATGGTGGCCTATGTGGCTTGGCCGCAACAAAAACGCCTGTGGATCGTGCCGGTGTCGGAGCATCCGGATTATGCCTGGCATGAAGTGATACATCCGCAAGCCCGTCCCGGGTTGCATTTACAAGGGGATGTGGTGGCGACTCACGCCGAGATTGGCGCACGCACCGATGTGGTCGATCGCACGTGGGCAGCGGAAAAGCTGTTTGAAGCGGTAGTGGAGGGGGAGAAAATCATGGTACCGCCGCCAATCCATGATTAGCGGCGGGCAGAACGGAATAAAAACTTATTCGATGTTCTGGATTTGTTCGCGCATTTGCTCGATCAGCACTTTTAGCTCAACCGCAGACGCTGTGATGTCAGTGTTGATGGATTTGGAGGCCAGCGTGTTGGACTCACGGTTGAACTCTTGCATCATGAAGTCCAGACGACGGCCACAAGCGCCGCCTTTTTTCATGATCTTGTGGGTTTCTTTCACGTGAGAGTCCAGACGATCCAGCTCTTCGGCCACATCGCTCTTTTGTGCCAGCATGATCAGCTCTTGCTCAACGCGGGTCGCATCCAGCTCAATCTTCGCTTCTTCAAAACGGCTTAGCAGACGCTCGCGCTGCCATGCCATCACTTCTGGCATGTGAGCACGCACTTTCGCCGCTTCTTCGCTGATCGCATCCAGACGCTGCACGATCAGATCTTTCATGTTGGCGCCTTCGCTGGCACGGGCGGCCAGGAAGTCCTCGATGGTGGCATCAAAACCGTCCAGCAAATCTTTATTGATCGCATCCAAATCTTGTTCAGAGGCTTCCATCACGCCCGGCCACTGCATGATCTGGAACGGGTTGATACGGCTTTGCTCACCCGTCAGCGCCATGATCTGCTCAGCCGCTTTAATCACTTGGCTGGCCAGTGTCTGGTTGATGTTCAGCGCCGCATTAGCCGCTGGGTTGGCTTCAAAGCGCAGGTTACATTCCACTTTACCGCGTGCCAGACGCTGGCGGAAACGCTCGCGCAGGACTGGCTCAAGGCCACGGAACTGCTCTGGCATACGCAGGTAGGTTTCAAGGTAGCGTTGGTTAACCGAACGGATTTCCCAAATCGCGGTGCCCCAGTCTGCTTTTACTTCGCGACGGGCATAGGCGGTCATGCTATGGATCATTGGCGGAGGGCCCTTCTATAAAATGATGATAACTGCTTACTGGCTGTTCGCATGAACACGAAGAGCCGTGCAATACAGGATACGGCGCAGTTGTCGTAGCCTCTTGATTATAACGTAGCCTTCCGAAGAAAAGATAGGTAACGCCCAGATGAGCACAGCGAGGCAGGTACCGTATTGTGATGAAAATAGGCCGAAAAAGCAGGCCAAAAACAGTGTGCATTTTTTGAGTGCGTTCTGGTGATTTTGCGATTACACTCCGCCGTCATTTTTTACTTTGTGAACCCAATAGTTAATGAAAAAGTACTTCACGTTAGCGCTATTAGGCCTGTCTTTGACGGGCTGTGTAACTTTCCCGACCGCAGACTCTCGCCATGTGCAGGTGATCTGGGATGACACGCAAGCGATTCAAGGCTGTGAGCTAAAAGGCACGGTATTGGGTTCGCAAGGTCACTTCTACGATTACTGGCTGCATGCTGATCGTGACATGGTATGGGGTACGCTGAACGAAATGCGTATTAAGGCGGATGATCTGCAGGCTGATACCCTGTACTTGTACCAGCCACTGGGCTTTTTGAGCTCGGTGACCATGATGGCGAACGCGTATGACTGTCAGCGTGCCGCGAAAGCGGAAGCAGAAGTGAATGTTGAGATGTCTGCGCCGGTTGCAGTATCAGCAGAAGCCGACGTCGACACAGACACAGCGGCCGCGCAATAAGCGTGACCGACACGTGACATGTTTTGCCGACAGTACGTTGTCATCAACGCGCGTTAAGTGCTTGAAAAGGTGCGAGGCAAAGGGTTTCGCGTGCACTGATCGGCGGTTATCGCTATAATCGCCGGTTAATATCAGCCAGCCAAAGGGAATCCCCGATGCGTCCAAGCGGAAGAAATGCTAATCAGGTGCGTCCAATCACCATCACTCGTCAATTCACAGCCCATGCTGAAGGTTCGGTGTTGGTGGAATTTGGTGACACCAAAGTGATTTGTACAGCAAGTGTGGAAGAATCTGTCCCACGCTGGTTGAAAGGTAAAGGCCAAGGCTGGGTAACAGCAGAGTACGGCATGTTGCCGCGTGCGACCCATTCCCGTAACCGTCGTGAAGCAGCCAGCGGTAAGCAAGGCGGCCGTACGATGGAAATTCAGCGCCTGATCGCGCGTAGCCTGCGTGCTGCGGTCGACCTAGAAGTGCTGGGTGAGCAGATGATCACCGTTGACTGTGACGTGATCCAGGCGGATGGCGGTACACGTACGGCGTCTATCACCGGTGCGATGGTGGCGCTGGTTGATGCGATCAACTACATGCTGGAAAAAGGCATGATCAAGAAAAACCCACTGAAAGGCATGGTGGCGGCGGTGTCGGTAGGGATCTACAACGGCGAGCCAATCTGTGATCTGGAGTACGTGGAAGATTCAGCGGCCGAGACCGACATGAATGTGGTCATGACCGAAGAAGGCAAGATGATCGAAATCCAGGGCACGGCGGAGGGCGAAGCCTTCAGTCACGACGAGCTACTGGCGATGCTGGCATTAGCCAAGCAGGGCATTGAAGACATTATCAACGTGCAGAAACAAGCGTTGGCCAATTGATTTTGAGGCGGTTCCTATTGGAGCCGCTTTTTTTTGGCTGTCGGGGCGGATATCGCCTGTCTGATAGCCCGAGTATGACTATACGTTTCATAAAATAAGGAAAAACCATGAAAGCATATCAGCGTCAGTTCATTGAATTTGCCCTCGAAAAAGGCGTGTTGAAATTTGGTGAGTTCACACTGAAATCTGGCCGTAAGAGCCCGTATTTTTTCAATGCCGGGTTGTTTAACACAGGTCGTGATTTAGCACGCCTTGGCCGTTTTTACGCTGAAGCTTTAGTGGATGCGGGTATTGAGTACGATGTGCTGTTTGGCCCGGCGTACAAAGGGATCCCAATCGCCACAACCACAGCGGTAGCATTGGCGGATCAGCACGACATCGACACCCCTTACTGTTTCAACCGTAAGGAAGCCAAAGATCACGGTGAAGGCGGCAACCTGGTGGGTAGCCCACTGGAAGGTCGCATCATGCTGGTGGATGACGTGATCACAGCCGGTACGGCGATCCGTGAATCGATGGAAATCATCAAAGCGAACGGCGCAGATTTGGCGGGTGTACTGGTGGCGATTGACCGTCAGGAAAAAGGCAAGAGCGAGCTGTCTGCGATTCAGGAAGTAGAACGTGACTTCGGTTGTGCGGTGATCTCGATTGTGTCTTTGGGTGACGTGGTACGTTACCTGGAAGAGCAAGCGGGGATGGAAGTGCATCTGGATGCGGTGAAAGCCTACCGTGCCGAGTACGGTGTATAAGTTTTTAGGGACGTGTACTGAGTCGGCGAGGAAGAGCGGGTCTTTTCCTCTGCTTTAGAAACAACAAAAGCGAGTGTCATTGACGCTCGCTTTTTGTTTTTATTCTGCCCGAACCTCGAACCTCGAACCTCGAACCTCGAACCTCGAACCTCGAACCTCGAACCTCGAACCTCGAACCTCGAACCTTTAGCCTAACTCAGCGCTCAGCAAACGCCAGTAATCGTCAAAGTTGGCAGTCGGCTTGTATTTGAAGTTTGAGCGAACGAAACGGTTCAGGCTGCCTTCGACCTGGCCCAGCAACTGGGCGGCCAGGATGGATTCATCCACCGGGAAGCCTTTGCCTTCACGCAGTTTACGCTCACGCAGTACCTGACGCAGCTGGGTTTCAATGCGCTCAAACAACTGGTTGATGCGCGATTGCAGACGGTCTTGTTCAAACATCAGGGCGTGGCCGGTCATGATGCGGGTCAGGCCCGGATTGCGTTCTGCAAAGGTCAGGATCAGCTGCAGTACCATGCGCAGGCGATTCAGGGTGTCTTTTTCGTCATCCAGAATGCGATTGATGCGGGTGGTAATGGTGTCTTCAATAAACTCGATCAACCCTTCAAACATTCTCGCCTTGCTTGGGAAATGGCGGTACAGCGCGGCTTCCGATACGCCGACCTGCGCGGCCAGCTTGGCTGTCGTAATACGTTGGCTACCTTGAGCCGATTCCAGCATCTGCGCCAATGCTTGCAAAATTTCTTCGCGGCGGTTGTTTTTCTTGTTGCCAGCCATGAATAACCGTTCCTTTTCAAAATAAAACTGTCTGCGACAGTGTGAAACCCGCTTATCTTAGCGGTGGAGCCAGAAGGTGAAAAGCACTGCGGCTCGATACTGAGTGCTTTATCGACCAAAACTGCCCAACCTGAAGGGATGGGCAGCATCTTTGCACGACGAAAGTGGGCAAGCTCAACAATGGCTGCCCGTTATCGCGTCTGAACGGTTAAGACTGGGCGCGAAAGCGGGTGATGATCTCATCCATCAACTGTTGGCCCAGTGTGGCTTTGCTGGCCTGTGGCAGGGCTTTATCGCCCTGTGCCCAGTACAGGTGCAGGGCATTGTTGTCACTGTTAAAGCCCAGGCCTTGTTGCGACACGTCATTGGCGCAGATCAGATCCAGATTTTTACGCTGCAGCTTATCCTGTGCGTACTGCGCGACATCTTGGGTCTCTGCGGCAAACCCGACGGTGAACGGGCGTTGTTCAGTCAGTTGGGCAATGCTGGCGATGATATCGGGGTTTTTCACCAGCGAAATCACCATCTCATCCTGACCGCTTTGCTTTTTCATTTTTTGCGTCGCGACGTGAGCTGGGCGGAAGTCTGCCACGGCGGCGCAGCCGATAAAGATGTCACTGTGTGGCGCATGGGTATGCGCGGCCTGATACATCTCTTCAGCGCTGTCGATATCAATGCGCTTAACACCGGCAGGTGTCGGCAGGTTGGTCGGACCGCTGATCAGGATCACTTTCGCACCACGTTTGGCTGCGGCTTCGGCAATGGCGTAGCCCATTTTACCGGAGCTGTGATTAGTCAGGTAGCGCACCGGATCAATGGCTTCACGGGTAGGGCCTGCGGTGACGGTAATGGTGACATCGGCTAAATCCGCCGGTTGGAAGAAGGCTTCCACCTGATGGACTAACTGCATTGGCTCAAGCATGCGGCCCGGGCCGACATCGCCACAGGCTTGTTCACCACTGGCCGGTCCCCAAATGTGGCAACCACGGCGGGATAAGGTAGCAATGTTTTCCTGAGTGGCGATATTGCGGTACATCTGCTGGTTCATGGCCGGTGCCACCGCGATAGGCGCGTCGGTCGCCAGGCACAGGGTGGTCAGCAAATCATTGCCCATGCCGGCCGCCATGCGGGCGATCAAATCGGCGGTAGCCGGTGCCAGCAGCACCAAGTCGGCCCACTTGGCCAGTTCAATATGGCCCATCGACGCTTCTGCCGCCGGATCCAACAAACTGTCAGACACGGGGCGGCCAGACACGGCCTGCATGGTCAGTGGGGTAATGAATTCTTTGGCGGCTTTGGTCATCACGACCTGTACCTGCGCACCACGCTCAATCAGTCGGCGTGTCAGTTCTGCACATTTATAGGCGGCGATCCCACCGCTGATCCCAAGAAGTATTTTTTTCCCTGCCAGAGTCTGCATCTTTCTTGCCTGCTATCGATATCCGGAATTTGAATGCGGCACACCTTATCATCAAAAAAGCAGGCTCACCAAAAAGAAAGCACGCTTCCTTGTTCCCGATCAAGCCGGCGAATGTGAGGCCAGCGGGTATTCAGCGGGTGGGGTTCTGTGACGTCAGCAGCAGTTTCCTGAGGGGGCTTGCGCGATAGCCGGTGGATTTTTTCGTGCTGGCAAGGTTCTGGGTAAGGAAGGCTTGTGCGGTATACCTGTCAGGGATTAGCTGGCCCTAACAAGGAGGGATCATGTCACTCAAACAGTTACCGGAAGCGTCCCGGCCTCGGGAGAAACTATTAATGCGGGGGGCCACGGCGCTTTCTGATGCGGAATTACTGGCGATTTTCTTGCGCACAGGCATCGCGGGCATGAACGCGATCGAGCTGGCGACGGACTTATTGCGTCAGTTTGGTTCGTTGCGGGCGTTACTCGCTGCTGATCAGGCCGCCTTTTGTGAAGTGAAAGGCTTAGGGCCGGCCAAGTTTGCTCAATTACAGGCGGTATTGGAGATGAGCCACCGTTATCTGGAAGAAACCCTGAAAAAAGGGGATGCCTTAACCAGTCCGGAGCACACGCGGCGATACCTGTCGCAGGTACTGCGTGATCGTCATCGGGAAGCGTTTTACGTGTTATTTTTGGATAACCAACATCGTGTGCTGACCGGAGAGGTATTATTTGAGGGCACAATCGATGCCGCGAGCGTTTATCCGAGGGAAGTTGTAAAAAGATCACTGGAACTTAATGCAGCCGCGCTCATTTTATCGCATAATCACCCGTCAGGCGTGGCAGAGCCGAGTCAAGCAGATCGTCGAATTACCCAACGTATCCGTGATGCACTGGCGTTGGTCGATATTCGAGTTCTAGATCACTTTGTTGTCGGTGATGGGGAGATCACTTCCTTCGCCGAGCGAGGATGGCTATAAAATAGCCAAATTTTGCCCAAAAAGTTGAGAAAGGACTGCTCGGGACTTGAGCAACTGGTTTTGACTTAGTATAATGCGCGACCTTTGATAGCTGTGGTTAGATGTGAAAAAGTTCTTTCGCATTGCATATACCATGGTAGATATCGAGCTGAAACGATTTGGAGAAGACAGTAATGTCCCGAGTATGCCAAGTAACTGGTAAGCGTCCTGTAACGGGTAACAACCGTTCACACGCACGTAATGCCACCAAGCGTCGTTTTCTGCCGAACCTGCAAACTCATCGTTTCTGGGTAGAAAGCGAAAAACGCTTCGTTAAACTACGCCTTTCTGCGAAAGGTATGCGTATCATTGATAAGAAAGGCATCGATGCCGTTCTTTCTGATATGCGTGCTCGCGGCGAGAACGTTTAAGAGGATTTGAACAATGGCTAAAGGCATTCGTGAGAAGATCCGTCTAGTATCATCTGCTGGTACAGGCCACTTCTACACTACCGACAAAAACAAGCGTAACATGCCAGGCAAATTTGAGATCAAGAAATTTGATCCAGTAGTTCGCCAGCACGTTATGTACAAAGAAGCTAAAATCAAGTAATTGGTTGACCGCTTTTTTGATAAAAACCCAGTTTATTCTGGGTTTTTTTATACCTGAAATTCCGCTTCCTCCTCGCTTCCTTTTACTGCCTCCTGTTTGAACCATGCTATGATTTCCGCTCTGATCACAGGAAGGATGTCACCATGAGACTGTCTCGTCGGGGCTGGAACAACGTCATTATTTTTGCGGTGATAGCCTTTATCGCCATGATCCAACTGCCCGAGTGGGTAAAAAGCCGAGCGATGTCGACCGATACGGCACCGGCCTCTGCGTCATCCACATTGACCCGTTTACTGCCGGCCAACGTATCGGTTGAGCAGGTAGTATTTCCCCAGACGACATTAACGCACACCGAGCTGGGTTGGCAGGCAACGCCATTAGTGACGTTACCGGCCCATACGTTGCTGTCCCACTGGGTGAAGCTGGAAGGAACGCCAGTCAGCGAGGCCATCATGGCCAAGTTGCAGCCGCAGTTAACCTCACCGCGACAGGTGCGCTTTACCCTTAGCGAGCACGCAGATCCTGTGATCGTCACGGTGTATCAGCTGCCGCAGTTTTGGTTGTTGCAAAACGATCAGGGCGAGTGGTTAGCGGTGTCGGTCGCGGAAGCGTATTTATTCCCGCCGAGTTCTTCCTCATCGACAAGCAGTGAGTAACGTTATGCCTGAATTACCAGAAGTTGAAGTCAGCCGTATGGGGATCGCCCCGCATGTCACGGATCAACGTGTTACCCAGCTAGTGGTGCGAAATCCCAAATTGCGCTGGCCGATCCCAGAGGATCTGTATCAGATCGAAGGGCAAGTGATCCGTGCGGTGCATCGCCGTGCTAAGTATTTATTGCTGGAAACGGATATCGGCACCGCGATTGTCCATTTGGGGATGTCAGGCAGTCTGCGCGTATTACCGGCCGGGATCCCGCCGGAGAAACATGATCATGTGGATCTGTGCTTAGCCAGTGGCGAAGTGCTGCGTTATAACGATCCTCGTCGCTTTGGCGCGTGGTTGTGGCAGCCCAAAGACAGCGAGCACAGCGTATTGAGTAAACTGGGGCCTGAGCCGTTCAGTGACGCGTTTAATGCCGCTTACTTGCAGGAAAAAGCGCAAGGAAAACGCACCGCGATCAAAACCTTTATTATGGATAACCATGTGGTGGTGGGCGTGGGGAACATCTACGCCAATGAGTCGCTGTTTGCCGCCGGTATCCATCCGAAGCGTGAAGCGGGCAAGATCGCACCGCAACGCTTGGCGTTATTGGTCGATGAAATTAAAGCGGTTTTGGCGTTTGCCATTGAGCAAGGCGGCACCACACTGAAAGATTTTAAAAATGCTGACGGTAAGCCGGGCTATTTTGCCCAGGAGCTGCAAGTGTACGGCAAGGCAGGGCAACCCTGCCCGCGTTGTGATAAGCCGTTGAGTGAGGCCAAAATCGGTCAGCGTGCCAGTGTCTATTGCAGTGCGTGTCAGAAGTAACGAGTGGTTGTTATCCGTCTCGCCGTAATGGCTTAGAAAAAAGCGGGGCAGATTCAGCGCCGCTTAACCCGTAGCTCAATAATATTGATGCCGTTTTTCCTTCACAAGCATACCCACCTGTCTGGGGCGGTGCTATGATCTTGTCATTGATAGTAGTTTTTTGTGCTCATGGAGCATTATTAGAAGGTCGACGCCGATGATGAAATATCTGGTTACCGGCGCTGCGGGGTTCATTGGCAGTGCAGTTGTGGAACGTTTGTGTGCGATGGGGCACGAAGTGGTCGGGATTGATAACCTTAACGATTACTACGAGGTGTCATTGAAGCAGGCGCGTCTGGCGCGTATTGCTCATCCACAATTTACGTTCATTGAACTGGATTTGGCCGATCGTGATGGCATTGCCAACCTGTTTGCTGAGCAACAGTTCACCCGAGTGATCCATCTTGCGGCACAAGCGGGTGTGCGTTATTCCATTGATAATCCAATGGCGTATGCCGATAGTAACCTGGTGGGTCACCTGACGATTCTGGAAGGCTGTCGCCATAATAAGGTTGAGCACTTGGTGTATGCCTCTTCAAGCTCAGTGTATGGCCTGAACCAGAAGATGCCGTTTGATACGGCTGATAGCGTCGATCACCCGATCTCACTGTACGCGGCGACCAAAAAGTCTAACGAGTTGATGGCACACACGTATTCTCATCTGTACGGTGTACCAACTACTGGTCTGCGTTTCTTTACCGTGTACGGCCCGTGGGGACGTCCGGATATGGCATTGTTCAAGTTCACCAACGCCATCATGGAAGGTAAAACCATTGATGTGTACAACAACGGCGATATGCGCCGTGACTTCACTTACATCGATGATATCGTAGAAGGCATTATCCGCATTCAGGCGGTGATCCCAGAGAAAAACAGCGATTGGACGGTGGAAAGCGGCTCGCCAGCCACCAGCTCTGCGCCGTACCGTGTGTACAACATTGGCCACGGCAGCCCGGTGAAACTGATGGATTTCATTGAAGCATTGGAAGAGGCGTTGGGGATGGAAGCGAAGAAAAACTTCATGCCAATGCAGCCGGGTGACGTGTATGCCACCTATGCCGACACTCAAGATTTGTTTGCAGCCACCGACTACCAGCCAGCCGTTAAAGTGAAAGAAGGCGTACAAGCGTTCGTCGATTGGTACCGCGCGTACTACCAGCGTTGATGCTGGGTTTGTAAAACAAGAGAAGTAAAATCAAAGGAGGCTGATGCCTCCTTTTTTGTATCTGACGGTCTTGGCGAAGGGGTTATCGCTGTCCAAACTTTTTCATGAGCGCTTGAGTGATCACGGGATCAACAAACTGGCTGACATCGCCATTGTGTAAGGCCACTTCCTTCACAATGGTGGAAGAGATAAAAGAATTCTCTTCTGCCGGAGTGAGAAAGACGGTTTCCAGCTCTGGCATCAGGCGACGGTTCATGTTGGCCAATTGGAATTCATATTCAAAATCTGAGACTGCGCGCAGGCCACGCACTAAGATATTGGCTTGGTATTCTTTGGCAAAATCGACCAGCAATCCGGAGAAGCCGACAATGTCGACGTTCTTTAGATGTTGGGTGATCTGTTTGGCCAAATCGACCCGCTCCTGCAGATCAAATAGTGGCTTTTTACTTGGGTTGTAGGCAATGCCGACGACCACATGGTCGAACATGGCCGCCGCACGCTCAATCAAGTCGAGGTGGCCATTGGTGATGGGATCAAATGTCCCTGGGTAAATTACACGGGTTGTCATTGTCGATCCCATTCATGTGTTGCTGTCGTTGCCAGCAGTTTATCCAGTAGAGCGGTAACTTGCTCTAGGGTGATGTCTTGCATCAGGTCTTCGCCTTTAACGCGTGTACCCCAAGGTAAGGCAGCAGCAGGCTTGCTGTGTTGTTGAAGGGCATGATGTTCATATGCGCTGGCAACCCAATCCAGACTGTTGTAGGGGCCAGTACGCTGTGGATTACTGTGTGCGTACAACCCAATGACCGGGGTACCTTGTGTGGTGGCAAGGTGTGCCGGGCCGGTATCCGGCGCCACAACCACGCGGGCTTGACCGAGCAAAGCGGTCAGCTGCTTCAAGCTGGTTTGGCCGATGAGATTACGCAGTGGATAGCGGCAATGTTGCTCGATAGCTTGTCCCAGTGCGACCTCGCGTGGGGCCGGTGAGCCGCATAGCATCACTTGCAGTCCTTGTTCATGGGCGTGATCAGCCAGCTGTGCATAGCGCTCTGTTATCCAGTTACGTTCATCTTTGCTGGCGGCCGGTGAAATGATCAGGGTCGGTTGGTCACCAATTTGTGCACGGGCAAAGGCCACCTCTTTATCGTTGAGTGGAATGTGCCACTGAGGCGCCGTGAACGGGACACCCAGATAACGGGCAAAATCCGCAAAATTATCCAGTACGTGTACACTGTCAGTGTCCGGCAAATGGCGGTTGGTGAAAAGCCACTGGCCTTCTTTGGTACGGTTTTTACTAAAACCAATACGGTATTTGGCTTTGATCCCCACCGAGAGGGCGCTGGCACGTAATGCTGCCTGCATGTGCAGGAGGGCATCGAAGCGTTGCCCTTTGAGAGCGCGCCAGACAGCCTTCATGCCTGCAAAGCCCGCTTTTTTGTCAAACACTACCACGTCAATACCTGGTAAATCACCGATCAATTGGGCTTCAATTTTGCCGCAAATCCAGGTGATTTTGGTCGTCGGCCAGTGGGCTTGGATCGCTTGTACAACCGCAATAGCATGGCAGACATCGCCGATGGCTGAAAGTCGAAGAATGCATAGGGACTGTGGCGGTGAAGAAAAAAGTGCCATAGCAGATACCTGTAAATGATTGATGGGGAAATTATGCAGTTCACGTCCATGATTGTAAAATACTCCGTCACCCCTGCTTGGAGATTATGCGTGCAAGAGAGAGTAAATGCGAATCAGCGTATCTGGTTTGATCCGACGCTGCTAACGGAGTCACCTGACCATTGCTTTGAGTCTGAATTTTGGTTGCAGGCCGGTAAAGTGATTGGGTCAGCACAAGGCCGCGGCACTACGTGGTTCGTGCAAGGTGAAAAACTTGAAATGGCACTGCGGCACTATCGCCGTGGTGGGCTGTTTGGCAAGCTGGTGAAAGATGCGTATTGGTTTACCGGCTGGCTGCGTACCCGGGGGGCGGCAGAGTTGCTGTTACTGGAAAAATTGGTGCAAGGGGGCGTACGTGTCCCGCGTCCGGTAGCGGCTCGCGCAATACGTACAGGCTTGACCTACCAGGCCGATCTATTGGTTGAAAAAGTCCCCGGCGCGCGTGATTTGGTGGCGCTGCTGGAGCTGGGGCCTTTGCCGCCACATTGTTGGCGAGCGATTGGTGAGATGGTTCGCCAGATGCATAACTTGCAGGTTTGCCACACGGATTTAAACAGCCACAATATTTTGTTGGATCAGGCTGAGCAGGTTTGGTTGATTGATTTTGATAAATGTGGCGAGCGAAAAGGTGACGGCTGGAAAGCCAAAAACCTAGCCCGCTTGCAGCGTTCTTTTTTGAAAGAGCAGCGCAAGCGGGGGATCCAGTTTGACCCGCAGTGCTGGGCTTGGTTGTTAGATGGTTATCAGTCCGTCTGATGAGGGGAAGAGAGTTGCTGGGCCAGTACGTCTAATGTTTTGGCGACAGCCCCCTGATTGTGCGCGACTACGTGCAACGCAGCTTGTCCCATTTGTTTTTGCTGGGCGGGATCGGCGAGCAGGGCGGTTAGCGTGTCGGCCAGTGCATCGGCATCTTGGCAGACCGTTAGCGCTCCGGCATCGGCCAGCTGCTGGGTAATGTCGGTAAAGTTATAAAAGCTGGGACCGGTCAGGGTGGGTTTGCCCAAAGCCGCAGGCTCAAGCATATTATGCCCGCCCACGCGCTCCCCGAGTAAACTACCTCCCATGAAGGTGATGTCAGCCGCACCTAATAACAGCAACATTTCCCCCATGGTGTCAGCCAGATAAATGCTGGTTGACGCTTCAACAGGTGCTCCGCTGGTACGTCGGACACAGTGGCCGTATTGTTGGCAGAGCTGTTCTACCTGATCAAAGCGTTCCGGATGACGAGGCACGATGATGAGCAAGCTGGTCGGGTGTTTCGCTTTGACGCGTTCAAACGCCTGCAGGACTTGCTCATCTTCACCTTTGTGGGTGCTGGCGGCGATCCAAATCGGGCGCTCGGCCCCCAGGGCTTGGCGCAGTTGGGCAGATTGTGTGTGTAGTTGTGGTTCGATATGCAGATCAAACTTCACCGACCCGGTCACGGTAAGATGAGATGCGGGGATCCCTAATTGCTCAAAACGGTGGGCATCATCTTGGTGCAAGCACAACAGATGATCCACATGTTGGGCGATAAGTTTAAAGAAGGGCTGAAAGCGTGCATAACGGGCTGCCGAACGTGCTGAAAGACGGGCATTCATGACAATCACGGGAATACCGCGTTGATGGACGGTCGCCAAGGTATTGGGCCATAGCTCCGTTTCCATGATCAGTAATGCAGAAGGCTGAATGTGCTGCAGGAAGCCACGTACGCACCACGCGAAGTCAATGGGCATGTAGCGGTGTTCCACTAAATCACCCAGTTTGGCGATTTGCTCGGCACCTGTGCTGGTGGTCGTGGTGACCACAATGGCCTGATGAGGAGACTGTGCTTTAAGTGCTTTGATCACGGGGATGACCGCAATGGCTTCCCCGACGGAGACGGCATGGATCCAAATGGGGTGTTGCCCTGTGCAAGGGGGGGTGATACCAAAATGCTCTTTCCAGCGAGGGCCAAAAGGTGGTTTGCCTACTTTTTTACGATAGAGGCCAAAGAGAAGCAGCGGAGAGAGTAGTGAAAGTAGTACCGTGTACAATATGCGTGTGATCATAGTCTTCTTGTGAGCCAACCTCGTTGTGAAATAAAAATAGAATGCCTAAGCCTAAAGATGGAATTTTAGCCTTATTGAAAGCAAATACGTTAGAATATGGATTATTTCGTATTTATAGGCAACGAGGCCAGATCCGTGACTCAGCAGACTAAGCGCTATCTGATGTACATCGCTCAAAATTACTCATATGCCATCTTACGGCCATTGCAACAAGCGATTTTAGCGCAAGGCGGAGAGGTATATTGGTTCATTGAAGGTAAAGAAGCAACAGCAAAATATTTACAGCCTAATGAGCGTTTGCTGACATCAGTAAAAGAGGTGAAAGCTTGGCAGCCGGATGCTGTGTTTGTGCCGGGAAATGTTGTGCCTAGTTTCATTCCTGGGATTAAAGTCGGTGTTTTTCATGGTTTCAATGCTGGTAAAATGAATCGTCGAGGGCGAGAAGATCATTTTGAAATCAGAGGCTGTTTTGATTTGTATTGTACTCAAGGCCCTGATACAACTTTACGATTTGATCAATTAGCTCTAGAGCATGGTTTTTTTAAGGTACAGCAGACTGGCTGGCCGATGATGGATCCACTTTTCCAGTATCCACATAATAATCCATATGTTGATGAGCATGATGATCGACCAACGGTATTAATGTGTTCAACATTCTCTCGTAATTTAACGTGTGCCCCCCATTTGCTGGAAACGATAAAGAGACTTTCTCAGTCTGGGAAATGGCGTTGGTTGATTCAGTTTCATCCAAAGATGGATTCGACCATTGTTGAACAGTATAAAGCGTTACAAGGTCCGAATTTAACATTTGTTGAAACGGATAATGTGATCCCTTTATTGCAAGCTGCTGATGTGATGTTGTGTGATACCTCTTCCGTTTTATTGATGTTTTTATTGCAGCGAAAACCTGTGGTGACATTTCGTAATCAATCCCCAAATGCTCACATCATTAATGTGGAGCAAGCTGAATACGTGGAAGATGCTTTAGCTCAGGCATTGATGCGTCCGGATGAATTAATGGAAGAAATTGAACAATATTGTCAGATAATTCACCCTTATCGTGATGGTAAGTCGAGTGAGCGAGTATTAGCGGCGACAAATGAAATGATTGAGAATGGGCTTAAGGGGTTAAAAAGAAAACCTGTTAATATGATAAGAGAGTTTAAAATGCGGAAGAAGTTAAAGTTTTGGGCTCTAAAATGAGACAATTAAATCGTTCTATAAAAGAAAAATTACGTCAATTGAAGTGTCGCTATCGTTCTAAACCTAAATTATCGCATGATGTTCTTAATCAAGGTCAACAGGTGTTGGCTGAATTAAGGTTAGAGAATAAAGGTTCAGTCGATGAAAATAAAACCATTTGGATGTTTTGGGATTCCGGCTTAGATAATGCACCAGGGGTTGTTCAATTAAGTTATAAAACTTGGTGCAAGCTAAATCCAGATTATAAAGTTATTTTATTAACTAACGATAACTTATATCAATACTTAGGTTTTGAGTTTAATGCTATATTCCCTATATTAACGGTTAATCTAGGAGCTGCAGGTAAAAGTGATTTACTACGTTTGCATCTACTTAATCGTTATGGTGGCGTATGGGTTGATGCAACAACATTTTGCTTGAAACCGCTTTCTCAGTGGTTAGATATTTCTTATTCTGGTTTTTTCTGTTTTAGAGAAAAACATTCTGATGACAGAAATTTGGTTTCGTGGTTTTTAGCATCTAAACCTGGTCACCCGATCATAGAAAAACTCCTCAATATATCATTAGACTATTTAACAAAACAGAGAGCGAATAATTTAGATGTTGTGGGATTGAAAACCACATTACTTTTAGCTAAAGAAAAGCAATTGATATCAAAAAAAGATTCAGGTATTGCTTTGTTAAACTTTCTTGAGAGTAAACATGCAGCCCCATATTTCTGGGTTTTCTATTTATTTAATGAAGTGGTTAAATTGTCACATAATCAATTGACTTGGCAGCATATAGAAAAGCAGAATAATTTATGTGCAGAAATGTATGAAGATATAATTAGTTTTGAACAGTCATATGTTTCTAAACAAACATACAGAGAAAAATATGTAAGTAGTGAGTTATATCAGCAAAGAGCTCAGAGAATCACTGAACTTCTTAATGTGTAAACTAATCATTAAAATAGGCTTATATAATGAAAAAACATACACTATCAGTCATATTGATAACTAAAAATGAAGCAGATCGGGTTGAGGTTTGTTTACGATCAGTTGTAGATATTGCTGATGAGATTATTGTCCTAGATAGTGGCTCCACAGATGAAACTGTCGATATTTGCCGTCGTTATACCGATAATATTACGATTACAGACTGGCCTGGTTTTGGTAAACAAAAACAGCGAGCGTTAGATAAGGCAAGTTGTGATTGGGTGTTATCTATCGATGCGGATGAAGCGTTGGATGATAACATGAAGCAAGCTCTAAAACAGCTATTGTCACAAGAGTTGATAAAGGAAACTGCTTACCGTTTACCTTGGGGAGTAACATTGTACGGTTCAACACTAAAGTATGGGCGTAGTGCCCGTTCAGTATTGCGTCTATTTAAACGAGAAGGCGCACAATATACTTTAGATGAAGTTCATGAAACGGTGATCCCTGTAGCAGGGGAAACGGGCACGTTGAAAGGACTTTTGTTGCACTATACTCATCGAGATTACGGACATGGTCTTGATAAAGCCGCGCAGTATGCATGGCTTGGTTCACAAAAATATCACCGTAAAGGAAAAAAATCTCACGGTTTACTTTTAGCGTTATTACGTGCGATATGGACATTCTTCCATATTTATATTATTCGTCGAGGATTTCTTGATGGTAGTGTTGGTTTTATTGTCGCGATGACGTATGCACAAGTGAATTTTAATAAATATGTGGGCCTGTGGCTTTTAGAACGTGATAAATAATATTTATATTAAATAGGTTAAATAATGAAATTAGAATACTGTCATTCAGAGACATTTAACTTTGGTGATGATTTAAATCCGTGGTTGTGGCCAAAGCTATTGGGTGACACGTTTGATGATAATACTGATAGCTACTTTTTAGGTATTGGTACAATTTTAACAAAAAAACGTATTAATGAGCGCCTTAAAGAGGCAAAGAGGATCATTATATTTTCTTCTGGTGCTTGGGATGAAGAATTACCAACCTTAGATGAACGTTGTCAAGTGTTTGGAGTGCGAGGGCCTCGTACGGCGGAAAAGCTCGGTTTATCCCCTGATTTAGCCATTGGTGATGGAGCTTATTTGTTACGAAAGGTGGCATTGCCTGTACCAGAAAAAAAATCAGGTATTGGATTTATTCCTCATCATCGGAGCGAAGATTTTGTTGACTGGCAATCAGTGTGTGATTCAGCTGGTTTGAAATTTATTTCAGCAAAACAACCGGTTGAAGATTTTTTGTTAGATTTACAGGGATGTGAAAAAGTTGTTACTGAGGCTATGCATGGTGCCATTGTAGCTGATGCGTTGCGTATCCCTTGGATTCCGGTTAAATTTTCTCCTGCTTTTAATGAGGAAAAATGGTATGACTTTGCTGAATCAATGAATTTGAATATCTCATTTGAAACATTGCCATTTATGTCAAAGATTACAATGCCTATTGGGAAAATGCTGGAGAATGCGATTAAACGTGGTTTAAGCCGTTATTTATCATGCCCTGTAAAGTGGTCGAGATTACCGGTTGTTTTTAAATCAGCTTCATCGCAAGAACTGAAAGAGTTGAGTGATTCATTACATAAGCTTTCATTGATTAATGGGATTTTGAGTGATGAAAAGCATGTTAATTTTATTACGGAACAGCAGTTTGCAATCGTGCAAGACATAAAAAAATCGATGCGCTGCCAATAGTTGTACTTACCTGTTTTTTAAAGAGGTTGATGTGAATAATCAACCTCTTTAAAACGGTTGTTATTTTATTTGTGTCAGCTTTAATTGTTTTTTTATTATTTCTGGGAATGACAGCTTTTTAATTACATCTGCATTTGGGCGAATGCAATTTTCGGAAAACTGTCTAATTTTAATTGAGAGAGCATTGCTGTTTTTTTCTGAAATGCCAACGGAAAGTTCATCGCAAAGGATTTCTGTGATTGGGCCACAATCAGTAGCAATTACAGGAGTACCACATGCTAATGCCTCATTTACAACAAGAACAAATCCTTCTACGTCTGAACTAAGGACGAAAAAATCAGCCTTTTTCATCCATTTAAAAGGGTTTTTATCAAAACCATGTAAAATGACTTTTTTTTCTAATTTTAAATCTTTAATTTGCTTTTCCAATGATTTTCTTTCATGTCCATCACCTATTATTACAAGTTTTTGAGAGATGTTTGATTTTTTATATGCTGAAATAAGGCGATCAAATCGTTTTTGTTTTGTCATTCTTCCAACAGATAAGATGAATGGTTCGATGAGGTTTATCTCCTCCTTCGCTAGCTCAGATATTTTTTCTATATCACACGGATTATATATGGTTGTTAATGATTTAAATTTAACTCCAAGTAAATAGGACTTTGTTTCTATGGGTTCTCTGATGAAATTAGATACGGTAAAAATTGATTTATTTGAGAATAAAATTCTGAAAAGGAAGTTGTAATAGATGTTTGAGTTTGATTTTTTCGCTAAAAAATGTGGTAAGTGTAGGCTGTATACTACATTATCTTGATTTATAGAATGCAGATGGTGCATAGATCGTGCACCATTGATAAATATAGCATCATAATTGTCATTATTATTGATGAATTCGACATATAATCTATTATATAACCAGCCTGCCCAAATAAAGTCACTACCGGGTAGTGCGTTTCTTAATATTGACTTGTATAAAATATAGTATACTAATAAAAGTGGATTAAAAAGTAGTTTTTTATGTAAGTTTAAATGTTGGATTTTGCATTTGAAGTCAATGTTTAAATCTATCTTGTCCTCTAGTAATAGAATAGTAACACTATTTCCTTCTTTTACGTGATATCGAGCAGTATCTAAAGTGATTTTTTGTATACCACCGATTTTTAAATTATGTACAACAAATAGTATATTTCTTTTCATTATAAGTGCTTGTTAGATGATTGTAATGAATCGTTGCCATTTGTTTGTTTTTATGACGTCACATAGATGGCTAACTTAATATATTGCTTATTTTTTTTATTGTAATGTTTTTTGTTTTTATTTGTGACTTTGGTTACATTTACACATGTTATTTATTGTGTGTATCTAATTATTTAGTGATAGAGACATTTATAGTCAGAGTTGTTGAGAATATTTCTCTGTGTATATCTTTAAATGAGCATATAGCGAAGGGCATGGCTTGAGTCGTCATACCCTCCTTTATTATTAAGACTTTATGATTTTTTCAAAAAAACGGATGTGATTTTTTACGGTTTGGTCGGCATTGAATTCTGTCGCCAGTTTGTGTTGTGCGGCCTGACTGAAATCAGCAATAAGGGCTTTATCATTAATCAGGGTATTCATCGCTTTGGCCAAGGCTTTAGCATCTTTGGTCGGGACGATAAACCCGGTTTTCCCGTCATCTACCAACTCCGGTGAGCCCCCCGTGGTGGTAACAACGGAGGTGGTGCCATTCGCCATGGCCTCAATGATCGTACGAGGCAGGCCTTCGCCACTGATCGAAGGTTGTACTTGGAAATCTGCCATCGCCATGATGGAGGGGACGTCTTGGCGGTGGCCAACCAGGTGAATGCGATCTGCCATTGGGCTTTGCTTGATTTCATCGAAATGCGGTTCAAACCCACTGCCAACCAACAGTAAATGGAAGTTTGGATTATCAATATGATGCGTCGCCTCCACTAATACCGAAATCCCTTTGCTTGGGCGTACATGGGCGGCGCATACGGCAATGGTGTGCTCGTCGTTAAGGCCAAATTCAGCACGCTCGGTAGGGGCGACGCTGTACCAGTCCAGTTGGTGACCCTTATAAATGGTGACGATGTTGTCTTTGTGCTTCCAAACGCGCTGACTGACATCGTGGCGAACAGCGTCAGAGACACAGACAATGCCGTTAACTCGAGGGTGTAAGTGAGTTAGGTATGCACTTGGATCATGACGATACAGTCCCCCCGTCGTGCCACGGTACGTCACCATTTTGGCGCGCGTACCGAAACAGGCAAACGCCGCATTGGGAATTGTTTTGGAATTAAATCCGTAGCAAATGTCGTAGTCACCGTCTTTCAGCTCTTTGTGGAGTGTCTTAATTGTCGTGAGACAAATCTTTTTCTTTGGGTAGCAGTCAATCACTTTGACGCCATGTTCACGAAATCGCGCCACATAATCCGCATCGCCTTGTGTGGCAACGGTGACTTGGTGACCCTGGCGCACCATTTCAATGAACATTTCAGCTTCTGGACGGACACTATTCCAAGCGTGGTGATAGGAGCTGGCAATCAAAATTTTCATTTCTTCTTATGCATTCCTATTCTAAAGCAGGTGTTGTGATACTCACGACGACAAAGTTCAAATAAATTGAATGTTTCACGTTTTAATCGACAATACATGCTACGTTTTGTTTTTGAACCATAACCAATTTCTGAGTCAAATTTAGGGTCATTGGTTAAGCAAGCTGGAACGGTACCATAACATTCAACTTGGTTTATCCAGAATCTATCCATGTAGATATCGACAGCCATATACCAACGTGTTGAGTGGGTGAGTAATTTTTTTGCACCGTTAGGCGTAAGATAATACCCAGTTGTACTCATGTGTCCTCGGGTGAATTTATGAATACTTAATCCCTTTTGTTCTATTATTGGCCAAGATGAAAATGCTCTGCGTTTATTATCAAATAGACGTAAACATTCAATAGATGGGTCAAGAGTCGGTAATATACTGATAAACTCCATAAAGGGTTCAGAATAGATTAGAGCGTCATCTTCAAGGATTATGATAGGCTTATCATTTTCAACGCATTTTTGCCATAGAAGATAATGGCTGGCATAGCAACCAAGTTGTCCTCGACTCAAACTTTTTCCACGATACTGCTGGCTTAGCTGATCATCATAGAGGTCAAATAATGGATGTTGCTCTTTGTGGCCATTTACAGCCGGAAAAATATGGAAAGGAAGCTTCAATGTATTCAATTGACGTGCAATGTTGTCACGGCGATCAACAGAAGCTTCTAAGTTAATGACGAAAATATCACTCATTATTTATTTTCCATTGGTGTCATTAAACAGCTGACAAGAATCATATATAAAAGTAACGGCTGTGCATGGTTGAAAGGGACATCCGTTAAAGAGGCGATTGCGTATAATAATACCAAAGCAACTAAAATATAACGATGCATATATGTTGATTTTGTTAAGCTTAGCAAAGGTATAATAAGTAAAGCAATGAACAAACTTAAGCCGACAACACCACCTTTAATAATTTTGTCTATATACTGATTGTGGTAATGCGCTGGGTTAAGGTGTTTTAATGCTTGAGAAACACTCCCTTGTTGGTATAGTTCATTAAACTTTTGTTTGTGCTCTTCACCTAATCCTAATAGCCAATTATCATCAATGATTTTTGGCGCAAGCGCCCACATTTGTAAGCGAAGTCCAATGGAAGTATTGAGATTACCATTCATAATCTGAGAGATTTCGTATTGAGTTTCGCCAATACGTTTTTCTACTATTGGATGTAAACTAAATCCCCCCGCTATTAATATTGCCACACAAGCAAGTAATCCCTTTTTACTCGTAAGTACATGACGAATCTGGAAGATTATGAACAGTGCAATGAGTACAAAATAGCTTAACCAAATGCCTCGTGTTTGGCTGATAAGTACGGCAGCGGTACTTAAAAAGAATGCGAGTAGGCATATAGTTCGTTTCGGATTAGATAAATACAGTGCGCTAACGAGAGACAGTAGACCGAGGGCTGCACTCATGGTTGCTTGTGGGATGGCATTAATATCCCAAAGGCCGCGATCTACGCCAAGGTAAACCCCCCAATAAAATGCAAAACCTAGAGATGATAGACTGCCGATCAATAACAAGACATGTAGATATCTATTGAGTAAATGGTGCGGAAAAAACACCAAAAACAATGAAGCAGTGAGTAATGCACGTAACTCACGAGAACTTAGCCCATGATAGTGATAGCTAAACAATGCATATCCAGTAGTTGCTAATAATACCCATAGGAATTTATCGTTCTTGATATTGCTTTTTGCCATGTTGAAACCATAGGCACAGATTGAGGCGATGATTGCTACGATCGCGAATCCTACCATCGGTTTGTCTCCACTGCGCATCAATAACATGCCACTAAAGAGCCAAATAATTGGTAGCAGCATACCTGCATTAAGAAGTGTTTTTTTATTCATTACTTATGACTTATTTATAAGGGCTATCTTCGCCATTCGGGCGGGTTTTTAATAAACGCAAAATCCACATGTATTGCTCTGGGCGCTCCGTCACATACTGTTCAATACATTGGTTCATCTGGCGAGCATCTTGCTCTTCGGTGTCCAGCGGGAACGGTGACAGCGGGGCAGAGATTTCGATCTCGTACTGTCCGGTCTCACTGCTGTAAATCGCATACAGTGGGACAATCTTGGCGCGGCTCAGTTTGGCTAAGCGGCCAAGGCCGGAAATCGTAGCTTTAGTAGTGGCAAAAAAGTCCACAAACACGCTGTGCTCCGGGCCTAAATCTTCATCTGGCAGGTAGTAGCCCAGATAGCCTTCACGAATCGATTTTATGAAAGGCTTAATGCCGCCACTGCGCTCGTACACGCGGCCGCCGTACTGTACACGTTGTTTGTGCATCAGCCAGTCAGAGACCTGATTTTTTTGTTTTTTTGCCATGGCGGACACAGGCAGGCCGCGCGAGGCCAGCAAAATGGCAGGAATATCAATCGCCCAGGTGTGTGGCACCAACAAAATCGCGCTCTCGCCACGGGCTTTGAGTGCGGTGAGGTGCTCTTCGCCGCGAATGACGGTGTTGTTTTCCAGCCACTCTTTGCTGCGCAGGCTCAATGAGGCAAACCCCATCAAAAAGCTACCGGCTGTAACGTAACTGTTAAACAACATTGTTTCGCGTTCTGCTTCCGTGCGCTCTGGGAAGCACATCGCCAGATTGACACGGGCGCGCTGATTGGCCTTGCTGTTCAGTTTCAGAGCTTGCTTGGCAAATGCACTGGCCAGTGCGCGGCGTGCGCGGTGTGGCAGCAGGCTGATCAGTGAGGCGATCAGTACTGTACACCAGGTACCCCAGTATTTCGGGTGCAGGAAAGCCCAGCTAAATGCCGGATGGTAGGCTTGTTTGTCGTAATGTTCGTTCATAACCGGACTATTATTGTTGGTTCAAGATGGCCATGTATTCGACCACGCCCTCAGCCACTGACTTGAAGGACTCGGTGTAGCCTGCTGCACGGACTTTGGTTAAATCGGCTTGCGTGAAGGCTTGGTAACGGCCTTTTAAATGGTCAGGGAACGGGATCTCTTCAATCACCCCTTTGCCATGGAAAGCGATCACCGCTTTGGCCACTTCACTGAACGGTTCGGCATTGCCGGTCCCGCAGTTGAAAATGCCAGACACACCCTGCTGCCAGAACCACAGGTTCATCTTGCACACATCGCCCACGTACACAAAGTCACGCTTGAGGTTGTCAGAGCCTTCAAACAGTTTCGGGTTATCGCCCTGACCGATTTGTGTGTTGAGGTGGAAGGCTACTGACGCCATGCTGCCTTTGTGTTGCTCGCGCGGGCCGTAAACATTGAAGTAACGGAAACCCGTGATTTGCGATAGTGTCTCACCGCGTTGCTCAGCGTCTTGCCATAGGCGACGTACGTAGTTATCAAACTGCTGTTTGGAGTAACCATAGACGTTCAGTGCGCCTTCATACGGTTGCTCTTCAATAAAGTCATGGTCGCGACCGCCATAGGTTGCCGCCGAAGAGGCGTATAAGAAAGGAATACGACGCGTAAGGCAGTAGTGCAACAAGGTTTTGGAATACTCGTAGTTGTTACGCATCATATATTTGCCATCCCACTCGGTGGTGGATGAGCAAGCCCCTTGATGGAATACGGCCTCGATAGTGTCGAGTGACTCATCGGCTTGCAGATAGGCAAGGAAATCATCCTTATCCATGTAATCGGCAATATCGAGGTCGACTAAATTGGCAAACTTAGTGCCGTCTTTCAAGTTGTCGACCACCAGAATGTCGCGGTGGCCTTGTGCGTTGAGGGCTTTGACGATATTGCTGCCGATCATACCGGCGCCGCCAGTTACTATTATCATGGCTATTCCAGTGTTTTATTTGGGGAAACAGCGCCATCTCTGCCGCTGTGATGAATTATCTTTATGATAGTATGAGCAGATAGCTAACGGTATGGGCTGATTAAAGTGAGAAGCAAATGAAAACCCGCGATCGAATCATTATGGCTGCACTGGCTTTGTTTAATGAAAGCGGCGAGCCGAATATAACGACGAATCATATTGCTGCGCATCTCGGGATCAGTCCCGGTAACCTGTATTATCACTTCCGCAATAAGGAAGAGATTATACACAGTATTTTCGATCAATACGCGCAGGATCTCAGTATTCACTTTCAGCCTCTGGCCCAAACCCCGATCACCAGTGATGACTTGCTGGTGTATTTGGACTCGGTGTTTATGCTGATGTGGCGCTACCGTTTCTTCTACGCCAACCTGCCAGACATATTACGTCGAGACCCAGCGTTGCAGCATAAGTACCTGGCGGCGCAGGAAACTTTGCACGGCAATATCATGGCGATTATGCACAGTTTCCGTCAGAGCGGCTTGCTGGAGCTGGATGATAAAGAGCTGCTGAGTTTAGCCAGTAACCTCAAACTGGTGGCGTCGAGCTGGATTTTTTACCAGACCACACAAGCCCCCGGTGCGACCATTACCAAAGCGGTGATTTATCAGGGCGTGTTGCAGATGCTGGGTATCGTGCGTCCGTTGACCACACCGGCCGGTAAGGCGGAAGTGCTGCAGTTGGAGGCGCATTACTGTGCACAGGTGGCTCAGGCGCAAACAGCGTCGGATACTGACGAGTAACCTCACTGCTTACACGTTGTTTTTCACCCGAGTGCCAGCCGCGATGGGAGCCGGCTCTGAGGTTGATGCCGTGCCTGCTGTGACGGTTTGCTCTGTATCAGAATGAGATGCCGACGGGGAAGATACAGTGAGGTGAGATGCAGCTGGATGAGGCGGATACAACGCTGAGAGCTTGACCAGCGTGACGTCATGCTGGGGCTGTCGGGCAAGCCACTGCTGCAGGGTGTGCAGTGTCACCGGATACGGGTGGCCGATGGCAATGGCGTAACCGTGGCGTTGGGCGCGCTGCACCGCACGTTGGAGTTGTTGGTGCACAAAGGATGCGGTGCGTTCGTGATCAAGAAAAATATGCCGGTCGAGTGTTGCCACCTGATGGGCACGGGCTTGTTGTCCTGCGCGTGAATGGGGCGTGGTGCGGCTGTCTAAAAAGGCCAGGTGTTGCTGGGCCAGCACTTCCATTACCCAGCCAGAGGCTTGGGCATCTTGGGTAAAAGCGCTGCCCATGTGGTTGTTAATGGCAAAGGCATCGGGCAACTGCGCGAGCGCCTGACGCAGGGTCGCTTGTACCGTGGCTTTACCCATACTGCGCATCAGGGTGTTGGGCTCCAGTGGCGCGGGGCGACTGGGCTCCATCGGCATGTGCAGGAGGATATCCCTTTGTTGCTGTCTGGCTTGGTCATGGACCTGCGTGGCGTAAGGTGTGTTGGGTAAAATCGCCACACTGATCTCGGCAGGTAGCTGAGCAAGGGGACTCGGCATGGCCTGATAGCCCAGATCATCAATCACTATCGCCAGTTTAGCGATCGGTTGAGAAGGTGTTGGGGCGAGGGGCGTTGCCTGCACCTCAAACGTGAGGTGCAGCAGGAAAAAAAGCGGGAGCCAGCGGGCAAGCCGTTGCATTTCTGTCATCCGTGTCAGAAGGAGTGGGGGCGTTGCCGGTTAGCGGGTCAGCCAGGAACGCGGGTTCGATGGGCTGCCTTTGCGGCGGATCTCAAAGTACAAGGACGGTTCTGCCTGACCGCCACTGTCACCGACAAGGGCGATGGCCTCATTGGCCTGCACATTATCGCCGACTTTTTTCAGCAGGGTCTGGTTGTAACCGTAGAAACTCATGTCCCCTTTGCCGTGGTCGATCACCAGCATCAGGCCATAGCCGCGTAGCCAGTCAGCAAACACCACTTTGCCCGGGTATACCGCTTTCACTTGGCTGCCAATCGGGCTTTTCACCACCATGCCTTTCCAGCGTAATTCCCCTTGTTGCGGGCTGCCGTAACTGTGCAGGATGCTGCCTTTGACCGGCCACGGTAGTTTACCTTTGTGTTTGGCCAGGCCATCCATCGGTGCCTGACGACGCGCGGCTTCGGCGGCAGCTTTGGCACGGGCGATTTCTTTGATCAGGCGTGATTCGTTATTTTTCAGCTCAGTCAGGTATTGGCTATCGGTTTGGATCTGATTTTTGATGCTGCTGACCGTACGCTGACGCTGACGGCGTTCGCCTTCCAGCTTTTTCTTGTGCTGTTGCAGCTGTGCCAATTGCGTTTCTTGCTCGGCACGTTGCTCCGTCAGCTGGTGCTGCTTGAGTTGCAATTCCGTGGTGGTGGCGGCCAGTTCATCCAGTGCTTGACTGCGTGCTTGACTGAGGCGCTCGGCATAATGGGTGTAGCGGTCAAGATCGCTGCGGTTATGATCGCTCAGCAGCAGGGCTAACTGGCTCTGTTGACCTTGACGGTATTGGGTGTTGATCAGGGCTTTGAGCATTTCCTGCTGGCCCAGCTGGACCTGGCGCAGGTGAGAGAGTTGTTGCTCAAGCTCGCGAATAGAGTCGGTGAGGGCAGCGGTACGTTTTTCCGCTTGGTGGATCGCTTTGGCTGTGTCGGCGATACCGGTTTCTTGCTGGCGCAACGCGCTTTGCAGGCTGTCGATTTTCTTTTTATTGGCCGCCACTTGTTGTTGCTGGCGGGTGATTTCTTGTTTGACGCCCTCTAATTGTCCCTGATTGGCGCGTGCCAGATCCGGAGTCAGTAAAAGGCCAAACGACAGGCATAACAAAGCGCCAGTGCATAAAGCACTGGCGCGGAGCATTTTTTGTAGGTGTGTGATCATATCCCGCATGGGGAGATTATTTCAGATCGAACAGCACCTGACCAGTCATCTCTGCAGGGATTTCAATATCTGATAGCGCCAGCATGGTTGGTGCTAGGTCAGACAGCTTACCGCCTTCTTTCAGCGTTAGCGCTTTGTCACCCACGTAGATCAATGGTACAGGCAGGTTAGTGTGTGCAGTGTGCACGCCGCCTGTCTCTGGGTTGATCATCATTTCTGCGTTACCGTGGTCAGCGGTGATCAGTAGTTGGCCGTCCATTTCACGGATTGCGTCAACCACTTGGCCGATGCAGCTGTCTAGCGCTTCACACGCTTTTACTGCCGCATCGTACACACCGGTGTGGCCAACCATGTCGCCGTTCGGGTAGTTACAGATGATGGTGTCAAACTCGCCGCTCTTGATCGCTGCAACCAACTTCTCAGTCAGCTCTGGTGCGCTCATTTCTGGCTGTAGATCGTAGGTTGCCACTTTTGGTGATGCGACCAACTGGCGAGATTCACCGTCGAACTCGTCTTCGATACCGCCGTTGAAGAAGAAGGTCACGTGTGCGTATTTCTCTGTCTCAGAGATACGTAGCTGCTTCTTGCCTTTCTTCGATAGCCATTCACCCAGCGTGTTGTCCAGGCTTGCTGGTGGGTAAGCAATGGACAGGTCGATATCTGCTGCGTATTGCGTCAGCATCACGAAATCAGCTAGCTGTGGGAACTGAGCACGCTCAAAGCCCGTGAAGCCCGGTTCGAAAGCACGGGTGATTTGACGCGCACGGTCAGCACGGTAGTTCATGAAGATCACCGCATCGCCGTCTTCCATCGCTGCGACATCTTGGCCTTCAGCACGGATTTCTGTTGCTTTCACGAACTCATCGTTTTCATCACGTGCGTAAGCGGCTGTTAGACCTTCAACGGCAGAGGCTGCTGTGAACTCCGCTTTGGCTGCGGTAAGCAGGTTGTAAGCGACTTCAACGCGATCCCAGTTGTTGTCACGGTCCATGGCGTAGTAACGGCCAACCAGTGACGCGATGCGGCCTTTGCCTAGTTCAGCAAATAGGGCATCAAAACGGGATAGAGAATCTTCGGCGCTGCGTGGTGGCGTGTCGCGGCCGTCAAGGAAGCAGTGTAGGTAGATTTTTTCAGCGCCACGTTTGGCTGCCATTTCTACTGCTGCTGCGATGTGGTCTTCGTGGCTGTGAACGCCACCTGGTGACATCAGACCCAGGATGTGAACCGCTTTGCCAGCGTTAACCGCTTTATCGATAGCGTTAACAAGGGCGGCATTTTCGAAGAAATCACCGTCGCTGATGGATTTGGTGATGCGGGTTAGGTCTTGGTAAACCACGCGACCGGCGCCGATGTTGGTGTGACCCACTTCAGAGTTACCCATTTGGCCGTCTGGTAGGCCCACGTCCATGCCTGATGCCGAAATCAATGTGTTGGCTTCGTTCGCGATCAATGCATCCATCACCGGTGTCTTGGCGTTGGCAATCGCGTTGTCAGCGTTGTCTTCGCGGTAACCCCAACCATCAAGAATAACCAAAGCCAGTGGCTTTTTAGCAGACATAGTGCTGTCCCTCGTAAAGTTAGAAATCTGAGTATAATTTGGATCAATTACCTTAGCGATGTATGCCGCCGAATTCGCTAAGGTAATTGCTCCGCATCCACGTAATTTTACTACACTTTAGGCGGCAAATTGCAGGATGAGATCAAACAATGCTGTGAATGGATTGTTATCTTCTTACAGAAATATATGCATTTCTGACCCGGAGTGTAAGCCCTGCAGCACACTTTTTTTGACTTTTTACGTGTGGCGAATTATTCACAATCTCGCTCACGCTGTAAACGACTGCTGGGGGCGGGGAGTGAGCCCGAGCGCGGAATGGTGGCATCTTACTGTACAACGCGCTTGGCGCGGGTATACTCAGGAGCCTTAATTATGTGGAGTTTAGCCCTGGTTACAGTTGGCTGATATTAGGAAAATAGAGCGAACGTCATGCAGCAATACATCGATTTTGTAACAAGTAATCCTATCCTGGCATTGGTGTGGGTCGGTTTGGTGGTGGCCATCATTTCATCGTACGTGAAACAGAAAACCGCCGGCTACCAATTCGTCACCCCTAACGAAGCCACTGCAATGGCCAACCGTGAAGACGGTGTGTTTGTTGATATCCGCAGCCGCGACGAATATCGCAATGGCCATATTGCCGGAGCACTTCACATTTTGCCAAGCCAGATCAAAGAACAGAATCTGGGTGAGCTTGAAAACCACAAAACTGCCCCAATCATTGTGGTATGCAAGACAGGTCAAACGGCACAACAAAGTGCGGATCTGTTGCACAAAGCCGGTTTCAGTAATGTGAATGTGCTGAAAGATGGCCTGATTTCGTGGAACGAAGCCAACCTGCCGTTGGTTCGTAAGTCCGTGAAAGGCAAAAAGTGATCGCGGTGCGCGCTGTAACACGGGTTGATTGATGGTGCAGCGCCCCTTTGATTTTGTGCAGTTGTGATAAATATCATGGTTGCGATATTGATTGGCTCACAGTGGTGAGCGTGAGAGAAAAAGGACTCTAAAATGGCTGAAGCAGCAAACAACGAAGCACAGCAAAACTTCCAAATCCAACGCATTTTCCTAAAAGACGTTTCTTTCGAGGCGCCAAACTCACCACAGATGTTCCAAAAAGAATGGAACCCAGATGTGAAGCTGGATCTAGACACGCAAAGCCGTGAGCTAGGCGAAGGCGTATACGAAGTGGTATTGCGTCTGACTGTGACAGTGAAGAACGATGAAGAGACTGCATTCCTGTGTGAAGTACAGCAAGGCGGTATCTTCTCTGCAATGGGTATGGAAGCACCACAACTTGCTCACTGCCTAGGTGCATTCTGCCCGAACATCCTGTTCCCTTACGCACGTGAAACGATCTCTAGCCTAGTGGTTAAAGGTACGTTCCCACAGCTAAACCTAGCGCCAGTGAACTTCGATGCGTTGTTCATGAACTACCTTCAGAACCAAGCGCAAGCGAACACTGAAGAAAATACTGAAGCGTAATCTTTCGCCTCGTCATTTTCGTGTCGACCCGCGTGTCACACACTTAAGTAACACATGTCACGTCACACCACGTGTCTCGTAATAGAAATAGGTACACCGTAATGAATCCAGGCAATGATAAAGCGATCAGCATGACGGTCCTCGGCGCAGGCTCTTATGGCACGTCGCTGGCGATCTCATTAGCGCGTAATGGCGCTAACGTGATCCTGTGGGGCCATGAGCCTGAACACATGGCACAGCTGGAGCTTGACCGCGCCAATGCGGCGTTTTTGCCAGGGGTGGCATTTCCCGATTCACTGATCGTCTCTGCCGATTTAGAGCAGGCCGTTCAGGCGAGCCGTGATCTGCTGGTGGTGGTACCGAGCCACGTGTTTGGTGATGTCCTGACTAACGTGAAACCGTTCTTGCGTGATGATTCGCGTGTGTGCTGGGCCACCAAAGGGCTGGAGCCGGAAACCGGCCGTCTGTTAAAAGACGTGGCGGTAGAAGCGCTGGGCGAGGATGTCCCGCTGGCGGTGCTGTCTGGCCCGACGTTTGCGACCGAGCTGGCCGCTGGCATGCCAACTGCGATTGCCGTGGCGTCGCCGGACGAAACGTTCGTGCGCGATCTGCAAGAGAAAATTCACTGCAGCAAGACCTTCCGTGTCTACAGCAACAGTGATTTTATCGGCATGCAGTTAGGTGGCGCCGTGAAGAACGTGATTGCCATTGGTGCGGGTATGTCAGACGGCATTGGCTTTGGTGCGAATGCGCGTACGGCGTTGATCACCCGTGGTTTGGCAGAAATGTGTCGCTTGGGTGCCGCATTAGGTGCGCAACCGGAAACCTTCATGGGCATGGCAGGACTGGGGGATTTGGTACTGACTTGTACCGATAACCAATCCCGTAACCGTCGTTTTGGTCTGGCGTTGGGTCAGGGTCAAGATGTGGATACCGCGCAAGCAGCCATTGGTCAGGTGGTGGAAGGTTATCGCAACACCAAAGAAGTCTGGGTGCTATCCCAGCGCATGGGTGTTGAGATGCCGATCACCGAGCAGATTTACCAGGTATTGTACCAAGGTAAAGATGCCCGAGAAGCGGCCAAAGATTTGCTGGCACGCGAAAAGAAAGTCGAATAACGGTCACTGACAGCCCATGGGGTTGTCTGCTGCCCTGACGCTGAGAACAACGTAGGCTATTTGGTCTACGTTGTTTTTTTTTCAGGGCGCGTTACAGTTATAGCTGCAAACACGAACCATGAAAAAGTGAGCGAGTGAGATCGCTCCTGCAACAACCATCAGAAAGCATACCGAGGGTGATGTGAGGGAATGTCAACAATATGCCGTGTGGCAGGCAATAAAGCAGGAAGCAAGACAGCAGGCCGAGCAAGAGCCGATGCTGGCGAGCTTCTATCATGCGACCATTATCAAGCATGACAATCTGGCGGCGGCGCTGAGTTACATCTTAGCGAACAAGCTGGCGACGCCATCGATGCCGGCGATGGCCGTGCGAGAGGTGATTGAAGAAGCGTTTGCGGCAGACTGTTGCATCACTGAATCGGCCGCGTGCGATATCCGTGCGGTGGTTGAGCGCGACCCGGCGGTTGAGATGTTTTCCATTCCGTTGCTGTACCTGAAAGGCTTCCACGCGCTGCAAGGCTACCGCGTGGCAAACTGGTTGTGGAAACAAAACCGCATGGCGTTGGCGGTATACCTGCAAAACCAGATCTCGGTGACCTGTCAGGTGGATGTGCACCCGGCGGCGAAAATCGGTCAGGGGATCATGTTTGACCACGCGACCGGTATCGTGATTGGTGAAACGGCGGTGATTGAAAATGATGTGTCGATCCTGCAGGACGTGACGCTGGGTGGTACCGGTAAATCGGGCGGGGATCGTCACCCGAAAATTCGCGAAGGTGTGATGATCGGTGCCGGTGCGAAAGTGCTGGGTAACATCGAAGTGGGTGAAGGCGCGAAGATCGGTTCGTGCTCGGTGGTCCTGAACCCTGTTCCGCCACACACGACGGTGGCTGGGGTACCGGCGAAAATTGTGGGTCGTCCAAGCAGTGAGAAACCGTCGATGGACATGGATCAGCAATTCAATGGCACCAGCCAGACCTTCATTGCCGGCGACGGTATCTGAGTGCCCCAGAGCGCGAGCGTGCAGTGAATGCCTTCGTCGGGCGTCGGGCGGTTTACCGTCTGCCATGACAAAACGCATGAATAGTTTGTATAAAAAAGCGAGAGTCTCCTCTCGCTTTTTTTGTGTCCGTTCGCCTTTTGCTTCATTAAAAGCACACTCGATGGCCTTGTCTGTGAGGCAAACCGGGCAGATCAGATCGCGCCTTTAAAGCCCAACTGACGCCACGCTTCGTAGCCAATAATGGCGGCCGCGTTAGACAGGTTCAGGCTGCGGCTGTCCGGGTGCATCGGAATACGCAGGCGCTGTTCCAGCGGCAGACTTTCGATCAGCGCTGCCGGCAAGCCACGGGTTTCCGGGCCAAACATCAACACATCGCCTTCCTGGAACTGGGCATTGGTATGGAAGTTGGTGGTTTTGGTGGTGCAGGCAAACAGACGGCGATCGCCAATGTGTGCCAAAAATGCGGCCAAGTCTTTGTGGCGGTAAACGTGGGCTAAATCATGGTAGTCCAAGCCCGCACGACGCAGCTTTTTCTCTTCCAGATCAAAGCCTAATGGTTCAATCAAATGCAGGTTAGCCCCGCAGTTAGCACATAAGCGGATAATGTTGCCGGTGTTAGGGGCGATTTCCGGTTCATACAGGGCAATATCAAACATGGTCTTAGCCTTATCGCGAAAAAGGATCCTCATAGGATAGGCCGCTAGGGTAGCCAAAAATCGCTGGCGCGTCGATGATCACGCCAGCGCGGTGTGTTGTTTTCTATAGAAAAAACATGCGATACTTGCTGCGCATATGGTCATACCTCTTGGCTATGGCTGGTTTTTCTCCCGCACGTAAGCAGAAGGAATTTGTGGTGTGCTAGCGTTATAAAGTTGCTGTTATTCGTCATGCCATTCCTAGAACATTCAAAACCGTATCCGTTTTACCCCCGTTTTTTTCTGTTTCTCAGCATACTGTTAACGGTCTTTATTCTGATTGTGTATACCCACAGTCAGGTGCGATTTCAGGCCGATAAAGAAAAAGTGCTGGTGCAACAGGAGCTGTCCCTGAGCGCACAGAAGCACTATATCCATAACGCCATGCAGGCGGTGGTGCGTGATGCCACCTTTGTGGCGGATATGGCTACTTTCAGCCATATTGATGCTTTGTATGCCAAACCGTCTTTGACCCCCTCTGAGCAACAGACATTGCGCAATTTTGAGCAAGATGTGCAGGCCTTTAGCCAGCGCAGTGGCATGTATGATCAGGTACGCTTTATTGATGCGGATGGCCGTGAGCAGCTACGGGTGAACTACAGCGATGAGCATGCCTATCAGGTGGCGAAAGCGAAATTGCAAAACAAAGCGGGCCGCTACTATGTGCAAGAAGGATTGGCACTGATCCCGGGCGAAGTCTATATCTCGCCGTTGGATCTCAATATCGAACACAATGAGATTGAGCTGCCGCACAAACCGATGATCCGTATCGTGGTGCCGATCTATAACACCATGAACTTACGTGTCGGTATTGTGGTCTTGAACTATCTGGCCCAATACATGATCGACGAACTGCGCTTGTTTCACCGTGACGACAGCATCGAATACATGCTGGTGAACCATAACGGACAGTTTTTGTATCACAGTCATCTCCCTGAGTATGAATTTGCCTTTATGTTTGGTCATGATGGCCTGACGGTAGATCAGGTCTACCCTGGCATTTCCGATACCATTTATGGCAAGCAAGATCTGCAACTCGACAGTGAGGAGGGGATCTATACCATCTCAACCATCGGCGCCGTCGATCGGATCAATCCGTATTGTTTTGATGGCCAGCACGTGACAGAAAACACCTCAACGTCATGGCGGCTGGTGTCATTCGTGAAGAATCCGTCGCAGCACTATTTTTGGCTATATGTGCAAAGTAACACGGTGATCCTCTTGTTCGCCGCCGGCCTGATGGTGTTATTGGCTTATGTCGCTGCCAGTTATTGCCGGGCAAAACGCAATGAGGAGCACAACCTGTATGTGATGGCGCACAGTGATGAGCTGACGCAATTGCATAACCGTTTGTCTTTCTTTAAACACGGTAAAGCGGTGTTAGACGAGGCACTGAAAAGCCGTCAACCGGCGGGGTTGTTGTTCATTGATTTGGATGATTTTAAGCACATCAATGACACCTATGGCCACCAAGCGGGCGATCAGGTGTTACGTCATGTTGCAGCCTGTATGCGCAAAAGCTTTGGCGAGCAGGCACTGCTGTGTCGCTTGGGGGGCGATGAGTTTGCGGTGATCGTGGTCGGTGAGTGTTTGGCGGTCGATCAGCTTGTTACGGCATTCTTTACGGCGTTGCGGGATCCGGATTGGCTGCACACGATGGGGATCCCGGTCTCTGCCAGTGTGGGCGGCGCATTGTTCCCTGCGTGTGGTGATAACTTGGATACGTTGATGCATCAGGCAGATCTGGCGATGTATTGCACCAAACGGGCAGGGAAAGGCGGCTTTGTGTGGCTGACTCACCCGAAGGACGTATAACGTCGCTTCGGGGAGGGATTGCGCGTTTTTACGGATGAGGAGCGGTTTTCTGTTCGCCGCTATCTGCTGCTATTCGTTATCCGCTTAAAGGCAGAGTAATGGTGACCATCAGGCCGCCCAGTGGGCTGCGGCTGGCATGGATGGTGCCGGAGTGCTGGCGGATCGCACTGTCGGTAATGGCCAGCCCTAATCCTGTGCCACCGCTGCTGCGATCGCGGGCGGTGGAGACGCGATAGAACGGACGGAAAATATCGTCCAGCTCAGGTTCGGGCACCCCTTCACCGTTGTCTTCGACCGTGATCGTCAGCTGCGTATCGCGAGGGCTGAAGGTCACGCGGATGGTGTCGTCGCCATATTTGATGGCATTGCGGATGACATTTTCCAGCGCACTGATCAGCAGGTTCGGGTTACCGCTGATCGGCCAGTTGGCTAATGGCGTGTAATGCAGATTTTTACCGCATTGCTCCGCCTCAAAGCTGGCATCTTCCAGCATGTCGTACCACAGCGTATGGGCATCCGACAGCTCTCGCTGCTCATGGCTGTTAACCTGCATGCGCGACAGTTCCAACAATTCACTGATCATCGCTTCCAGTCGTTCTGCTTCCGTATCGATGCGGGTCAGCTCTTTGCTTTCCCCTTGCTTGCGCTGTGCTAATGCGGTCGCCATGCGCAGGCGGGTCAGCGGTGAGCGTAATTCATGAGAAATGTCAGACAGCAAACGTTGCTGGCCGCTCACCATGTTATTGATCGCCCCGACCATCTGATTAAAGCTGGCACCGGCTTGTTTGAATTCACGCGGGCCAGACTCCAGCTTCGGATCCACTTCAAATTCCCCTTTGGCGACTCGCTCGGCGGCTTGTTGCAAACGGCGGGCAGGGCGTGTGACGGCCCAGGCTAACCACAACAGCAGCGGGGTGCTGACCAGCATGGTAAACAGCAGCAGTTGCAGCGGTTTGTCCAAAATACGGATAAAGAACGGCGGTGGTTCGCGCCAGAAGCGGCCGACGTACATCAACAGCGTGTCATTCTGGTACGGCACGGCAAACGGGCCTGCCATCATCCAGCGACCGTAGAGCTTCTGTTTGGGGCTGTTCGGGCTGTCAGCCATGGTGATGAAGTTACGCAACGCCTTATTACGGCCTTGTGGCGCAATGATTTCCCCGTCCTGTGTGGTGAAATACAGCTGGTGGCCCTTGTGGCGGTCATGCTCTGTAAAACGTTTGAGGCGCTTTTTCAACGGTCCGTGATCCCGCGCGAGTTCGTCCGCGATCTCTTGCGCGCCTTCTTGCAGTCGCTGCAACTGAGGTTCTGGGATCGTATGCTGGGTACGCGGGTCAAGGTTGGGCAGCAAGATCAGGCTGAGCACCACAATCATCAAAGTGAGCCAAAATATGGCAAAGATACGGCCATACAGGCTGGAGAAATGCGGCAGCTTCATCAGGCGTCCTCAACCAGCAGGTAGCCTTTGCCGCGCAGGGTTTTGATCCAGGTTTTGCCGTCATCACGCTCCGGCAACTTTTTACGCAGGTTCGAGACATGCATGTCGATGGCGCGATCAAACGGTGCGAGGCGTTTGCCTAACACTTCCAAACTCAGTTCGTTTTTGGCAATGATTTGCCCCGGGTGCTGAATGAAATAGCTCAGCAGCGCCAACTCGGTGCCGGTCATCTCAATCGGCTGGCCGTGGCACAGCACTTCCTGACGGCCGGGGTAAATTTCGATGTCCTGATAGCGCAGGCAGTCCGGGCTGCTTTTGTTGGTCTGGGTTGCCGCTTGTGTACGGCGCAAGATCGCGCGCATGCGTGCCAGCAGCTCACGATCGCTGAACGGTTTAGGCAGGTAGTCATCCGCGCCTAATTCTAAGCCCAGGACGCGGTCGATCTCTTCGCCTTTGGCGGTCAGCATCAAGACCGGCGTGACATGCTTTTCGCGCAGACGGCGCAGCATTTCGGTGCCGTTCATGACGGGCATCATCACATCGAGCAGGATCAAATCCACGCTGTCGTCGACCTTGGCCAAGCCTTGTTCGCCATTGTTGGCTTCGATCACCTCAAACCCTTCCAGTTCAAGAATGTCCGTTAATAAGGCGGTCAGTTCCGTATCATCATCAACAAGCAGAATTTTGGCCATGCGGGCACCTTTGTCATCATCGTGTAGGCTTTAAGTATCCCTAAAGGCGAGAAAGACGCCAAGCGAAAGCCACACAGCTTTACGCTATTTTACGTTCTCTCGACAGCCCTTTACCTTGCAGCGGGTAAGCTTACTCCATACCCAAGACGTTCCACTGAGATAGCAACCCTGGAGACGAATAGCATGACTTCATTGAAAAAAACATTGGCCCTTGTGATCGCACTGCCGCTGGCGCTAGGCTCAGCGTCTGCATTGGCTTACGGCGGTGGTAAACACCACAAAGACGGCGGTAAGCACGGCTGTGGCATGGATGATCGCGGCATGTTCCGCGCCTTGGATTTAACCGACGCCCAGAAAGACGAAATGAAGACCCTGCGTAAAGCTAACCGTGAAGCGATGCACAGTGAGTTTGCCGCGCACCGCAGCGAGATGCAGGCCCAGCACCAGAAAATGCAGCAATTGGTATTAGCCGACAACTTTGACGAAGCGGCTGTGCGTGCGCTGGCTGAGACAATGAGTGAGCAGCAGATTGACCGTCGTGTGGCGATGATGAAACAGCGCCATGCCATGATGCAGATCTTAACTCCTGAGCAGAAGACCAAATACCAGGAGCTCAAAGCCGAGCGTATGGAAAAATGCCAGGCGAAAATGGCCGAAAAACACGGTAACTAAACCGGTTTTTTTCCCAGACTGCGTGATAGCCGCCACACTTTATGGCGGCTTTTTTTTGTTAATTTATCGAGATAATGGGTAACAAATCACCCAACCTAGGTGATTTTGTTATTAATTTTCATCCTAAAAAAGCTATACTGCGGCCTATTGCCCAGTCAGTGCAGTCAATCAGGCGTGATTATCAAGGATGAAGCCAGTGTCGCCCAAGGTTATCCCCCTCTTTACTCTGCCTAACTGGAGGCGCGAGTACCACGATATATACTTGTTACAGTAGCGTTGAGCATGGCCTCCGCTGCCCACAAGACCGGTATTCGCCAGTCGTTTACTATTTCGATGACATCGCGGGTCAGACAGCGGCGAGGAATGCGTGTGCTACCGAGGTAGTCGCAGGTGATCGTGATGTGAATCAACAAAATTTTTTATCAAAATTGTAATACTCCTACATTAGTAGGAAAGTTACAGTTTACACACGGGCACAGGCCGCTCGTTCGGTTTGTGGCGCCAAGTGGGGAACCTTGGCAACCTGTGTCGGATTTGAATTTTCAATTCCCAACGTCAGAGGGTAACCATGATTAAGAAGATTGGTGTATTGACCAGTGGTGGTGACGCACCTGGTATGAACGCGGCAGTGCGCGGTGTTGTGCGTATGGCACTGTCTGAAGGCCTAGAAGTTTACGGTATTTACGACGGCTACCAAGGCCTGCATCAGAACCGTATTGAGAAATTGGACCGCAAGAGCGTGTCTGATGTGATCAACAAAGGTGGTACTTTCCTAGGTTCTGCTCGTTTTCCTGAGTTCAAAGAAGAGCACGTGCGTGAGCAGGCGATTGAAAACCTGAAGCTGCACGGCATTGACGCGCTGGTTGTGATCGGCGGTGACGGCTCTTACATGGGTGCGAAGAAGCTGACTGAAATGGGTTACCCATGTATCGGTCTGCCAGGCACGATCGACAACGACGTTGCAGGCACAGATTACACAATCGGTTACCTGACGGCGATGAATACGGTTATCGATGCGATTGACCGCCTACGTGACACGTCTTCTTCTCACCAGCGTATTTCTATCGTTGAAGTGATGGGCCGCCACTGTGGCGATTTGACCCTGATGTCTGCGATTGCGGGTGGTTGTGAGTACATCATCACGCCAGAAACCGGCCTGAACAAAGAAAACTTGCTTGAGAAAATCAAGGAAGGGATCGACAAAGGTAAGAAGCACGCGATCATCGCGATCACTGAGCTGATGACTGACGTGAACGAGCTGGCGAAGTACATCGAAGACCAAACTGGCCGTGAAACCCGTGCAACGGTACTGGGCCACATCCAGCGTGGTGGTCAGCCAACGGCTTTCGACCGTATCCTAGCGTCTCGCATGGGTGCTTACGCGGTTGAGCTACTGATGGAAGGCCACGGCGGTCGCTGTGTGGGTATCCAGAACGAGCAGATGGTTCACCACGACATTATCGACGCGATTGAAAACATGCGTCGTCCAGTGCGTACAGAGCTTTACACGCTGGCTGAAAAACTATTCTAAGCCATTAGGCCAAGATAGCATTGAAAGAAAAGCCGACGTCATGTCGGCTTTTTTGTGCCTGCGATTTTTTTTGCGCCTGCGATAGGGACCCGCATGAAATCACAGGTACAAAAAAGGCCACCCGAGGGTGACCTTCTTCAATGACCATCAGTAATGATGATTATTTTTTCGCTTCAGCGGCTGCTTTAGCGATTGCTGCGAAGCTTGCTGCGTCTAGTGCAGCGCCGCCTACTAGCGCGCCATCGATGTCTGGCTGTGCGAAGTATGCAGCTGCGTTTTCTGGCTTAACAGAACCGCCGTACTGGATCACAACGTTCTTCGCCACGTCTTCGCTCTTCTCTGCGATGTGTGCGCGGATTGCTGCGTGGATGCGCTGTGCATCGTCAGCGGTTGCTGCTTTACCTGTACCGATCGCCCAGATTGGTTCGTAAGCGATGATTGCGCCGTTTAGGGCTTCAACGCCTAGTAGGTTGATCACAGCGTCAATTTGACGTGCACAAACTGCAACGGTTTCGCCCGCTTCGTTTTGTGCTTCTGACTCACCGATACATAGTACAGGTGTTAGGCCGTGTTCTTTTAGGAATGCAAATTTCTTCGCAACGAATTCGTCTGATTCGTTGTGGTAGTCACGACGCTCAGAGTGGCCGATGATGATGTGGCTTGCGCCGAAATCTTTTAGCATTACTGGAGAGATGTCACCAGTGAACGCGCCGTTTGCGTTAACGTCAACGTTCTGTGCACCAAGGATGATTTTGCTTTCCGCTTTACCGATTAGCTGCTCAGCAAGATCCAGGTACATTGCTGGTGGCGCGATTGCTACGTCTACACCTTCTACACCTTTCAATTCTGCATCCAGACCTTTAATTAGGTTAGATACCATTTCCTTGCTGCCGTTTAGCTTCCAGTTACCCATAACCACAGGATGGCGCATAGCTTTTCTCCAAATCAATTTGATGTAATAAGTGGATACCTAATAGCGTAGCGTGCTGCGAATCGCCGCCAGATCGCTATGCTGTGAAGTATCGCCGTAACTATATAACAATTTTGGAAGTTAATTTACTGTCCGAAATCATTTCTCTGTCTGGTTGTACCTTTTTCATCGCAAAAAGTGAACCGCTGCGGGGAATTATTTTCCATGAGTGGGTAGGGAAATACCATCGCGGATCGGTGAGGTGGTTATCCTCATTGGCAAATTGGGTGACATAGGCAGGAAAATGACACGCGGGTTTTGCTCTGCCGGACGAATCTTCGCTACTGTAGGGCGAGACAGGAAAATAACCGATATAACAAATGATAACGGTACACAGGGAGAATGTGATAATGCCTAATTTAGTGATGGAATACGCCGAACCCGTGGCAGAGCGGGTCAATATCCCCGGCTTGCTGGCAGACTTGCATCAAGTGCTGTTAGACAGCGGGGTGTTTGTGCCGGACACGGTGAAATCACGCAGCTACCCATGCCAGACGTGGCTCGTGGGCGAAGGGGCGGATATCGACACCTTCATCCATGTGCAACTGAGCCTGCTGGACGGGCGTGAGCCGGCGGTTAAGCGCGAGTTGTCCCGCGCACTGATGGTGGTATTGGAACAGCATGCCACCGCCGTGACAAGCCTGACGGTGGACATACGCGATATGGATCGGGACTGCTTCATGAAGATCAGTCAGTGAGCTAGCCTGTATCGGCGCTAGTCTTCATCAAGTAATGAGCCTTTATCTGGTGACTGGTTCGAAGAGTCGACGTCTTTGGTCGGCCGCACAAACGGATGGACGGTCGCCTGCTCAGCCGTGAGGGCTTCAGGTGTGGTTACCGCCAGGGCAAAGCGCTTGAGCTGCTGCTGAAGTTCGCTCATCAGCAGCATGTTGGTATGGTTCGGGTTTCGACCACGGGCGATCACGTGATTGATGTGGCTCAGTTGCGCCTGCAGGCGCGGCTTCATGGCGTCGCTGGCGTTGGCGATGATGGCTTCACTCATGCGCAGGCGTAAGGCTTCCAGTGCCTCAGGATCGTCGTTAGCCAGTTGTTTCAAGGTATCAAAATCGGGCAAATCATCCATTGTGTGTCCCTCTTTTTCGTGGTGTCCCTGAATGTAGTCTAGACGTTGGGCCTGACGGCTCAGACTTACCAGTAATGCTCCATGGTAATGTGGCCGGGCTGGCGGCGCAGATTTTTGCGAAAGCCCCTGGCTTCCAGTGCCGCGCGGGTATCTTTCACCATCTCCGGGTTACCGCAGAGCATGAGCTGGCTGTGTTCAGGATCCAGTGTCAGGCCGACATGACGCTCGAGCATGCCATCGGCAATGGCTTGAGGAATGCGGCCGGGCAACGCCGGTGGCGCGGGTTCACGGCTGACAAAGGGCTGGACGATCAGTTGGTCCGGATAGCGTTCTTTCAGTTGATTGATTTCAGCCTGATAGCTGAGATCGGCCGAGAAGCGCACCGCGTGGCTGAGGATGACTTTACGAAAGCGCTTCCACACGGTGGGCTCGCGCAGAATGGACAGATACGGACCAATGGCGGTGCCGGTGGCCAGCAGCCAGAGGTGATCGCTGTCCGGGATTTCATTTAAGGTAAAATAGCCGTTGGCACGGGCAGAGATGAAGACCTCATCGCCGGCTTCCAGCGCATGCAGACGGGGGGAGAGCAGGCCATCGGCCACACGGGTGGCATAGATTTCAATCTGATTGCTCGATGGCGGGTTCACAAACGAATAGGCGCGCTGGATCATTTTTCCGTCGATTTCCAGCCCCAGTTTGGTGAACTGGCCTGCCTTAAACGGCTCGATGTTGGCCTCTAGGACAAGACTAAATAAATCGTGGTTCCAGTGTCGGTTGGTGATCACCTTAGCGGGAATCCAGTCAGCCATAATGCTCTCCTCGTTATGCTTTTATTATTCGATACGCACAGCGCCTTTCTCCAGCGATAATGTGTTCCTTGCGTTCAATGTGATACTCCTCGCCCAGCAGTTGCTGGAAGACCGTGAGTTCTGATTGGCAGAGTGATGGGCAGCGGTGGGCGGCGTGGCAAATCGGGCAATGGTTCTCCACAAAAAGGAACCCGTCGCCGTGTGGTTGGTAGTTTGCCATATAACCTTCCTGCTCCCTGAGTGTAGTCAGGATCTGCAGTTTTTCTTCTAAATTTGCCGCTTCCGCCAGCTTGTCTTGATAGTGAGCCAGGGTGTTGGCTTCCCGGCGGGCAATCACTTGTTGCAGGCCGTCTTTGCCAAACAAGGTTTCGACTGAATCTAAGGTCTGCACCAACAAATCGTCATGGCGGTTGGCGAACTGATTGTGCCCCGCTTTGGTGAGAAACCAATGACGGGTCGGACGACCCACTTTGACTTTCACATCCTCAAAACTGACCAGACCGTCAGCTTCCAGCCCTTGCAGGTGCTGACGTACCCCCATGCTGGTGAGCTGGAAGGTTTCGGCTAAGCGTTTGGCGGTTTGTGGCCCTTCGCGCTTAAGTTGATAAAGGATGCGGTCAATGGTCTTCATGTAGCCTTCTCTGTGTACTTTGTTGTGCTGCGTAACATGGTGCGTCTGCTCGGTATGGTGCTTGCGATGATGACGTCAGTGATTGTGGAAAAAATCACCGTTCTTTATTCATTATGTAGCGAGCTGGCTAAATAAAGCAACTACTTTACAAAACGCGTTCGGAGAGGGGGACGATCACGGTGAGGGAAAAGAAGGGGAGCGTGAGCCGAATAAAAAGTCACGGACAAGCGCGCGAATCCATGCAAGGAGGAGTGTGAAGAGGAGGGCGAAACGGACGACGCTGTCTGATCCTAACGCATAAACTGCGGGGCTGGCGGAAGACTGAGGAAGCATAAAAAAACAGGCGTCCTGAGGGACGCCTGTTCAGAGATGATGATCGGCTGTTCAGCCGTTGGCTTTACAGGATGTGGCCGACAATCGCTGGGTCTTTGCGATCCAGGTAGTGGGTCGACTTGATGCGACGGATCGTGCGGCACTTACCACGGATCAGCAGGGTTTCGGTGGTTGCGATGTTGCCCTGGCGGTGGATGCCATCCAGCAGATCACCTTTGGTGATCCCGGTACCGGCAAAAATCACGTTATCGCTCTTCGCCATGTCTTCCATGCGCAGCACGGTATTCGGCTCGATGCCCATTTCGTGGCAGCGGTCGATTTCAATCTGACCCAAGCGGCGGTTTTCTTCGTTGTCGCCTTTCACGTCATGACGTGGCAGCAGACGGCCGTGCATGTCGCCACCCAGTGCGCGGATCGCGGCCGCAGACACCACACCTTCCGGCGCGCCACCGATGCAGTACATTACGTCCACTTCGCTGTCTGGCATACAAGTCAGAATAGACGCGGCCACGTCGCCATCCGGGAATGCGTACACACGCACACCCATCGCCTGCATGTCGGCAATGATCGCGTCGTGACGCGGTTTTGCCAGCGTGGTCACCACTAGGCTGGATAGGGGCTTGCCCAAGGCTGCCGCGATGTTTTCCAGGTTTTCTGTCAGAGGCTTAGCCAAATCGATCACGCCTTTGGCTTGTGGGCCCACGACCAGTTTTTCCATGTACATGTCAGGGGCTTTCAGGAACGAGCCTTTTTCGCCCGCTGCCAGTACCGCAAGGGCATTGTTCTGGCCCATGGCAGTCATGCGTGTACCTTCAATCGGGTCAACTGCGATATCGACAGCATCACCGCCGGTACCGACTTTCTCGCCGATGTACAGCATTGGCGCTTCATCGATCTCACCTTCACCGATGACGATCTCACCTTCAATTTCAGTCTGGTTTAGCAGTGTGCGCATGACTTCAACCGCTGCGCCGTCAGCAGCGTTTTTATCACCACGGCCAAGCCATTTGTAACCTGCTAGCGCAGCACCTTCAGTGACACGGGAAAATGCCATCGCCAAATCGCGTTTCATGGGAACTCCAACAATAGAAATCAGTGGGCTTGGGGCAACAGGGTCGACATCCGTTTCTGCTGCCCGCTCGATCTGGCGGCGATTCTAGCACAACTGATAGTGAAACGTTTGCGTTAAAACAAGATTGTGTCATGTGAAAGCGGGGAAAGGCGGGGATATTGCTGTGAAAAGTACAAAAAAGGCCTGCATCAGCAGGCCTTTAGCACGTTATGGGTATTTATGTTTCACTGCGCGTCGTGTGCAGTGAAAAAACGGGCTTAGATGTCTTCTTCCAATGCCCAGCCTTTGGCGCACTCGACCGCACGTTTCCAGCCACGGTAGCGGCGGTGACGCTTGCCGTCATCTGCACAAGGCATGAACTTACGATCGATTTCCGCTTTGCCTTTGAGCTCATCAATGCTGCCCCAGAAGCCCACTGCCAAACCTGCCAGGTAACCGGAACCCAGTGCGGTGACTTCCGTCACGACAGGGCGGTGTACTTCGGTGTTTAGAATGTCAGACTGGAACTGCATCAGGAAGTTGTTGGCAACCGCGCCGCCGTCAACACGCAGCGAGGCCAGTTCAATCGACGAGTCTGCCTGCATCGCATCCAGTACGTCACGGGTCTGGTAAGCCACACTTTCCAGGGTCGCACGGATGATGTGGTTAGCATTCACCCCACGGGTCAGGCCGACAATCGCACCACGGGCATACGGGTCCCAGTACGGGGCGCCCAGACCGGTAAAGGCCGGTACCACGTACACGCCGTTCGCACTGCCGACTTTCTCTGCAAAGTATTCGGAGTCTTTGGCATCATCCAGCAGCTTCACTTCATCACGCAGCCATTGGATAGACGCCCCGCCCATGAAGACCGCGCCTTCCAGTGCGTACGCCACTTCGCCTTTCGGACCACAAGCCAGTGTGGTCAGCAGGCCGTTGTGCGAGGTCACTTTTTCCTTACCGGTATTCATCAGGAGGAAACAGCCTGTGCCGTAGGTGTTTTTCGCCTGACCGGCTTCCACACACATCTGGCCGAACAGCGCCGCTTGCTGATCACCGGCGATACCGGCGATAGGAATACGTGTCCCGCCTTTACCCCCGATGTTGGTCTGGCCGTACACTTCTGATGACGACTTCACTTCCGGCATCATGGACAGAGGAATATCCAGCGCTTTAAGCAGTTTCTCATCCCACTGTAGGGTGTTGATGTTAAACACCATCGTGCGTGAGGCGTTGGTGTAATCGGTCACGTGTACGCGGCCTTGGGTCATCTTCCAGATCAGCCAAGTATCGACCGTACCGAATAACAGATTGCCCGCTTCCGCTTCTTCGCGTGCGCCTTCAACGTTATCCAAAATCCATTTGATCTTGGTACCGGAGAAGTAAGGGTCAACCACCAGGCCAGTGTTGTCACGGATGTAGCCTTCCAAGCCGTCGGCTTTTAAGGTTTCACAGATGTCAGCCGTACGGCGGCACTGCCATACAATCGCGTTGTACACCGGTTTGCCGGTATTTTTGTTCCAGACAATGGTGGTTTCACGCTGGTTGGTGATACCAATGGCAGCCACCTGATCAGAGCGGATGCCGGCTTTGGCCAGAGCTTCCACGAGGGTAGAGCTCTGGGTCGCGTAAATTTCGAGAGGATCGTGTTCTACCCAACCCGCTTTCGGGTAGATCTGGGTGAATTCACGTTGTGACGAGCACACAATATTCGCGTTGTGATCAAGCACGACGGCACGTGAGCTGGTGGTACCCTGATCAAGTGCAACAATGTACTTTTGCTCTGTAGTCATGACGGTTTCCTCTAATTGTCATTATATAAGGGTAGTAGAGAGTCGTTTGTTCTAGTTTTTGTATCTGTTTGTGTGTCAAAGACAGGGATCAGGCTTTCGCCGTTGCGTTCTCACCTGTTTCTTCACACTGGTTCGGCAGTGTGCATTTGTTGCCAGGCAGGTAAAAACCGATCACTTTCGGGTATAGCCAGCCACCAAATGCCGCACCAAAAATTGGCGCCAGAATCGGCACAATCATATAAGGGATGTCTTTGCCGCCGGTCAGGGCCATGTCGCCCCAGCCCGCCAAGAACGCGAAGAATTTCGGGCCAAAGTCACGCGCCGGGTTCATCGCAAAGCCGGTCAGTGGACCGAGCGCACCACCGATCACGGCGATCAGAATACCAATCAATAGCGGACCCATCGCGCCGCGTGGTGCACCGTTTTTACCATCACCAATGGCCAGGATGGCAAACATCAGTACGGCAGTGATCACGAACTCGACCGCAAACGCACCGCCAAACGTGATGGCAGGGTGTGGGTAGGTTGAGAAGATGCCCGCCGTTGCTAGGCTTTCTACTGAGCCACGCACAATGTTGTGGGTCGCTTCATAGTCGCTGAACAGGTTAGCGTACAGGCTGTAGATCAGCGCGGCACTGGTAAAGGCACCCAAGAGTTGGGCAACGATGTAAGGCAGTACTTTTTGTTTATCAAAACCGTGGAAAAGGGCAAGGGCAATAGTGACGGCGGGATTGATATGAGCGCCGGATACACCAGCAGTACAGTAAATGGCAATGGCAACGCCAAGGCCCCACATGATGCTGATCTCCCACTGGCCAAATGAAGCACCCGCTAAGACCATGGCTGCTACGCAACCTACACCGAAGAATATCAATAAGCCGGTGCCGATGAACTCAGCGATGCATTCGCCGAGCAACGTATGTTGTTTTTGACTCGTCATTTTTCAGTCCTTTTGTCTCGTTATTGTAGGGGGTGTCGCTGTTATCATCGTTATGGCGGCTAATTTACGTGATATTCCAAATAATGACATTGTGCAGGTCACAAAATGTGCGTTCGCTCATTTGTGTGTTTTTTGAATTGAGCGTTCGCGCAAATATTTTGCGCTTTGCCATCTAGCGACCTGGCCATTGGGGTGTGATCATCGCGATAGTGGTCAACATTATCGGGACAGATGGCGGGCAAGATCACGTGATAACGGTAAACGGGATGGCGGGCAGAAAAAACGAGGGGAACGAACATACGGGTGCAAAGCGAATAACGGCCTATTGAGTGTGGGCGGAAATAAAAAATCCGACCTAGCGAGGTCGGATGTGCCAAGGCGGCAAAACCTTGGATTGCTCCAAGAGAGATACGATCGGGACAAAATTAGCACGCAGGCATTGAATTAACCGCGCGTTTGATCGCAAATTTATCGAATACCCGCACACTTGATGTTTGTTTAACCACTGAGCAAAAAGCAAAAAAACGGCGGTATGAACATTCTTGTTAGCCTTGGGCAAAATTATTATCAAAATTGCGCAAAATTTCCCCATTTACTGCAAAGCGTGGTATTTGTAGGTGTCAGGAGGCGATGGCCTCGTTAGAATAAGTGATAATGAATCGTAAACGTGCCTGTGGGAACTTGCCTTAACGGTTAGGGCAAACAGATAGGCTGAATACAGGTGGACAATATGTCATTAGAAATGTTGGAAAAGCTGGAAGCCAAAGTACAAATGGCTGTTGATACAATTTCTTTGCTGCAAATGGAAATTGACGAACTGAAAGAACAAAACGAAGCATTGTCTGCAGAAGCACAAGAGCTACGTTCTGGTCGTGATTCGCTGTCTGACGACAACGAGAAACTGCGCAACGATCACCAAGCATGGCAAGAGCGCGTTCGCGCACTGCTAGGCAAAATGGAGCACGTGGAGTAATCCACACCGTTGCGTGCCAATGCCCCGTTTATCGGGGCATAAAAAAACAGAGCTCAAGGGCTCTGTTTTTTTATGCCTGTTTGACAGGACAGATCAGGGCGCGGGCCGTGATCAGTCGATATCCAGCGGCTCAGGCGAGAGGATCACGCCGGTGGTATCGGCATAGAGGTGATCTTCTGGCAAGAAGGTGACACCGCCAAAGTTAACCGCGACATCCACTTCGCCAATGCCGTGTTCATCGGCCCCGACCGGGATAGAGGCCATGGCCTGAATGCCGATGTCCAGTTCATCCAGCTCATCCACATGGCGCACACAGCCATAAACGATGAGCCCTTCCCATTCATTATCCGCTGCCCGTTGCGCCAGTTCGGCATCAATCAGGGCGCGACGCAGGGAGCCGCCGCCGTCGATCAGCAGTACACGGCCAGCGCCGGGTTCGCTGAGTACTGTGGCGATCAGGCCGTTGTCTTCAAAGCATTTGATGGTGGTGATTTGGCCGCCAAACGAGCTACGACCGCCGTAAGAGCTGAACATCGGTTCGACGACATCGACTTGGTCGAGGTAGATGTCGCAGAGTTCGGACGTGTTGTATTCCATAAGCGCGCTTCTTCTAGTGACAATTGAAAAGGGGGCGCTGAGACGCGAACTGGACGCATCTTTCAGCGTTAACTGGTTGAAGTATAATCAGCGAGCGGTGGTAGAGACAAGGCGAAGACACCGATTGCCGTCGCCTTGCAAAGCCAATGTGTTAGGATGCGGCCAATACCATACCGGCTGCAAACAGCAGGTTGGTCAGCAGGGCGCATTTCACCATGGTCGCCATCATTGGACGCAGTGCCGCACCATCGGTGGATTGAAACACTTGCTTGCCGTGCTTAAACAGCAGCGGCGCGCTCAGGATGAACAGCCAGCCGAACGGTGAGTGAATTTCCAGTGCCGCAAACAGCGCCAGACAGATCACGCTGCCCAGCAGCAGGAACAGGTGGTACTTGCGGCCCCATTCCGGCCCCATGCGTACCGCCAGGGTCAGTTTGCCACAGGCGCGGTCATTGTCGATATCACGCAGGTTATTGATGTTCAGTACCCCGACGGCCAGCAGGCCACAGGCGGTCGCGGGCAGCATGATGATCGAATCAATCTGTCCGGCTTGCAGGTAGTAGGTACCGGCCACGCCGAGCCAGCCAAAGAACATCAGCACAGACAGATCGCCCAGGCCACGGTAACCATAAGGCTTGTTACCCACGGTGTAGGCGATAGAGGCCAGAATGGCCATCAGTCCCAGTACCATAAAGCCCAGCATGTCATGCAGATTGTTGGTCGCCAGCAAGATCAGGCTCAGGCCACTGATGATGGTCAGGACAATATTGAGCACCATGGCTTTGCGCATGGCGGCAGGGGTCACCAAGCCGGACTGAATGGCACGTTGTGGGCCCAGGCGTTGGTCGTTATCGGTGCCTTTGACCGCATCGCCGTAGTCGTTGGCAAGGTTAGAAAGAATTTGTAATAACAGCGCGGTCAGCAGGGCGAGACCTGCGATCACGGCAGAAAAGCTGCCTTGCCATCCTGCTACTGCACTGCCGCATACGATTGAGGCGATGGCCAGCGGCAGGGTTTTTGGCCGTGCTGCATCGAGCCAAATGGCGAGAGAAGATGATTTCATAGTGTGGACTTTTGCCAGTGAACGAGTGTGGAAGACCATTATTATGGCGCAACTGGCGTAATGGGCAACTTTATCGCCGCATAGTTTGTTTGAGGACAAAAAAACGGCACGCAAGCGTGCCGTTGATAGCATTGGGTTTACACTCTGGTTACAGAATGAAACGGCTCAGATCTTCGTCTTCCACCAACTCACCCAGACGGGCCGTCACGTAAGCGGCATCAATCACGATTTTCTCGCCAGATTTCTCGGTCGCATCAAACGACAGCTCTTCCATCAGGCGTTCCATCACGGTGTGCAGACGGCGGGCACCGATGTTTTCTGTGCGCTCGTTCACCTGCCATGCCGCATCGGCCAGCTTATCAATACCGCTTTCTTCAAACTCGATGTTGACTGATTCGGTCGCCATCAGGGCTTTGTACTGTTCGGTCAGCGAGGCATTAGGCTCGGTCAGAATACGCTTGAAGTCGCCGCTGGTCAGGGCTTCTAGCTCCACGCGAATCGGCAGACGGCCTTGCAGTTCAGGGATCAGATCCGATGGCTTCGCCACCTGGAACGCGCCGGATGCCACAAACAGGATGTGGTCGGTTTTCACCATGCCGTGCTTGGTCGAAACCGTGCTGCCTTCTACCAGTGGTAGCAGGTCACGCTGTACGCCTTCACGGGACACGTCAGGGCCTGAAGATTCACCGCGCTTACAGATCTTGTCGATCTCGTCCAAGAACACGATACCGTTGTTTTCCACCGCAAAGATCGCTTGCTCTTTCAACTCTTCTTGGTTGACCAGCTTGGCGGCTTCTTCTTCGGTGACGGCTTTCATCGCGTCTTTGATTTTCATCTTACGCTTTTTGGTGGTGTTACCCGCCAGGTTCTGGAACATGCCCTGAAGCTGGTTGGTCATCTCTTCCATCCCCGGAGGCGCCATGATCTCTACACCCATTTGTGGCGCGGCCACATCGATGTCGATCTCTTTGTCGTCCAGCTTGCCTTCACGCAGTTTTTTGCGGAATGACTGACGGGTGGTGGAGTTCTGATCCGATTCTTCGTTCTGGCCCCATGCATCACGCGGTGGCGGCAGCAGAATATCCAAAATACGGTCTTCGGCGTGCTCTTCCGCGCGGAAACGCACTTTTTCCATCGCCTGCTGGTGGGTCATTTTCACGGCCACGTCAGTCAGATCGCGGATAATGGTTTCCACTTCTTTGCCCACGTAACCCACTTCGGTGAATTTGGTGGCTTCAACTTTGATGAACGGTGCGTTAGCCAGCTTCGCCAGACGACGGGCGATTTCGGTTTTACCCACACCGGTCGGACCGATCATCAGGATGTTTTTCGGGGTTACTTCAACACGCAGCTCTTCAGGCAGCTGCATGCGGCGCCAGCGGTTACGCAGGGCGATCGCAACGGCACGTTTAGCTTTGTCCTGACCGATAATGTGGCGGTCAAGCTCATGGACGATTTCGCGTGGAGTCATTTCAGACATGGCCGCTTCCTTATCGAGTCTCTAATTCTTCAATCGTGTGGTTATGGTTGGTGAAGACACAGATATCACCCGCGATGTTCAGGGATTTTTCTGCGATTTCACGGGCGCTCAGGTCGGTGTTTTCCAACAGCGCGATAGCCGCCGCTTGGGCGAAGTTGCCGCCAGAACCAATGGCGATCAAATCGTGTTCAGGCTGAACCACATCGCCGTTACCGGTGATGATCAGAGAGCCGGTTTCGTCAGCCACAGCCAGAAGGGCTTCCAGTTTGCGTAGCATACGGTCAGTACGCCAGTCTTTGGCCAGTTCCACCGCTGCTTTTAGCAGGTGGCCCTGGTGCATTTCCAGCTTGCGCTCGAAACGTTCAAATAGGGTGAAGGCATCAGCAGTGCCGCCGGCAAAGCCTGCAAGAACTTTGTTGTTATACAAACGGCGTACTTTGCGCGCGTTACCTTTCATTACGGTGTTGCCAAGAGAAACCTGACCATCACCGGCGATAACGACTTTACCGTTTCGACGAACAGATACGATAGTTGTCACGGTGTTACCTCTTTTGAGTCTTGCCCGGCCTGTGCCGGGTTCAGTATTACCCTTTTATCTGGGGGTCATTGGAAAGCGTTTCAAGGGGCAGAGAAAAGAAAAGGATGCCGAAGCATCCCTTACAAGTATGGTCAATAATGTGGATCACGGGGCGCAGACGCTTACTCCCAGTACCAGATCGCGCATGGCTCAATGCCGACACGGCGCAGCTGGTTACGGTCACTTTCCGCTTTACGTTTTTGCGGATACGGCCCGAGGATCACACGGTACCAGGTGCCTTTTTCGCCCTGGCTGATCTTGATCTGGCTGGTCAGTCCCTGGAAGGCGATCATGGCTTTACGCTCATCAGCCTGCGTTTTACTGCGGTAAGCACCACACTGCATCAGGTACGGACGGGTCGGCGCTTCGGCTTTCTTCTCTTCCACCTGCACTTCTTTGTTTTCCAGCGCTTCGATATAACGCCATTTTTCTTCCGGCTTTGGCGGCAACGTCACCGCTTTTGACGGCGCGGTTGGCGTCACTTTCGGCGTACTGGTTACCGGTGTGCTGGGTGCGGCTGGCTCTGACGCCACAGGGGCTGGCGTACTGGAAAGATAATACAGGCCAAAAGCAAATGCGCTGAATAGACACGCTGCGACGATCGCGCCCTTCAGTGGAAAACCACTTGGCGGCGGCGGGGCTTTACGGCTGGCCGTTTTTTTCGCTGCTCGGCCACGTTTTACATAGTCTTTGGTTGCCACGGTAATGATGGGTCAATCGATGAATAGGGGCGCCTATGTTACAAAGTTGCGCTACAACTGGCTATAGCTGGGGGCGGTTGAGTGTCAGAAGTTAGTGAGATTTGACAAGGAATTTGTGAGCTTATGCGCAAAACATAAGCTCATTCCTTTCCTGAGCCGGAGACTCAGTGGTGGATCAGTTGGCCGGTGGCGCGGCACTCTCACGGATCACCAGCTTGGCATCAAGCAGACGCGAGCCTGAGGCGATGTCTTTGCCTTTGAGGATGTCGAGCAACATCATCATTGACTGGCGGCCGATCTCGTAGCGAGGCTGAGAGACGGTGGTCAGTGGCGGATCGCAGTACTCGGCAAATTGGATGTCATCAAACCCGACAATCGACAAATCCTGAGGCACGCGGAAACCCAAACGCTTGGCTTGCTGCATGGCACCAATCGCCATCACATCGTTATGGCACAGCAGGGCGGTCGGCGGCTCTGGCAGTGACAGTAAAGCGGTCACCGCACGGGCACCCCCGGCAAAGGTGAAATCACTGCGCACCGTGTAAGCGGGGTTCAGTTCTGCACCGGCACGGCGCAATGCTTGCTGATAACCCTGAATACGGAACTGGCACAAGGTGGCATCTTCGGGCCCGGCAATTTGGGCAATGCGCTTGTGGCCCATCTGGGTCAGGTAGTTCACGGCTTCAAACGCGGCGGTGAGGTTATCGATGTGGACGGTCGGCAATTCGAGTTCAGGGGCGAACTCACAGGCCATGACCATCGGCGGCAGATTCTTTTGCTCTGGTTTGCTGACATCGAACGGCAGATCGGTACCGAGCAGTAGCATGCCGTCGGCTTGCTTGGTGAAAACGAGGTTAACGAAAGAGTTTTCGCGGGTTTTTTGTTGCCCACTGTCACCGAGTAAAACCAGGTAGCCATGCTCCATCGCGGCTTCTTCAATGCCGCGAATGATTTCTGTGAAGTACGGATCACAGATATCAGGGACGATGGTGACGATGGTTTTTGATTCGTTGCGACGAAGATTCCTAGCCAGTGAGTTGGGTGAATAGCCAGCGTCCATGACAGCTTGCTCAACCTTCTTCCGGGTTGAGGCTGACACTTTTTCCGGGTTCATCAAGGCACGCGAGACCGTGGCCGTTGACACACCGGCGAGCTGGGCAACATCCTTCATTGTCGCCATAGTTTCTGTTCCTCTCTATTATAATTCTCTCTAACCGCTGAAGGATCATGGCCAAATCGGGCTGATACCTGAAACAGCGAGCATGCTATTGTAGGCTGTCTGCTGGCGATTAAACATGCTTAGGACAACATTAATTACATCCCTCGCGTGATTTGTATCGCATTGTTCATTTTAAGTTAAATCCTGCGGTTCCACATCGATCGACCAGCGGATTTTCTTCGCCAGCGGCAGCAATTGGATCGCCGGTTTGGCGATGCTGATCCACTGTTGCAGGGTCTTTCTGCTCGGTGCCTGCAACAGCAATTGCCAGCGGTAACGTCCGGCCCGGCGCGACAACGGTGCCGGGTTGGGGCCCATCACCATGGTCTCGTCACTGTACACCGGACTGTTTTCAAAAATGCCGCGAACTTGCTGGAAAAATTGCTCAACCAGCGCGCTGTCGTTGGCTTCTGCGCGTAACAGGGCAAGATAGGTAAACGGGGGCAGCCAGGCTTGTTTACGCTCGGTCAGGGCCCCTTGGGCAAAGTGATCGTAGCCTTTGTACAGCAGCGCTTGCAGCAGAGCATGCTCCGGATGGTGGGTTTGCAGCACCACTTCCCCCGGTTTGCTGGCGCGTCCGGCCCGTCCCGCCACCTGAATGAACAGCTGTGCCAGACGCTCCGGCGCGCGGAAATCATTACAGAACAGGGCGCTGTCCACATCGAGCAGGGCCACCAAGGTGACATCCGGAAAATGGTGCCCTTTGGCCAGCATTTGGGTGCCGATCAAGATTTGGTATTCGTTGTTGCGAATGGCTTCGAGGTAGTTTTCCAGACTGCCTTTGCGGCGTGTGCTGTCACGGTCAATCCGCACGGTGCGGTAGTCCGGAAACAGGGTCGCCAATTGTTGTTCGAGCTGCTCGGTGCCGACACCCACGGCATTGAGCTGGGTCGAGCCGCATTGCTCACATTGGTGCATCATCGGCCGTTGTGTGGCGCAGTGGTGGCAGCGCAATTCGCCGCTTTGCTGGTGGAAGGTGTAGTAGGCATCACAGCGTTTACATTCGGCCAGCCAGCCACATTCGTGACAAATCACCGCTGGGGAAAAGCCACGACGGTTAAGAAACAGCATTACCTGATTGCCAGCTTGTAAGTGTGTGCGCATGCGGGCGATCAAGGGGGCAGATAACCCCGATTCCAAATACAAGCCTTTCACATCCAACACCCCGTGACGGGCAGCCTGCGCTTGGCCGGCACGCTTAGACAGGGTCAGGTGATGGTATTTGCCACTTTTGGCATTGTGCAGGGTTTCCAGTGCGGGCGTCGCCGAGCCCAATACCACGGGAATACGTTCTTGGCTGGCACGCATCACCGCCAGATCACGGGCGTGATAGCGCAGGGTATCTTGCTGTTTGTAGGAGCCGTCATGCTCTTCATCGACAATGATGATCCCTAAGTTGGCAAACGGGGTGAACAGCGCCGAGCGGGTACCGATAATGATCCCCGCTTGGTTGTCGCGTCCGGCCAGCCAGGCCGCCATGCGTTCGTTATCATTCAGGCCGGAGTGAATGGTCTGCAGCGGCACATTGAAGCGACGGCGAAAGCGGTTGATGGTTTGTGGCGTCAGGCCGATTTCCGGTACCAAGATCAGCGCTTGTTTGCCGGCGGCTAAAATCGGCTCCAGCACATTGAGGTAGACCTCGGTTTTGCCTGAGCCGGTGATCCCTTCCAGCAAATAGCAGCCAAAGGCATCTTGTGCATTGACGGCCGCAATGGCGATGGCCTGCTCTTCATTCAGGCGCGGTTTCTCTTCGGTAACCGCAAAGTCGGGCTGCCAGGGGCGCAGCGTCGGTTGTTCGGTGACGCTTTCTATCCAGCCTTTTTTAGCGACCGTTGATAAGATCGCCGCGTTAATGTCTTCAGCCAGCAGATCTTCATGGCTGACTTTGCCCCGGCGCAGCGCTTGCAGTACCTGTTGCTGGCGCGGGGCGCGACTGAGTGTGCTGGCTGCTTGCTCCTGACCACTGGCGGTGAGCTGCCACATTTTCAGGCTGGCCGCCGAGGCTTCTCGGCCTTTGCGCAGCAGCGTGGGCATGGCATTGGCTAAGGTATCGCCCAGCGGGTACTGGTAGTAGCTGCTGGCCCAGGTCAGCAGAGAAAACAGCGGGGATGACCACAGCGGCGCGGTATCGAGCACGGCGGTGATTGGCTTGAGTTGCTCCATCGGGAAATCGGAGTGATCGGTCAGGCTGATCACCACGCCGACTAACTGTTTCGGGCCAAAGGGTACTTTGACGCGCCCGCCGATCACAGGCGATTGGCCCGTTTTGATCAGGTAATCAAATTGTTTGTCGAGAGGGACAGGCAGTGCCACTTTGGCAATGTTAGGCGTCATAATACACCGCGATATGAGCTGGAACGGAGAGAGGGCAGTGTACCTCGCCAGAGGGCTGGGGCAAAGCGGTGAAAAAAGGAGCGTATCAGTTGATCTGGACGAGACGATTGATTACTATACGCCGCCTAATTTGATGGATTGGTCACGGCCTGTCCATTGACTATTTTTTTAATGACGTGTGGTGCCCGGCTTAGGATCGGGAGAGCGACACGGCCTTACTTTTGAGGTTATCCCATGAAACAAGGTATTCACCCAGAGTACACTCCAGTAAACGCACGTTGTTCTTGTGGCAACACTTTCGTATTCAACTCAACTATGGGTAAAGACATCAACCTTGATGTGTGCGACAAGTGTCACCCTTTCTACACTGGTAAGCAGCGTCAAGTTAGCTCTGGTGGTCGTATCGACAAATTCAACAAGCGTTTCGGTGCGCTATCTAGCAAGTAATTGCCAGATTGAATGTCGAAAAGAAGGGACGTGCAGCGTCCCTTTTTTTTCCTCTGGCGTTTGGGGCAACCGGTCGCGTATCCCCAATGTACAGACACAAAAAAACCAGCCTCGGCTGGTTTTTTTGTTGGCAACGGCAGACAACGACTTACTCGTTGATGTCTTCGTATTTAATGCCCATCTCTTCCATTAGACTTTTCGCTTCCGCCGGTAAATCATCCGGACGATCTTTACGAATATCATCATCCGTTGGCAGCGGCTGACCCGTGTACGCGTGCAGGAAGGCTTCACACAGTAGCTCGCTGTTGGTGGCGTGGCGCAAGTTATTGACCTGACGGCGTGTGCGCTCATCAGTCAGAATTTTAAGCACCTTCAGTGGGATCGAAACCGTGATCTTTTTGACTTGCTCGTTTTTCTTTCCGTGTTCCGCGTATGGACTGATGTATTCGCCATTCCACTCTGCCATTGTTAACCTTCTCAGCGATGTTAAATTGAAGAAATATAATAGACCTGAATTCTAGCGGGATTTACCGCCACAAGCAAAGACATATGGACGTCTGGAAGTGTTGACGTCTTTTGTGAATGTGGTTATGTTGTTGCATAAACGTTATTCATCATCGGGTTCACCCTACAAGGATAGTAAATATGAGTGACCAGAAGCTTGCCACCGTTGCCGTGCGTACCGGCATTGACTCGGATACCCAATATAACGCGGTGGTGCCGCCACTGTATCTGACCTCAACATACAGCTTTCCCCAACTGGGTGAGGTGCCGACCTATGACTATTCCCGCTCCGGGAACCCCACCCGCAATACCTTAGCGGATGCATTATCTACGCTGGAAGGCGGTGCGGGCGGCGTGGTCACCAATTGCGGGACAGCTGCGATGAACCTGCTTGTGTCCGCCCTGTTAGGGCCGGATGATCTCATTGTCGCCCCGCATGACTGCTATGGCGGTACCTATCGGTTGTTTGATACCCGCGCCAAAAAGGGCGACTTTAAAGTCTGTTTTGTGGATCAAACTGATCCTCAGGCGCTGGCCGATGCGTTTGCTCAACAGCCTAAACTGGTGTGGGTCGAAACCCCGTCCAATCCGCTGTTGCGCATCGTCGATATTGCCGAGCTGTGTGCTGCGGCACATCAGGCCGGTGCGCTGGTGGCGGTGGATAATACGTTCTTATCGCCGATCCTCCAACAACCTCTTGCGCTCGGTGCCGATTTTGTCGTCCATTCTACCACCAAGTACATCAACGGCCATTCTGATGTGCTTGGCGGTGTGCTGATCGCCAAGACTGAGGCCCATGCCGAAACGCTGGCCTGGTGGGCGAACTGTATCGGGGCGACAGGTGCCCCCTTTGATGCCTACCTGACACTGCGCGGCCTGCGCACGTTAGCCCCTCGCATGCGCATGCATGAAGAAAACAGCGCCAAGATCCTCGCTTACCTGCAACAGCAGCCGTTGGTCGGCACTATTTACCATCCCAGCCAGCCTGAACATCCCGGTCATGATATCGCCCTGAAGCAACAAAAAGGCTTTGGCGCGATGCTGAGTTTTGAGATTAACGGCAGCATGGCCCAATTGGAAACCTTCGTGCGTGAGCTGAAATGCTTCTCGCTGGCGGAATCGCTCGGCGGCACAGAAAGCCTGATTTGCCACCCGTCCAGTATGACCCACCGCGCGATGTCAGATGAAGCGCAGGCGGAGGCGGGATTGAAAACCACCTTGCTGCGTTTGTCAGTCGGGCTGGAAGATCCGGATGATTTGATTGCAGATTTAGCGCAGGCCTTTGCACTGGCCGCCAAGGAGGCTGTATGAGTGCGATAAGCGGACGTCAGTTACATAAGTTTGGTGGCAGCAGCCTGGCGGATCCGGCCTGTTACCGCCGTGTCGTGACCATTTTACAGGAATACTCCGGCAACCATGATTTGGTGGTGGTCTCGGCCGCCGGCAAAACCACCAACCAGTTGATTGACTGGGTGGCGCAGCTCGACAAAGACGGCCGTCAGGCCCATGAAACCCTGCAGCAGATCCGTGCGTTTCAGCAGCAGTTGATTGAACAATTGGTGGAAGGGGAAGCGGCGGATGCACTGCTGACCCAGCTGCATTTTGAACTCGGCGAATTAGCCCGCTGGGGAGAAAGCCCGTTGAGTGAGGCGCAAGTTGCCAGTGTCTTGGGCCACGGTGAAGTGTGGTCGGCCCGTTTGCTGGCGGCGCTCCTGACCCAACAACAACTCCCTGCCACCAGTTTGGATTCCCGCTTATTCCTGCGGGCAGAGCGAGCGGCACAGCCGGAAGTGGATCGTGGTCAGTCATGGCCTCTGCTGCAGGCGCAACTGGCACAAATTCAGCAGCAACGGGTGGTGATCACGGGGTTTATGGCGGCCGATCAGGCCGGTGATACCGTTCTGCTTGGCCGTAATGGTTCAGACTATTCCGCGACCGTGATTGGTGCGCTGGCGGATGTGAGCCGCGTGACCATCTGGAGTGATGTGGCCGGGGTGTACAGCGCCGATCCGCGTAAAGTGGAAGATGCCTGCCTGCTGCCATTGCTGCGTTTGGATGAAGCCAGCGAACTGGCCCGTTTAGCCGCGCCGGTGCTGCACAGCCGTACCTTACAGCCGGTGGCACAAAGTGCGATTGATTTGACTTTGCGCTGCAGCCATCTGCCGGAATCCGGTTCAACCCGCGTCGAGCGTGTCCTGGCGTCGGGGCGGGGGGCGAAGATCATTACCTCGTTGGATGATGTGTGTCTGATCGCGCTGACGATCCCACGCTCTCACGATATCAGCCTGGTGGAAGCCGAGCTGGAGCGCATTTTGTCGCGGGCACAATTGCAGCCACTGGCACAGAGTGTCGAAGCGGATAAAGGCCGTATTCAACTGGCTTATACCGGTGAGGTGGTCAACAGTGTGTTGGCCTTGCTGCAAGACAGCGGGATTGCCGCCGAATTGCGCCTGCGTGATGGGTTCTCGCTCGTCGCGGCAGTGGGCGCCGGGGTGGTGAACAATGCCATCCACTGTTACGGTTTCTACCAGCAGCTGAAAGGCCAGCCGGTCGAATTCATGGCGGAATCCGGCTCGGGGCTGAGTTTGGTGGCGGTGCTGCGTAAAGCCGATACGGACAGCTTGTTGCCGCGTATTCACCAAAGCCTGTTCCAGGCGCAAAAGCGCATTGGTTTGGTATTGTGTGGCAAAGGCAACATCGGCAGCCGTTGGCTGAGTTTGTATAACACCCAGCGTGCCGCGTTGGAAAAACGCCATGGCATGAGCTTTACCCTCATCGGCGTGGTGGACAGCAGCCGATTGTGGATTGATTTGGCGGGCATTGAGCCACAGGCAGCGCTCGATCATTTCGATGATGAAGCCGAAGCCTATGCGCCGGGTGCGTGGATTGAAACCGTTGCTGCCCACGAATACGACGAAGTGATGGTGCTGGATGTGACCGCCAGTGAAGAGCTGTCGGCGCGCTATACGCAGATTGCCGAAGCGGGCCTGCACCTGATCTCTGCCAACAAAGTGGCGGGCTCCGCCAGCGGTGAGCAGTACCACGCGGTGATTGATGCCTTTGCCAAAAACAGCCGTTTCTGGCTTTACAACGCGACTGTCGGGGCGGGCTTGCCCGTTAACCACACCGTGCGGGATCTGACGGAAAGCGGGGATGAAATCATTGCGCTGTCCGGGATTTTCTCGGGTACGTTGTCGTGGTTGTTCCAGCAATACGATGGCAGCATCCCGTTTTCACAACTGGTAGAAGTGGCCTGGCAGCAGGGGCTGACCGAGCCGGATCCGCGCCACGATCTCGATGGCAGTGATGTGATGCGCAAGCTGGTGATTTTAGCCCGTGAATCGGGGCTGACGTTAGAGCCTGAGCAGGTGAAAGTGGAAACGCTGGTCCCGGCGAGCCTGGCTGAGCTGTCATTGGATGCCTTCTTTGAGCAGGCGGCTGAGCTGGATGAATTGCTGCTGGAGCGCCTGCTCAAAGCGCAGAAAGAAGACAAGGTGCTGCGCTATGTCGCCCGTTTGGATCGTCATGGTAAAGCGGCGGTCGGCGTGGAAGCCCTGCCAGCTGAGCATGCGCTGGCTAACTTGCTGCCGTGTGACAACATCTTTGCCATTGAAAGCCGTTGGTATCGTGAAAACCCGCTGGTGATCCGAGGGCCGGGGGCGGGGCGGGATGTCACCGCCGGGGCATTGCTGTCGGATATCAACCGATTAGCCGGTATGCTGTAGCCGCTGTTGTACTGGAAGAGGAGGCTCGGGCAGTGAAATACTTGCCGTTATAATCGTCATCCAGTGGAATGTGTTAATGAATGGAAAAAGCCCGCGATCTGCGGGCTTTTTGCTATTTTTGGACGTGAAGATCCTGCAACTTCAAGTTGAGAAATATTCATGATCATCATGTTGACATTAAATTGGTTACAATACATTCTGTAGACATATAGACGTCTAAACGGATGTTTTGCGTCACAGTTCAGGGAGCGGCCATCGGCCAAGAAAGAAAGGAAGGGACTATGGGCTACTCATATGCAAGCCACTTGGATGCACTCAATCAGAATATTGCTGATCTGGATGGCAATATCAACGTGTCATTTGAATTTTTCCCGCCAAGCAGTGAGCAGATGGAGCAAACCCTGTGGCAGTCTATTCATCGCCTGAAAACCCTGAAGCCGAAGTTCGTGTCGGTGACCTATGGGGCCAACTCGGGTGAGCGCGATCGTACCCATTCCATCATTAAAGATATCAAAGAGCAAACTGGTCTCGTGGCAGCCCCGCACCTGACTTGTATCGATGCGACCCGCGATGAGCTGCGTACCATTGCCCGTGATTACTGGAACAACGGGATCCGCGATATCGTGGCTCTGCGTGGTGATTTACCGCCACAGGGCGGTAAGCCGGATATGTATGCGGCGGATCTTGTCGCGCTGCTGCGTGAAGAAGCGGACTTCGATATTTCGGTTGCGGCGTACCCGGAAGTGCACCCGGAAGCGAAAAGCGCGCAGGCAGATCTGATCAACCTTAAACGCAAAGTGGATGCCGGTGCCAGCCGTGCCATCACCCAGTTTTTCTTTGATGTGGAAAGCTACCTGCGTTTTCGTGACCGCTGCGCGGCGGCTGGCATTGATGTGGAGATTGTGCCGGGGATCTTACCGGTGTCGAACATGAAGCAGGCCAAGCGTTTTGCGCTGGCGAATAACGTGAAGGTACCGGGCTGGCTGGAGAAGCAATACGAAGGCTTGGACGATGACTTGCTGAGTCGTCAGATGGTCGGCGCGAGCAATGCGATTGATATGGTGCGCGTGTTGAGTCGTGAAGGGGTGAAGGACTTCCACTTCTACACGTTAAACCGTGCGGAGCTGACGTATGCGATTTGCCACACCCTGGGCGTGCGCGCCGAGCAGAGTGCGCCTGTTATTGGCTGAGCGCCGTTATAAGCAAGGACCGTTATAAACCAAGTGCCGTTATACGCTAAGCGCTGTCCTCATCATCCCTTATCGCAGGACAGGACAACAGACAAAGAAAAGCCGCAGTGTGAAGTGACTGCGGCTTTTTTTATGGTTTCATTTTTTTGTTCAAGGATTACAGGGCAACAGCGCTGCCAGGTGCATCCATGTCTTTCAGTTCAACCAACACTTCTTCTGCCCAATCAATCCATGCCTGACGGTTGTGAATAGCACGACGCAGGGTCAGGCGATCAAGGCGAGATTGACGATCCATATTACGGTAATCCGCAAAATGCACGTTTTCCATTTCATTGTAATGGTTAAGCAGTGTGTGGGATTCTTCGATTAACGCTTCAAGTTGCTGCTGCATTGGGGTGGAGTTGTGTACGCCGCACACAACCAGTTTGGCAGAGAACTCATCGCGGATGGTTGGATTACGGGCTGGCTCCTGGAACCACTCAAACAGCGCCTGGCGACCCAAGTCAGTGATCGAATAGACTTTTCTATCCGGCTTACCGTCTTGTGGTTCCAGTTTGCAAGTCACTTGATCATGACTGGCCATTTTGTTGAGTTCACGGTACACCTGCTGGTGGCTGGCTTTCCAGAAGTAGCCAATGCTGTGAGAAAACTCTTTGGTGATATCGTAACCTGTGGCGTCGCGGCTGCTCAGCACAGTTAAAATAACGTGTGGTAGTGACATCTCTTCTATCCGTTAAAAATACTACAAAAAGAAACTCAACCAGGCTGGCGATACGTGCCTGAACAATACCCTTCCGCTCTTTGGCGTTATTATAATCATGTTGTTGCAGTGCCTGATCGAGATCACGTAGCATACACATCAAACGAGAAATTAGCGATATCAGAGCGAAATATCACGGAAAAGTGGTGTAACCAATTTCTCGTCTTGTGATGCCTGTCTTAATATTGCTTTTTTCCACTATGCAAGCAGTTTAGATTCATCTGCGTTCACAAAGCGCCTTTTTACCCTAGTTGAGGGCATAAAACGGCAGTGTCTCATTATTGAGTCAGAGTGAGAGATTCGGTGAGAATGGCAGCAGGCAGGATAAAAAAAGGCCACAAAATGTAGCCTTTTTTAGACAGTGTTGCAGAGATGCTTTAGCCGGTATTGCGCATACCGGTGGCGATACCGGCGATGGTGACCATCAGGGCTTCTTCCAGCATTGGCGAAATCGTTTCTTGCTTACGGGTACGGTACAGCAATTCCGCCTGTAACATGTTCAGCGGTTCAATGTAGATGTTACGCAGACGGATGGATTCCGCTCCCCACGGGTTTTGCTCCATCAGGTGCGCGCTGTTTTCTACATTCAGCACCGCTTTGATGTCACGCTGCAGCTGCTCACGCAGTTGCTGACCCAGCGGCCACAGTGATTTATCGGTCAGACGCTGATCGTAGTACTCGGCGATGCCCATGTTGGTCTTGGTGAATACCATTTCCAGCATGCCCAGACGGGTGGAGAAGAACGGCCACTCGCGGCACATCTCTTCCAGTTGTGGGGCATGGCCCTGATCGATCGCGTATTGGATCGCTTCACCGGCACCCAGCCAAGCCGGTAGCAGCAAGCGGTTCTGACTCCAGGCGAAAATCCATGGGATAGCACGCAAGCTTTCTACGCCGCCGTTCGGGTTACGCTTGGCCGGACGTGAGCCCAGTGGCAGTTTACCCAGCTCCAGCTCCGGTGTGGCTGCGCGGAAATACGGGACAAACTGCTCGTTGCCACGTACGACATTACGGTAAGCGTCACAAGAGACGTCTGACAGCATGTCCATCAGCGCGCGCCAGTCTTGTTTTGGTGCCGGCGGCGGCAGCAGGTTCGCTTCCAAAATGGCGCTGGCGTACAGGCTCAGGCTGTTCACCGCCACTTCTGGCAGACCCAGTTTAAAGCGGATCATTTCCCCTTGCTCGGTCACACGCAGGCCGCCTTTCAGGCTGCGCGGTGGTTGAGAGAGCAGGGCAGCGTGCGCCGGTGCTCCGCCTCGGCCAATGGAGCCGCCACGGCCGTGGAACAGCGTCAGCTCGACGCCGGCTTCTTCGCACACATTCACCAGGGCTTCCATGGCGCGGTACTGTGCCCAGCCTGCAGCCATTACGCCCGCATCTTTGGCTGAATCCGAGTAACCGATCATCACCATCTGGTGGTTTTGAATAAAGCCACGGTACCAGTCAATGTTCATTAGCTGGCTGATCACCGCTTCGGCATTGTTCAGATCATCGAGGGTTTCAAACAGCGGACACACGTCCATGCGGAACGGGCAGCCGGCTTCTTGTAACAGCAGGTGCACGGCCAGTACATCAGAGGCGGTACGGGCCATGGAAATCACATACGCACCAAGCGCTTCACGTGGCTGTTGGGCGATGGCTTTACAGGTCGCGATGACTTCGCGCACGTTGTCTGACGGCTCCCAGTCGCGTGGCAGCAGTGGGCGCTTCGAGGACAGTTCACGTACCAGGAAGGCGATCTTGTCTTGCTCGCTCCACTGATCGTAATCGCCTAGCCCCAGATAACGGGTCAGCTCAGAAATCACATCGGAGTGACGGGTGCTTTCCTGACGAATATCCAGACGCACCAGGTGCACGCCGAAACATTTCACGCGGCGCAGCACGTCCAGCAGCAGGCCGTCAGCGATGATGCCCATGTCGCAGTCGTGCAGTGACTGGTAACAGGCGAACAGCGGCTCCCACAGCTGGTCGATATGGTCAATGATGCCAAAGCTTGGGACATCCAGCCCTTTGACTTGCGCATCCAACACATCACGGGTGTGAGTCAGTTTGCTACGCAGATCTTTTAGGATTGCGCGGTACGGTTCGTGTTCATCACCGGCCAGTTCACGGACCTGATCATTACAACGCACCATCGACAGTTCGTTGACCAGCTCCTGAATGTCTTTCAGGTACAGATCGGCTGCTTTCCAGCGTGATAGCAGCAGCACTTCGCGGGTGACGTCAGAGGTCACAAACGGGTTACCGTCGCGGTCGCCGCCCATCCACGAGGAGAAGGATACCGGCGCGGCATCGATTGGCAGGCCTTCGCCTAAGTGTTGCTCCAGTTTTTCATCGAACTGGCGCAGGAATTCCGGTACGGCTTGCCACAGTGAGTTTTCAATCACCGCAAAGCCCCACTTGGCTTCATCCAGTGGCGTTGGGCGCTGCTGGCGGATCACATCAGAATGCCAGGCCTGTGCCAACAATTGTTCTAAGCGGCGTTCAACGCGCTGGCGTTCACTGGTAGAGAGTTCACTGAGTTCAAGCTTGGACAAGCATTTGTTGATTTGCACCAGCTTGTGGATCATGGTGCGACGGGCAATTTCGGTCGGGTGGGCGGTTAACACCAAATCGATGTTGAGTTCGCGGACCGCTTGCAGAGTGTCGAATTGGCTGATGTCCTGGCCGATGAGTTTGGCAAACAGAGCATCAATGGAGTCTGGGCTGCAGATATGTTCTTCGCTGTGGCGAGAAACGGTGTGGTACTGCTCGGCAATGTTGGTCAGGTTCATGAACTGACTGAAGGCACGGGCTACCGGGAGTAACTGATCATCAGGCAGGTTTTGCAGTTCTTCGATCAGCTTCGCGCGATCGTCCTGATTACCTGCGCGGGCAGATTTAGACAGTTTACGGACGGTTTCTACCTTGCTCAGGAGTTCTTCACCGTGCGCATCCTTGATCGTATTGCCCAGCATATGGCCAAGCATACTGACATTGCTTCTCAGCGCGCTGTACTTTTCGTTCATATCGCATCCATCTCGTAAGTTTATTACATCCAATTACAGTCTTGTAAGCAGACAATCTAGCCGTGATCCCACTTTGAGGTCAACATGCATTGTATTTACCGCTAACAAAATCGTGCTGCATTGATTTTTGTCATAAATTGAAATAAATCCTGTAACAAATTTTCGTAACCTCGCTGAAATAAAGCACAAAATGCGCGTGCTTCTCATCCGTTTCGATGCATCTATTGTCATTTTTATCATTCTCGGAGCATTGTGCTGCTTGCCGATCGGCCTGTGGTGGGTTGCGCGTCAGGTGTGCATAAAGGGCAGCGCGTGAGTTGGCTTTTTTTTCGTCAATTTTCATGTCGATGGTTGACAGAATAAGCATTAATGGGTAAACATATAAATTCACAGGATGTGAATAAAAATACTGTTTGTGGCATTGCGTAAGCATAACGATGTAAGCCCACGGTGACAGTTTGACTCTTGCTAGATTAGGAATGTATTACCATGAGCCAAGCGACTTTTCTCTTTCTCCCTTCTCTTCGACGACGCTAAGTCGTTATCGCTTGGTGCATCCTGCGCCTCCCTTGGCAACCTGTGTTGCTGGCAATCACAACCCTTAACCTTCAATCATCAATATCAATAAAGACGGATCGAATATGTTGAACACCTTGATTATCGGTGCCAGCGGCTACACCGGGGCTGAGCTGGCGAAGATGGTGCATAACCACCCCCACCTTGCTCTACAAGGGCTGTATGTGTCGGCCAACAGTGACGATGCCCACAAGCCGATCAGTGCGCTGCACGGTCAGCTGCGAGGGATTGTCGATATGCCGCTGCAGCCTTTGCTGGATCCAGCCGCGATTGCCCAAGACGCCGATATCGTGTTGCTGGCGACCGCCCATGAAGTCAGTCATGACCTGGCGCCAGTCTTCTTAGCCGCAGGTTGTCAGGTCTTCGATTTGTCCGGCGCGTTTCGGGTGAAAGGCGACAGTTTCTATACCCAATACTACGGCTTTGCGCATCAGCATTCTGATTGGCTGGATCAAGCGGTGTACGGCTTGGCGGAGTGGAATCACGCGGCGATTAGCGACGCACAATTGGTGGCGGTGCCGGGCTGTTACCCGACCGCCGCGCAACTGGCCCTTAAGCCTTTGCTCAGTGCCGGTTTACTCAATACCACGCAGTGGCCGGTGATCAACGCGGTAAGTGGGGTGTCTGGCGCCGGGCGTAAAGCGACCATGAATAATAGTTTCTGTGAGGTGAGCTTTAAAGCTTACGGCATCTTTACCCACCGTCATCAACCTGAAATCGCGACCCATTTGGATCAGGCTGTGATTTTCACCCCGCATCTGGGCAATTTTAAGCGCGGTATTTTAGCCACCATTACCGCCAAACTGGCAGACGGTGTGGAGGAAGCGCAAGTCGCCGCCGCCATGACCCAAGCGTATGGCGCGGCCAGCGACAAGCATGCTGTGCGTCTGTTGGCCGACGAACCGGTGGTGTTAGAGAGTGTGGTGAACACCTGTTTTTGTGATATCGGCTGGAAGGTCCATCAGGGGCATATCGTATTAACGTCCGCGATCGATAACTTATTAAAAGGCGCATCGGCCCAGGCGATGCAATGCATCAATATCCGTAACAATTTTCCGCAGTTGACCGCGTTGGTTTAGGTTTAGGAGAGTCGAGATGAGTCAGGTTCCATTAGTCATCAAGCTGGGCGGCGCTGTGCTGTCTTGCCATGAAACGTTAGACAAGTTGTTTGGTGCCATTCGGACTTACCAGCAACAGGCACAACGTCCGCTTTTACTGGTCCATGGGGGCGGGTATCTGGTGGATGATCTGATGGCCAAGTTGCAGCTGGAAACGGTGAAAAAAGCCGGGTTGCGTGTGACGCCGGCCGATCAGATTGGTTACATCGCCGGTGCCTTAGCCGGAACCGCAAATAAGTTGCTGCAAGGCCAGGCGGTGAAGTCGGGTGTTGCGGCGGTGGGGCTGAGCTTGGCGGACGGCGGCTTGTGCCAAATCAGCGAATTGGATCCGGAATTGGGCGCGGTCGGTAAAGCCGCACCGGGCGACAGCACGTTGATCAGCACCATCATGGCGGGTGGCTTCCTGCCTATCATCAGCTCTATTGGTCTGGATGATAACGGCAACCTGATGAATGTGAATGCTGACCAGGCCGCTGTTGCGGTGGCGGCGGCACTGGATGCCGAGCTGGTGTTGCTGTCGGATGTGAGCGGGGTGCTGGACGGTAAAGGCCGTTTGATCCCGGCGTTAACCGAAGACAAAGCAGAAGCGCTGATCCAACAGGCGGTGATCACCGACGGCATGATCGTCAAAGTGCGTGCGGCATTTGATGCGGCCAAGGCACTGGGGCGACCGATTGAAGTGGCGACCTGGCGCTACCCCGACAAACTGGCGGCGTTGTTTAACGGCGAGAGTATCGGGACCAAATTTTCCCTTTAACGTTTTCCCTTAAGCGTTAGACGTATCTTTCAACATCTTTAGATAAACACTTTTGAGACAGAAACCTGAGCGGGACGACCGTCGAGCAGGTAAGCAGGAGAGCATTATGAGTCAGGTAAAAAAAGTAGTATTGGCCTATTCCGGCGGTCTGGACACGTCAGCCATCATTCCATGGCTGAAAGAAAACTATGACTGTGAAGTGGTGGCGTTCGTGGCCGATGTGGGTCAGGGCGATGCCGAGTTGGAAGGGGTGGAAGCGAAGGCATTGGCATCCGGTGCCTCCGCCTGTTACATCGCGGATCTGAAAGAAGAATTGGTGGCCGATTACATCTTCCCGACCCTGAAAACCGGCGCGGTGTATGAAGGCAAGTACCTGTTGGGTACTTCAATGGCCCGTCCAATTATCGCCAAAGCGCAGGTGGCATGTGCACTGGAAGTCGGGGCGGATGCCCTGTGTCACGGCTGTACCGGTAAAGGCAATGATCAGGTGCGTTTTGAAAGCTGCTTTGCGGCGCTGGCCCCGCAGCTCAAAGTGATTGCCCCTTGGCGTGAATGGGACATGCGCAGCCGTGAAGATCTGCTGAACTACCTGGCAGAGCGCAACATTCCATGCAGTGCATCACTGGAAAAAATCTACTCGCGTGATGCGAACGCCTGGCACATCTCCACCGAAGGTGGCGTGCTGGAAGAAACCTGGAATCAGCCGAACGAACATTGTTGGGCATGGACCAAGGATCCGGAAGAGGCTCCGGATGCGGCAGAGTTGGTGAGCGTGAAAGTCGAGCACGGTCAAATCGTGGCGGTCGATGGTGAAGCCATGTCGCCTTATAACGCGCTGGTGTACCTGAACAAGAAAGGGATCGAGCACGGTGTGGGCCGTATCGATATCGTCGAAAACCGTATGGTCGGCATGAAATCCCGTGGCTGTTATGAAACCCCGGGGGGCACCATCATGATGGAAGCGTTGCGTGCGGTGGAGCAACTGGTGCTGGATAAAGAGTGTTTTGATTTCCGCCAGACCATTGGCCTGAAGTTCTCGCACCTGGTGTATGACGGCCGTTGGTTCACCCCATTGTGTCAGTCACTGCTGGCCGCCGCCGATGTGATTGCCCAGGACGTGAACGGCGAAGTGGTCCTGAAACTGTACAAAGGTAACGTGACGGCTGTGCAGAAGCGTTCTGACAACAGCCTGTACTCGGAAGAGTTTGCGACTTTCGGGGAAGACGAAGTGTACGATCAGAGCCATGCAGAAGGCTTTATCCGCCTGTACTCGCTGGCCAGCCGTATCCGTGCCTTGAACGAGCAGAAAAAGTAACACCGACAAACACAATAACAAGACACACGAGCAAGTCGAGCAAGTAGCAAAGGAGACGTACCATGGCACTCTGGGGCGGGCGGTTCAGCCAAGCCGCTGACACGCGGTTTAAGCAGTTTAATGATTCATTGCGGTTTGATTACCGGTTGGCGGAACAAGACATTGTCGGCTCTATCGCCTGGTCAAAAGCGCTGCGTCAGGTCAATGTGTTGACCGATGACGAGCAGCAGACGCTGGAGTTAGCGCTCAATGAGCTCAAGCTGGCGGTCATGGAAGATCCTGCGCAAATCTTGCAATCGGATGCGGAAGACATTCACAGCTGGGTCGAGCAACAGCTGATCAGCAAAGTGGGGGATCTGGGCAAGAAACTGCATACCGGTCGCTCGCGCAACGATCAGGTGGCGACCGATCTCAAGCTGTGGTGTCGTCAGCAAGGGCACCAGTTGCTCCTGATGCTCGATCACCTGCAAAACCAGCTGGTGTCGGTGGCGCGTGCCCATCAGGGGACGGTGCTGCCGGGCTACACCCACTTGCAGCGTGCGCAGCCGGTGACGTTTGCCCATTGGTGTCTGGCTTATGTGGAAATGTTTGAACGGGATTATTCACGTTTGCACGATGCGTTGGAGCGTCTCGATACCTGTCCGCTGGGCTCTGGCGCCTTGGCGGGCACAGCCTATCCGATGGATCGGGAAGCCTTGGCGCACAGCCTGGGCTTTCACCGTGCGACCCGTAACAGCCTGGATTCGGTCTCCGATCGGGATCATGTGATGGAGCTGCTCTCGACCGCGTCCATTTCGATGTTGCACCTGTCGCGGATGGCGGAAGATCTGATCTTCTACAATTCCGGTGAATCGAACTTCATTGAATTGGCCGATACGGTGACCTCGGGCTCGTCGTTGATGCCACAGAAGAAAAACCCGGATGCGCTGGAGCTGATCCGTGGCAAATGTGGCCGGGTGTACGGGGCGATGACCGGCATGATGATGACGGTCAAAGCGCTGCCGCTGGCGTATAACAAGGACATGCAGGAAGACAAAGAAGGCTTGTTCGATGCGCTCGATAGCTGGCATGAATGCATGGAAATGGCCGCGTTGTGTTTTGACGGTATCAAGGTCAATGAAGCCCGTACGCTGGAAGCGGCAATGCAGGGGTATTCCAATGCCACTGAACTGGCTGATTATTTGGTGGCGAAAGGGATCCCGTTCCGTGAAGCGCACCATATTGTCGGTGTCGCAGTGGTTGCCGCCATTGCCAAAGGCTGTGCCTTAGAAGAGTTGTCACTGGCCGAGATGCAGACTTTCTCCCCGGTGATTGAGGAAGACGTGTATCCGATCCTGACCATTGAATCGTGTCTGGAAAAACGCTGTGCCTTAGGAGGCGTGGCGCCGTTTCAGGTCGAATATGCCATTAATCAGGCCCAATCCCGCCTGACCCAACGCTACTCGCCGAGTGTGAAAGTGCGTGGTGCACGGTTGACGGATTTGGATGCCATTGAAGGCATGGTGGTGTACTGGGCCGGGTTAGGTGAAAACTTGCCGCGTATGCGTAACGAACTGGTGCGGGACATTGGCTCCTTTGCGGTGGTCGAACAGCACGGGACGGTCACCGGGTGTGCCTCTTTGTATGTGTATGATTCCGGACTGGCGGAGATCCGCTCACTGGGCGTGGAAGCCGGTTGGCAGCATCAGGGGCAGGGCCGGGCGATTGTGAATCATCTGCTGGAAAAAGCCCGCCAGATGGCGATCCAGAAAGTCTTTGTGCTGACCCGTGTGCCGGAGTTCTTTATGAAGCAGGGCTTTGTACCGACCTCGAAAACGTTGTTGCCGGAAAAAGTGATGAAAGATTGCGATCGTTGTCCGCGTCAGCATGCCTGTGATGAAGTGGCACTGGAAGTGCGTCTGGATCAAGAGCAGCGCATTGCCAGCGTGAATGTCGCGTAGTGCATTGAGTCACGGCGTCGTCGATGTGAATAGCGTAACAACATGCCCAGCCACTGTGCTGGGCTTTTTATTGCCTCGCGTTTCGTGGCTCAGCGGGGCTATGGCGCAATTGGCGCGCGCGGATCAGATGGGCCAGTAACAGCAGGCTCATGGCAGAGGCGGCCACTAAAAAGGTGATGGCTTCCAGGCTGTGGGGGCGGTCACTGTAGCCGAAGAGTCCGATCAACCAGCAAAGTGGGCTGGCAACGGTCAGTTGGATCATACAGCGGCGGCAACGGCCTAGCTTGTGAAATAACACGGACGAGCGACAGGCTTGGCAGCTCATGAGGGCTCCTGAAGACAGTAATACGAGCGGTAAAGGTCAGATGAAAGCGGCAGCATAGCACGATAGTGTGCAAGTGCCAGCGCGCTGAGACAGAGCATGAAAGTGACGAAAGAGGAAGGAGACAGGGAGGTCAGCGAAAAGAAGGATGCGAGGGTAAGAGAAAGAAAAAAGCCCTCCATGAAGAGGGCTGGGTCGTATCAGTCGTGTAGTGAGGTTAATTAGCAGCCAGGACCACAGTCTAAACAATGCTTGATCATGTCAGGACCTAGACGCAATTTGGCGTTCAAATCACGTAGTGCAGTACGTACACCTTCTTCAATCACCGGATGGTAGAACGGCATATCCAGCATGTCGGCAATGGTCATCTTGTTCTGATGTGCCCAAGACAACAAGTGTGCCAGGTGTTCTGCATTCGGGCCCATCATCTCTGCGCCCAGGAAGCGGCCGGTACCGTGTTCACCGTATACGTGCAGCATGCCTTTGTTACGCAGCATCACACGAGAACGGCCTTGGTTTTCAAACGAGACTTCGCCCGTTTCGAAACAGCCACAGGTGCCCAGACGCTGAGTGATCTCACGGTAGGTTTCACCCACCATCGCAATTTGCGGATCGGAGAAGACCGCTGAGATTTTTGAGCGACGCAGACCCGCACGGATATTCGGGAAGCGACCGGCGTTATCACCGGCAATGCGTGCCTGATCTGCTGCTTCGTGCAGTAATGGCAGCTGGTTGCTGGCATCACCGGCAATGAAAATAGACGGTACGGATGTTTGTAGCGTGAAGTGATCCGCGACCGGTACACCACGCTGATCCAGAGTCAGAGTCGTGTTTTCAATGCCCAGCTTATCGACATTTGGACGACGGCCAGTGGCGGCCAGTACGTAGTCAACGATGAAGGTCTCTAGCTCGCCATCGTGGTTGATAAACTGGATTTCCACTTTATCTTCACCCTCGATGCGCTTCATGCTTTCGACTTTTACGTCCGCATCCAAGTAGAACTCGTCTTTGAAGGCTTTGTCGGCGTACGCCATGATTGTTGGATCGGTCAGTGGACCCACTTGGCCACCCACACCGAACAGCTTCACATTCACACCCAGGCGGTGCAGGGCTTGACCTAATTCAAGGCCGATCACACCCGGACCAAAAACAGCAACCGATTGTGGCAGATCGTCCCAGTTAAACACATCATCATTGATGATCAGGCGATCACCCAACTCATCCCACACTGCTGGGTAAGCAGGGCGAGAGCCGGTTGCGATCACGATGCGCTTAGCATGTACGATGGTGTGATCGTCGATTTGTAGCGTGTTGTCATCCAAAAAGGCAGCGTAGCCAGACAGCTTGTCTTCTGCCGGGATCTCATCGACGCCTTCAAGCACAAAGCCCACGAAACGGTCACGTTCACGTTTTACGCGATCCATCACCTCACGGCCATTGATCACGATGTCACCTTGTGGATGAATACCAAAACCAGGGGCTTTTTCGATGTTGTGAACACTTTCTGCCGCTGCAATCAACAGCTTAGAAGGCATGCAACCCACGCGGGCACACGTGGTGCCGTACGGGCCGCCTTCAATCATTACTACGCTGTCAGTATGGGCTTTTGCTGCGCGGTATGCGCCAAGACCTGCGGTACCGCCACCAATCACAGCGACATCTACATTCACGCTTTTCATCGTATTCTCTCCACTCGGTGTTGCCAATTTTCCACATCGGGCCTGCGGGGCAGGCCCTGAGTTACTGTTTTAGGTGTGACAGGTGATTAGCCTAGGTAAGCTTCTAGCTCTTCGCTGCCACCGATGTGTTTACCACCGATGAATACTTGTGGCACGGTGCTGCGGCCTGATACGGCACGTAGGCTAACTGTTGTTGCATCTTTACCCAGTACCACTTCTTCGTACTGCAGACCTTTGTCGATCAGGTTCTGTTTTGCTTTTGCACAGAACGGACAGCCAGGTTTGGTGAATACAGTGATAGATTCTTGCAGTTTGTGCTCTGGTGCGATGTAGCCCAGCATAGTATCCGCGTCAGACACTTTGAACGGGTCGCCTGGTTCGTCGTTTTCGATGAACATTTTTTCAATCACGCCGTTGTTAACCAGCATGCTGTAACGCCATGAACGTGGGCCAAAACCTAGGTCTGCTTTTTCTACCAACATGCCCATGCCTTGCGTGAACTCGCCGTTACCGTCTGGGATAAAGGTGATGTTTTCTGCTTCTTGGTCAGCTTTCCATGCGTTCATCACGAACGTATCGTTCACAGACACACATAGGATGTCGTCTACGCCGTTTTCAGCAAATACGGATGCCAATTCGTTGTAGCGAGGCAGGTGGCTTGAAGAACACGTTGGTGTGAATGCGCCTGGCAGGCTAAATACAATCACTTTTTTGTTAGCAAATAGCTCGCTAGTTGTTACATCTACCCACTGATCACCTTGACGTGTGTGAAAAGTAACCTGAGGAATTTCTTGGCCTTCTTTAGAAGCGAACATAATTTAAGTCCTTAAATTTTAAAATATTGTTAGGCAAATATTGCAACCGGAGGATATTACTGCTTGTTGCTCCCTGTTGATGTGATCATTATGGGATTTTTGACTTGATAGCTCTAATTGTTTGCTGCTATGGTTTTGATAGTTTTTGCCTATCAAAGTGGTTTAACGATGAATATTCGGGATCTTGAATATCTGGTGGCGTTGTCGGAGCACCGTCATTTTCGTAAGGCGGCCGAAGCCTGTTTTGTCAGCCAGCCGACCTTAAGTGGTCAAATCCGTAAACTGGAAACGGAGTTGGGTGCGGTACTGTTAGAGCGTACCAGCCGTAAGGTGCTGTTCACCGATGTTGGCCTGACGCTGGTGGAGCAAGCGAAAAAGATTTTGCTGGAAGTGAAGGTGCTGACCGAGCTGGCGAGTGAGCAGGGTGACAGTATGTCGGGCCCGTTGCACATTGGTTTTATCCCGACCGTCGGCCCGTATTTGTTGCCACACATTATGCCGCAGGTAAAAGCCCGTTTTCCGGATTTGGAGGTCTTCCTCCACGAAGCGCAAACCCATCAGTTGGTTTCTTTATTAGAAGAGGGCAAGTTGGATTGTGTGATTTTGGCGGCGGTACAGGAAAGCGAAGCCTTCATGGAATTACCGCTTTATCATGAGCCGATGGTACTGGCTGTCCCGGAAGCCCACCCTTGGGCTGAGAAGACCGAGTTGGCGATGACCGAGCTCAACGGCCATACCTTGCTGATGTTGGGAGATGGCCATTGTTTGCGGGATCAGGCGATGGGGTTCTGCTTTGCCGCAGGGGCCAAAGAAGACGGCAGTTTCCGTGCCACCAGTTTAGAAACGCTGCGTAACATGGTCGCGGCAGGCAGCGGGATCACCTTGTTGCCGCAATTGGCCACGCCGCATGAGCGCGTGCGTGATGGGGTGTGTTATATCCAGGCGTGTGATCCGGTGCCAAGCCGTTTGATCACTTTAGCCTACCGCCCGGGCTCACCGCTGAAAGGCCGTTATGAGCAACTGGCCGCGCTGATCACCGGCCATCTGGAAGATGTGTGGCCGAAAAACACCTGCGAAACCTGCGCCAAAACCGCGTAGGTTGATGTTGTTAGATAGCCTGACAGATAAAAAAAGAGCGCCGAGAAGGCGCTCTTTTTGTTTTAGCGGTTAGCCAATGCGGTTAAGGATCAGAACAGTTCGTCGGAGCTGTCAGATTCAAAGATACCGTCAGCACCGGTGTCACTCACCATCTCTTTAGGTTCCGTGCCACGCTCAAAGTATTCAAACATGGAGGTGTAATCGGTGCGGTTGGTCAACTTACCGGTTGCACGGTCGATACGCACTTGGACGATGTCATCCGGCAACTGCTTACGCTGCTCTGGCACATCTTCCAGCGCTTGATGCATGAATGCAATCCAGGCAGGCTGGGCCGTTTTCGCCCCCGCTTCGCCCCCGGAAATCTGGTTCTTATCCAGGTTGTTGTTCCATGCAGTACGGCCAAGTTCACGGCTGTGATCATCAAAGCCCACCCATGCCGTCGCGACGATACCCGGGCCAAAACCGGAATACCATGCATCTTTCGAGCTGTTGGTGGTACCGGTTTTACCGCCGATATCATGGCGTTTTAGTGATTGTGCACGCCAGCCCGTACCGTTCCAGCCCGAGCCGTGACGCCAGTCGCCACCCCCCCAGATATTGCTTTGCAGCATCTCTCGGACCAAGAAGGCGTTTTGCTCAGAAATCACCTGTGGCGCATAGTGTGGTGCTGTGCTGTTACCGGTCGTGGCGGTATTACCCAGCGATTGCTCGCTGATCGCAATGTCATCAAGAGCAGGGTTGGCCGGAGCCGGTGCTTTACCGCTTGCCCCTTGCTCACGGCGACATTCGCTGTTACAGGCAATGCTCGGATCGGCCTGATACACCACATTGCCGTACGGATCTTCCACACGCTCAATGAAGTAAGGCTTCACGTAGTAACCGCCGTTAGCAAAGACCGCATAACCTTGTGCCACTTCTACCGGTGTCAGGCTGCCGGCACCCAGTGCCAGCGGTTCTGCACGCGGCAGATCTTTCTTCTTAAAGCCAAAACGGGTCAGGTAGTTGATGGTTTCATCCAGACCAACACTTTGCAGCACACGGACTGCCATCACGTTCTTCGACTGGGCTAAACCCTGACGCACACGGGTAGGGCCGTTGTAAGTCGGTGGTGAGTTCTTCGGACGCCATGCGGTGCCCATACTCTGATCCCAGCGGTTAATCGGTGCATCGTTCACCAAGGTGGCCAGTGTCATGCCGTTGTCGAGCGCTGCCGAGTAGATGAACGGTTTGATGGCTGAACCGACCTGACGGATCGACATGGTGGCACGGTTAAACTTGCTGTGAATGAAGTTAAAACCACCGATCATGGCTTTCACGGCACCGTCTTGGGGTGACATGGCAACAAACGCGGTGTTCGCATCCGGTACCTGGCTCAGTACCCACGTCTCGCCTTTAGGCTGGATCCAAATTTGCTGACCTGCCGCCATGATATCGGCCGCAGATTTCGGGGCAGGGCCCTGACGGTTATCGGAAATGAACTTACGTGCCCACTTCATACCGTTCCACTGCAGTTCATGGGTCTGGCCATCTTTAGCTTGTACCGTCGCGGTTTTACCTTTCACCTTGGTCACCACCGCAGGCATCAGATCGCCATACGTTGGTTGTTTATCTAAGTGAGCAGCAATGTCGCTGGCTTGCCAAGCTGGCTGGCCTTTCTTCCACAGGGTTTCTACCGCACCACGGAAACCGTGGCGTTGATCGTAGCCCAGTAGGTTGTTGATAGCAGCTTGTTGCGCGGCCACCTGCATGTGGGAATCGGCTGTGGTGTAGATACGCATACCCGAGGTATATGCGTCTTCACCATAGCGTTCTACCATCCACGCACGGGCTTGTTCTGCGAAGTATGGCGCACTCAATTCGATTTCTGCCCCGTGGTAGCGTGCCACAATTGGCTCATTACGGGCTTGGTCGTACTCGCTCTGCGTGATGTAACCTTCATCTAGCATACGGCCAAGTACCACATTGCGACGGGTAGTGGCACGATCCACCGAATAGATTGGGTTCATGGTTGAAGGGGCTTTCGGTAGGCCGGCAATAATCGCAATTTCACTTAATGTGAGCTGCTCAACTTCTTTGCCGAAATACACCTGAGCGGCGGCACCGACACCATACGCACGGTAACCCAAATATATCTTATTGAGATATAGCTCTAAGATTTCGTCTTTGGTTAGCAACTGCTCAATATGGATAGCGATGAAAATCTCTTTGATCTTACGCATGATCTTCTTTTCGTTAGAAAGGAAGAAGTTACGCGCGAGCTGCTGCGTGATAGTACTGGCCCCTTGTTTGGCCGACCCCGAGGTGGCGACGACAAAGGCAGCACGTGCGATACCGATAGGGTCAATACCCGGGTGCTCGTAATAGCGGCTGTCTTCGGTCGCGATGATCGCATGGATCATTTGCGGCGGAATTCGGTTAAGAGGGAGCGGAATGCGACGTTTCTCACCAAATTGTGAGATAAGTTTGCCGTCCGCACTGAAAACTTGCATCGGAGTCTGTAATTCAACATTTTTTAATGTTGCCACATTTGGGAGTTCTGGCTTCACATAAAGGTAAAAACCAAAAATTGTGGTGACTCCAAGAATTATGCAAATCAATGCAAATATAAGTAGTCGCTTTATGAACTTCACTTGAGATTTCCCGTTACACCAACATTCGAGCGTTCAATATACTTCAACCAAGAGTATAAAGGTAACCTATGGAAAATTAACGCTATAACTTGGTGTTTGATTTAAGTAAGAATTTTGCTTTTCCGTTCTAAAGGGAGCATAGCACGGTATGTTTCGGAACCCACTAACAATTGGGATTGATATTGGCCACCACAGTGTTAAAGCCGTGGTGTTACGACAGAAGAAGGCGCAATTGGAGTTGGCGGCCTTTGCCGAGGTGGTGTTGCCGGCATCTGTTGTTAACGAGCAGCATAGCGTGAACACCCCTGCCTTGTTGTCAGCAATTCGTAAATTAAAAAAAAGTTTGCCTTTTGGCGCCAAGAACGTGGTGTTGGCACTGCCTGATAGTGCGGTGATCAGTAAGGTGATCCAGCTTGATACTAACCTGAGCGATGACGAGTCGGTGTTTGCGGTCGAGCAAGCATTGAGTGCCTCTTCACCGTTTCCGATTGAAGAGCTGCGTTTAGACTTTTTCCCACTGGCTTCACAGTCCTTTTCGCAACCGGCACAAACGCAGCCGGTACAAGTGTTTGCGGCGCGGCGTGAAACGGTCGACAGCCGCGTTGACGCCATTCGTAAAGCCAAGCTGAACCCGAAAGTGGTGGAGCTGCAGACGCATGCGCTGTTGTGGTTGGAAGAGTATGTGGCTGAGCAGCAAAATACTTCCGGCCAGTGGGGTGTGGTGAATATCGGTAAAACCCGCACCGAATTTTGTGTGAAGCCTGCCGGTGGTGCGGCTTATCACCGCGAGCTCGCCTTTGGTTGTCAGGCGCTGCAGGGCGTGGATTTGCAAAAGAGTGAAGATGACAGCCCGCGTATCTCGATTTCGTCTGAGCAGGCCGAGCAGTTTACCAAGCAGTTGGTGGATACCTTAAAGCGCCAGTTGCAGTTGTATAACTCCACCCATCCACGCGCGTCGCTACAAGGCTTATGGATTGCCGGCGGCGGCCAGAGTGTGGTGGTGAAAGAAATGCTGGAGCGCATGTTGGGGCTGGACGTGAAATTGATGTTCCCGTTTGCCTCGTTTGAGCGCGATCAGAAAATGGATATGGTGATCGATCAGGGCAGCTTCAGTCAGTACGCCGTCGCCGCCGGTCTGGCGTTACGTGGAGGGGATGCATCGTGATTGCAAAGCTTAATTTATTGCCCTGGCGCGAAGAGAAGAAAAAGCAACATAAAGAACGGTTTTGGGGCCTATTAGCCGGCAGTGCAGGATGTGCACTGCTGGTGCTTTGGCTTGCAAGCAGTTTGATTGGCCGTCAGCAGGATATTCAACAGGCGCGAAATGCCCAGCTCAAGCAAGAAATTGCGGTGCTGGAAGAGCGGTTGGCGCTATTGCCGGAATTGGATCGCCAGCGTGATGCCTTGATCAAACGTTTAGCGGTGATCACCGATATCCAAAAAGGCCGCAACCATGTGACGCGCCTACTGAGCTTGTTACCCAGCGTGGTGCCACAAGGGGTGTATCTGGATGATATGTCCATGGCAGGCAGCCGCGTGAAAATTAACGGGATAGGGGATTCCAACGGCCGTTTGGCGACACTGCTTTCTAATGGTGAGCAGTCGGAATGGCTGAGCGAAGTGGGTATGCACTCTATCGTGGTCAATAAAGACAAACCGCAGGAACAAAAAGAGTTTAAAGCATCCTTCTCGTTGCTCTCTCCTGACATGGTCGCCGCAAAAGCCGCTCAGGTGCAGGCGCAGTCACAGAGCCTGCAAGCCAGTCAGGCCGTGAACCTGCAAGGAGGCACAAATGAGCAGTAATTGGCAAGATCTTGAATTAGATGAAATCACCGAATGGCCCCTGCAGGCACAGGCGCTGGTCTCGGTGTTATTTGCGGTGTTGATTGGCGCCATCGGTTACTGGTATTGGCTCTCGCCGATGCAAGACGATTTAGAGCGCTTTAAACAAACAGAAACGGAATTGCGCCAGCAGTTAACGCGCCGAGCCAATCAGGTCGCCGCTTTGCCGAAAGTGAAGCAGCAAATTGAAGAGCTGCAGGATCGTTACCAGCATGTGGTTGAGCAGCTACCGGAAGAAGAAGAGCTGGCCAGTTTGCTGGCTGATGTGAACGACATCGGTATCCGTAACGGATTGGAGTTCCAGCGCATTGAATGGGCGCCCCGTGTCGAGCATGAGCTGTACTTTGAGTTGCCGATCAGCATTGTCTTAACCGGTAAATATGAAGATATCGGTAAATTCTCGGCAGATATTGCCCACTTGCCGCGTATCGTGACCTTGAATGACATTGATTTGGGGCGCTCTAAGGAGACTTCGCGCCATCAGCGTGTCATTGAACGTACCGAGTTGCTGTCGCTTGAAGTGTCTGCCACCACTTACCGCTTCAAAGCACCCGTTGGTGCTATACCGACCAAGGGGGAAAAATGAGCAGGGGACGCGTAGCCAGTTTAGCCCTATTAACGAGTTTGTTGATGGGGTGTCAGGCCAATGATGATTCCATTTCACAGTTCATTGCGCAGGCGCATGAGAAAGCACAAGCCGATGTGGAGCCATTGGCCGAGCAGTCTGCATTTGTGGCGGAAGCCTTTGTGATGACCAGTTCGCGGGTGCCTTTCCTGAAGCCGCGCCCGGAAAGGGGCGAGCCGGTGGATGGGGAGACCACTGCCTGTTGGCAGCCTGCACCGCGTAAGCAGCAGTCACCATTGGAAAGTTTCCCGTTAGGCCAGCTTAGCATGCGCGGCGTGATGGGAGATAACAACCAGCTCTGGGGGTTGGTATACACACCGGAAGGCAAACTGATCAAAGTGCGAGAAGGTTATTACCTTGGCCTGAACCACGGAAAGATTTTAAAAGTGAGTCCGAAGAGCATTGATATTGAGGAGATTCTGCCGGATGGCGAGGGATGTTGGCTGAAGCGGCCGATGAAACTTACGTTGGTGAAGCAGGACAAGGCAGTTTAGTGAAGAGAATGAAATTATGACAAGGAAAGCATCGCAATATTTTGGGTTCTGGAAACTCGGCTTCAGTTGGCTTTTGCTCTTGGCGTTAACAGCAGGCTCTTCTGCGTTTGCGGCCACGGCAAATCAAGTCAAAAACCTGGACTTTACCCGTAATGGTAAAGGGCATGGGATCCTCAAAGTGGAACTGAGCAACGCCCGTTCAGTGGTCGATATGCGTCGTTCAGGGAAGCAGTTGTTTGTGGAACTGCATGATACGAATATCGCTGACGACATGATTTATGTTCTCGATGTCAAAGACTTCGCGACCCGCGTGAATACGGTGGAATCGTTCCGTACTGATCGTGGTGTGCGCTTGGTCATGACCATGAACGGCGGCTTTGAATACGACTACGCTTCAAAAGGCAAAATGCTGGAAGTGCGCGTGCAGGCGCCAGCCAAAAAAGCAGCCGCTAAAAATGCCTCGAAAATCACGTATAACAGCAAGCCTATTTCGATCAACTTCCAGGACGTACCGGTACGTAACGTCTTGCAGCTGATTGCGGAATACAACGACTTCAACCTGGTGGTGTCTGACACGGTAGAAGGTAACTTGACCCTGCGTTTGGACGATGTGCCATGGCAGCAAGTACTGGACATCATTCTGGAAGCCAAAGGGCTGGATAAGCGTGAGCAAGGCTCGGTGGTCATGATTGCCCCGAAAGAAGAGCTGGCGCGCAACGAACGCCAAGAACTCGAAGCTAAGCGTAAAGAAGAAGAGCTATCGTCACTGCGCTCTGAAATTATCACCATCAACTACGCCAAAGCGACTGAGCTGGGCGAGTTACTGATGAGTGAGAATGAGAATGACGTCAATATGTTATCTGAGCGTGGTTCACTGCATGTGGATGAGCGTACCAACTCTCTGATTATCAATGATATACCTGAAGTTCTGAATAATATTCGCGATATCGTGACGGCCCTGGATGTGCCGGTGAAGCAGGTTCAGATTGAAGCGCGTATCGTAACCATTGATGAAGGGGACATTGACGAGTTGGGTGTACGTTGGGGGATTTTGAGTACCAATGGCAACAACACCGTGGGTGGCTCGATTGAAAGTAACCTGAACTCTGTCGGTCTGCTAGAAGACGGGGCGACAGTGGATGATTTCTTGAACGTGAATCTGGCTGCGACCAAGCCGGGCGCGTCCAGCATTGCATTCCAAGTGGCCAAAATCGGCGATATTCTGCTAGATTTGGAACTGTCTGCATTGCAGTCAGAACAGAAGCTGGAAATTATCTCAAGTCCGCGTCTGATGACCACCAACAAGAAAACGGCTTACATTGAACAAGGTACGGAAATTCCTTACCTGGAAGCGGCATCAAGCGGTGCAGTATCGGTGAGCTTTAAGAAGGCGGTATTGAGCCTGATGGTGACCCCGCAGATCACCCCTGACGGTAAGCTGGTGCTGGACCTGGTGGTGACACAAGACCGTAAAGGCGAAACAGTGGATACCGGTACCGGTGAAGCGGTATCGATCAGCACACAGCGTATTGGTACGCAGGTGCTGGTGAACAACGGCGAAACCGTGGTACTGGGTGGTATCTATCAGCACATGCTGGATAACTCTGTACGTAAAGTGCCATTGCTGGGTGATATCCCGGTGTTGGGTCACCTGTTCAGCCACAAACTGGAAGAGTTAGTGAAGCGTGAATTGCTGATTTTTGTGACTCCTAAGATCGTTCATCAGTGATCTCATCTGATTCGCCCTAGGGGATACAGGCCATCTGAGTCACCCTAGGGCGAATAAATCCCCTCCTAGCTATTGCCAAAGGCAGTCTTGTCCTGAGATAATTTTCGGTCTTATCACGAATTAAAAGTGAGGAAGTTGGCGCCTCGGGCTTATTTATTGAAAGCCTGCGGGCGGTGTCGTTTTATTAACCGCGCGTAAAATTTGCTAAAAATGGCTGAAAAACGAAATATTTTCCTGGTCGGGCCAATGGGTGCCGGCAAAAGTACCATCGGTAGACACCTTGCTCAGCAGCTGCATATGGAATTCTTTGACTCAGATACTGAAATCGAAGATCGCACTGGCGCAGACATTAGCTGGGTATTTGATGTTGAAGGCGAAGCGGGTTTTCGTATCCGTGAAGAAAACGTCATTGATGATCTGACTCAGAAACAAGGCATTGTCCTTGCGACGGGCGGTGGCTCAGTGAAAAGCAAAGAGAGCCGTAACCGTCTATCTGCTCGTGGTATCGTTGTGTACCTTGAAACGACGATTGAGAAACAGCTAGCTCGCACGCAGCGCGATAAAAAGCGTCCTTTGCTTCAGACAGACACACCACGCGAAGTGCTAGAAGCACTTGCCGATGAGCGCAATCCCCTGTATGAAGAAGTAGCCGATTACGTCGTTCGCACTGACGATCAGAGCGCGAAAGTAGTCGCAAACCAAATCATCAAGATGCTTGAAGAGCGCTAATCCAACAGAGAGGCTGGCCATGGAACGGATCACTGTCGATCTCGGAGAGAGAAGTTACCCCATCTCAATTGGCGCCGAGTTATTTACTAACCCGGCGTTATTTTCCCCTGCAATGTCTGCATCACAACGTGTGGTTGTGATCAGTAATGATACCGTTGCTCCCCTTTATGCCGATCAGGTGATGAATACGCTGCGTGGCCTGTGCCGTGATGTGGCGTTGCTGTCATTGCCGGACGGTGAGCAGTATAAATCCCTCGAGACGTTCAACCAGATCATGACGTTTTTGCTGGAAGGCAATTACGCCCGTGATACGGTGATTGTGGCGCTCGGCGGCGGTGTGATTGGGGATGTGGTAGGTTTTGCGGCAGCCAGCTTTCATCGCGGTGTCAATTTTATTCAGGTACCGACAACATTACTGTCACAGGTTGACTCCTCGGTGGGCGGGAAAACCGCCGTGAACCATCCGTTGGGTAAAAACATGATCGGTGCGTTTTACCAGCCTAAAGCGGTCGTGATTGATAACCGCTGTTTGCACACCTTGCCTGCCCGTGAATTTGCGGCGGGGATGGCTGAAGTGATCAAATACGGCATTATTGCTGATGCGCCGTTTTTCGCTTGGCTGGAAGAGAACATGGAGAAGTTGCAAGCCCTTGATGGCGATGCACTGAACTATGCGATTAAGCGTTGCTGCCAAATCAAAGCCGATGTGGTGGCGGCAGATGAAAAAGAATCGGGTGTACGTGCCTTATTGAATTTGGGTCATACCTTTGGTCATGCGATTGAAGCACAAATGGGGTATGGCAATTGGTTGCATGGTGAGGCGGTCGCCGTCGGAACCGTGCAAGCGGCACGTACCGCACACTATCAAGGCTTACTGAGTGAGGCGGATGTAGAACGCATTATCCGCTTATTGAAAAAAGCTCAGTTGCCGTTACAAGGTCCAGCCGAAATGGACTTTGATGCCTACATGAAACACATGATGCGGGATAAAAAAGTGCTGGCTGGCCAGTTACGTTTGATCCTGCCCACGGCGATTGGTGCCGCGCAAGTGGTCTCTGGAGTACCCGAAGCCATTTTGCGTCAGGCGATCAGCGCTTAATTCCCGTACATCGCGATGCGTACGGGTGCTTCTCCTTACTCGCTGGATCTGGACTCACAGATCCAGCTGCTTTCCCGCTTACAATTCCTTACCCGTTTCAGCTCCCATCTGATTCAAGTCACCGGACCGCAAGGCGCGGGGAAAACCTGGTTGTCGCAACGTTATCTGGAACAATGGGCCGGCGTGCCACAACAGGCACTGCTCTTGTGTCACCCCCAGCAAACCGATGCGCAGCACCGCCGTTTTCTCCTGCAGCAGATCGCCCCTAAAGCGGTATTTAATGAGCAGGATCCCATCGTCGATAGCATGGAGCGGATCTTTGCCCATTTTGCCGTCAATATGGTGATTGTGGTTGATGAGGCGCACCACCTGAGTCCTGCCGTCGTGGCTGAGTTATGGGCACTGGTACAACAGGCCCGCGTCACACCAAACTGGCAAATCAGCGTATTGCTGTTTGGTCACAGTGGGCGCTTGGAGACATATCTCGATAAAATCACTTACGGTCAGGAGCAACGCCCGCTGGAAGTGGAAATTGCTCCGTTGACCCTCGAAGAAGCACAGGCATTTGTGGATGCCTGCGTCGGATTGCCTGAGCAGGATGCGTCACAGCGACGCGCCCTCAAAGCCCGTATTGCCGAATGTGCCCCGTGGCCGGGTGCCTTGATGCAGTTAGAACAAGGAGAAGCACAGACTATGGAAGCCAAGGGACCGCGTCGTCCATCCCCGTTACTGATTGTGATTGCGTTAATGGCCGTGGTGGCAGTTGCCATTGGTTGGCTGTTTATGCCCGCTGATAACACGCCGAGTGTGTCGCCGGTGGAAGAGACCGTTGCTTTGCCTGACACTGTCGGTGACCGGATCGGCGATGCAGACAGTTCCGAAGGGAATACTGTCGCAGATCGTCAGACAGCGGGTCGAAGTCAGGCGCATAGCCAGGAAAATGCGGTGGTGCAGGATGACAGCGCCAGTCTGCCTCCTGAGGTGCACCTGGAAGGTCTGACGGTCGGGCGCAGTGATGACAGCCCGCGTTTGGTGGTGCCATCGGATGTGGTGGATGCCATGCTGGATGAGCAGTCTGTGGGTGGCAGTGGTGAGCAATCAGCTGCCGCGTTAACGTCAGAAACCCCGCCAGCGGAGGTGACCGCACCTGAGCGTCAGGCGCCTGCCACTGAAAGGCCAGAACCGAAGAGCGCGGAAGGTGACACGAAGCAAGTGAAGCCATCGGCTGTGTCACCGGCTGAGGTGACAGCGGCGGCAAAGCGGGCCGCTTCGCTCAAGACAACGCCTGCGACAGAGCGTGTGGAGTTGGGCCATGAGCTGCGCGCAGTGCCGGCAAGCCATTATGCCTTGCAGCTGGCGGCCATGCAGTCCATTGCGGTGGCGCGTAACTTCATCGACGAGTATGAAATTCATGACTTGGCGGTGGCGTATGAAACGGTGCGTAATGATCGCCTTTGGTACATTATCGTGACCGGTAACTATCCGACTAGCCACGCGGCGCGTCAGGGTATCGACGCGTTACCGGCGAATGTGCAAGCCTTAAAACCTTGGGTGAAGTCATACGGGCAAATTCATCGCGAAATGGACAGAGCAAAATAACTGGCGCGAGCCGGAGATATTTCCCTGTTAGCGGTATCAGTAGCGGTAGGAAATGGTGTACAATCCGCCACCTTTCGTTACAAAGTCGGTATTGGTGGTCAGCTGAATGAAAAAGCATCGTGCATTCCTGAAATGGGCTGGGGGGAAATATTCTCTGGTTGAGGAAATCGAGCGTCATTTGCCACCTGCGCGTAAATTGGTCGAGCCTTTTGTGGGCGCGGGCTCTGTGTTCTTGAACACCGATTTTGAACAGTACCTGTTGGCGGACATCAATCCGGATCTGATCAACCTGTACAACATCATTAAAGAACAACCTGAGCAGTACATTCGTGACAGCAAGGCGTTGTTTACCCCTGAATACAACCAAAAAGGGGCGTACCTGGAAATCCGTGAAGCGTTTAACCGCACGGACGATCCGTATACCCGATCTCTGTATTTCTTGTACATGAACCGTCATGGTTTCAATGGCTTGTGCCGTTATAACAAGAAAGGCGGTTTCAATGTGCCGTTTGGTTCGTACAAAAAGCCGTACTTCCCGGAAGACGAAATGTATTTCTTTGCCGAGAAAGCCAAGCGTGCCACCTTTGTGTGCGAAGGCTACCAGCAGACGTTTTCCCGTGCGCGCAAGGGCAGTGTGATTTACTGCGATCCACCGTATGCACCGTTGTCGACCACGGCGAATTTCACCTCGTACGCCGGCAATGGCTTTAGCTTGGATGATCAGGCTGCGCTGGCTGACGCCGCTGAGCGCGCTGCTAATGAGCGTGATATCCCGGTGTTGATTTCTAACCATGACACCACACTGACCCGCCGTTTATACCACGGTGCAGAGTTGTCGGTGGTGAAAGTGAAGCGCACCATCAGCCGCAATGGTGGGAGCCGCAATAAAGTGGATGAGTTGCTGGCGCTGTTTAAGCCGGCCGATAAATAATCCCATCTTATCTCATACAGAAAGACGCCTTCTCGGCGTCTTTTTTGTTTCTGCCAGTTTGCGCGCCCTGCGTTTTCAGGGAGCGGCGTGGCATCCTGAATTGGCGTGCTGAATGCGTGTTCTGACAGGGGTCAGCGACTGACCCACTGGCTGATGACAATCAGTATTGCCACAAACAGCGCAATGGCCGCGATGCCCACCACAATGTAAGGCCAGACCCGCGACTGACTGAAGTCGGCTTGCCGGTGTTGGTCCGATTGCACCCCAAACAGCGCGCCAAAAACACTTTTCAGCAACTGGCGCAGAGTCGGTTTTGAGGCCTGTGTTGAGGCCTGTGTTGAGGATAGTTTTGAGATCAGTATTGAGGGCCGTTCTGAGGCTGATGGGGGCTCAGATGATGGCAATGGCGACGATCGAGAATGGGGCATCACACCTCCTTGGACTTTCTTTGAGTGTAGTGGGCGGAAAGGGAAAGGGGGCGCAGAAGTAGCACGTCAAGAAAACGATTAAGACATCACCGGGGGGATCGGGTAGAATTGCCGCGATATCCGATATCGTTTTCGTATGTACCGAATAGAGGCTGAACATGAAGGACTTTTTGATCGCTCCATCGATTTTATCTGCAGATTTTGCACGTCTTGGTGAAGATGTGGAGAAAGTATTGGCGGCGGGGGCGGACGTTATCCACTTTGACGTGATGGATAACCACTACGTACCGAATCTGACGTTTGGTGCGCCTATCTGTCAGGCCCTGCGCGATTACGGCATTACTGCGCCGATTGATGTTCACCTGATGGTGAAGCCGGTTGACCGTATCATCCCGGATTTCGCCAAAGCGGGCGCGACCATGATCACCGTGCACGCTGAAGCGACCGAGCATTTGGATCGCACGCTGCAACTGATCAAAGAGTGTGGCTGTCAGGCGGGCGTGGTATTTAACCCGGCGACCCCACTGCACTATTTGGATTACATCATGGACAAAGTCGACATGATTTTGCTGATGTCTGTGAACCCGGGCTTTGGTGGCCAGTCATTCATTCCAAGCACGCTGGATAAGCTGCGTGAAGTGCGTCAGCGTATTGATGCGTCAGGCCGTGCGATCCGTCTGGAAATTGATGGCGGCGTGAAAGTCGACAACATCCGTGAAATCGCCGAAGCCGGTGCGGACATGTTCGTGGCAGGCTCTGCGATCTTCAGTCAGCCGGATTACAAAGCGGTGATTGATGAGATGCGTGCAGAACTGGCCAAGGTGAGCCGTTAACATGTCTGCGTTATCTGATATTCGATTTATTGCCTTTGATTTGGACGGTACGCTGCTCGACAGCGTGCCGGATCTGGCCGATGCTGCCGATAAAACCATGCAGGCGTTGGGCCGCCCAGGTGTGACCGTGGAGCAGGTGACCACCTGGATCGGTAACGGGGCTGATATTCTGATCGGCCGCGCCCTTAGCCGCAGTCTGGAGGTTGATCCGGATTTGGATCCCGCGCTGCACCGTGAAGCCCGCCAGTTGTTTGATCGCTTCTATGCCGAAGGCGGCCATCAGAAGAGTGCGCTGTACCCAGGCGTGAAAGCGACCTTGGCGGCGTTCCATCAGGCCGGTATCCCGATGGCGATTGTCACCAATAAACCTGCGCAGTTTGTTCCACATTTGCTGGAAGAGCATGACATTGCCCAGTATTTCGTGGATGTTATTGGCGGCGATACGTTCCCGCTGAAAAAGCCGGATCCGTTTGCCCTTAACTGGTTGCTGGACAAACACCAGTTGCGCGCCGAGCAGATGTTGATGGTGGGGGATTCCCGCAATGACATCTTGGCGGCCAAAGCGGCGGCGTGTTATGTTGTTGGACTGACTTATGGCTATAACTATGGCCAGCCAATCAGCGCCAGTGAGCCAGATATTGTCTTGGATCACTTTAGTCAGCTGACCGAAGTGGTTACACTAGGCAGCTAGTACAGGTCCCGCCTGCGGAACCCTTCATGTAGAATTGAAAATCGCCGCGTCAGTACGCGGCGTTGCTGAGTGACAGAGGAAAATCTCATCATGACTAAACCCATTGTATTAAGTGGCGTCCAGCCTTCAGGTGAATTGAGCATTGGTAACTATCTGGGTGCGCTGCGTCAGTGGGAACAGATGCAGGATGACTACGATTGCCAGTACTGTGTGGTGGATTTGCATGCCATCACCGTACGCCAGGATCCAAAAGCGTTGTATGAAGCGACCTTGGATGCATTGGCGATCTGTCTAGCAGTAGGCGTAACGCCAGAGAAAAGCACCTTGTTTGTGCAGTCGCATGTGCCTGAACACGCGCAGCTAAGCTGGGTACTGAACTGCTACACCCAAATGGGTGAACTGAGCCGTATGACCCAGTTTAAAGACAAGTCTGCCCGTTACGCGAACGACGTGAACGCAGGTCTGTTTGGCTACCCGGTACTGATGGCCGCTGACATCCTATTGTACGGCGCGCACCAAGTGCCAGTGGGTAACGATCAGAAGCAGCACCTTGAGCTGGCGCGTGATATCGCGACCCGTTTCAACAACATCTACTCGCCAGAGCAGCCAATCTTCACCATCCCAGAGCCGTACATCCCAACCGTGAATGCGCGCGTGATGAGCCTGCAGGATGCAACCAAGAAGATGTCTAAGTCGGATGATAACCGTAAGAACGTGATCACCCTGCTGGAAGAGCCGAAGTCGATCATCAAGAAGATCAACAAGGCGCAGACGGATGCCGAAACGCCACCACGCATTGCCCATGACGTGACCAACAAAGCAGGTATCTCGAACCTGATGGGTCTGTACTCAGCGGCAACCGGTATGAGCTACGCGGAAATCGAAGCGAAATACGCAGGCGTGGAAATGTACGGTCCGTTCAAGAAAGACGTCGGTGAAGCACTGGTTGCGATGCTTGAGCCAATTCAGGCGGAATACCGTCGCATTCGTGCTGACCGTGCTTACATGGACAGCGTGATGAAAGTCGGTGCGGAAAAAGCCTCTGCACGTGCGGCAGAAACACTGAAGAAAGTGTACGAAGCTGTAGGTTTTGTGGCGCGCCCATAATCCTTGCTCCAAGACAGATGAAAACCGGCAGATTGCCGGTTTTTTTTTGCCAGTACTTGCCTTTCTGAGACGCTACTGCACAATAGGCCGCTGTTATATTCAGGGAGCAGCGGTACCCATGCTATTGATGATCGACAACTACGATTCATTCACTTACAACCTCTACCAGTATTTCTGTGAACTCGGCGCAGAGGTAAAAGTGGTGCGCAATAACGAGATCGATCTGGCCGGTATTGAAGCGCTTGCCCCGACCCATCTGGTGATTTCTCCCGGGCCCTGCACCCCGAATGAAGCGGGGATCTCCTTGGCGGCCATTGCACATTTTGCCGGTAAATTGCCGATCTTAGGCGTGTGTCTGGGCCATCAGGCTATCGCACAAGTGTTTGGCGGGGAGGTGGTACGCGCCCGTCAGGTGATGCACGGTAAAACCTCAGCCATTCGCCATACCCAATCTCACCTGTTTTCCGGGTTGAATGAACCGCTCAAGGTCACCCGTTATCATTCGCTGGTGGTCAAAGCGGACACGCTGCCCGATTGCTTTACCGTGACCGCCTGGAGTGAGCGTGACGGTGAGCCGGATGAAATCATGGGCCTGGTTCATAACACCTTGCCTATTGAAGGGGTGCAGTTCCACCCCGAAAGCATCATGACCGAGCAAGGCCATGCGCTATTGGCGAATTTCCTGCGCCGGACGGTGTAGTTTCATCGACTGTGATGGGTAGCAGATTATGCTGCCCATTTTGTTTTTACTCTCTCTTTCCCACATCTTTAACCGCACTTCGCGACGTTAAACGGCTAGATACCCGACTATCTGGCGGTTTTTGACCTGTGAAATCGTGATCCCCTTCATTATTGTCTGATTTGTCAGACGTGATTTCTGCCTTTTTATCATTTGCCAAATTATGCACGTTACGTGAGGCGATGCCTTTGTTTCCTCAAAGGAAATACACTCTGTCACCATCTCTTCTTAATAACTTTTCGTGAAAGATGCATAACTATATGGTCAGTAGGGATTTACGCTGTCGGCATCGAACGATAAAAAAATAATCTGCTATTGGCTTTGGTTAATAAAATGTAAATACTATGTTTGAGGCAGTAAAGAGAGAAGGATACGACAATGGAAAAGGAACAGGCGGTAGATCGTCAGGATTTTGATGAGGTGATGGTGCCGTGTTACGCACCCATGCAAATCGTCCCGGTGAAAGGTCAGGGTTCCACCGTGTGGGATCAGGACGGGCGGGATTATATCGATTTTGCCGGTGGGATCGCGGTGAGCTGCCTCGGGCACTGTCATCCGGTGATGGTGAAAGCCTTAACGGCGCAGGCCGAGCAACTGTGGCATGTCAGTAATGTGATGACCAATGAGCCGGCGTTGCGTCTGGCCCGCTTGCTGACCGAACACAGCTTTGCCGACAAGGTGTTCTTTGCCAATTCCGGCGCCGAAGCCAATGAAGCGGCCTTAAAACTGGCGCGCCGTTATGCGGCAGATGTCTACGGCCCGGAGAAGTCTGAAATCATTGCCTTTACCCAAGGTTTCCATGGTCGCACCTTCTTTACTGTTACGGTCGGCGGGCAAGCGGCTTATTCCGATGGCTTTGGCCCGAAACCGGGCGATGTGACCCATCTGCCGTATAACGACTTAGAGACATTGGCTGCGCACATGTCATCGCGGACCTGTGCCGTCATGATGGAGCCACTGCAAGGGGAAGGCGGGATCATCGCACCGGATCCGGCCTTTGTACAAGGCGTGCGCGATCTGTGTGATCAGCACAATGCGCTGCTGGTGTTTGATGAAGTGCAGACCGGTAATGGCCGCACCGGTGAGTTTTATGCGTACCAAGGGCTGGGTGTGACGCCGGATATCCTCAGTACCGCCAAATCACTCGGGGGCGGTTTTCCGATTGGCGCGATGCTGACGACAACGGCGCTGGCTGAACACCTGAAGGTGGGCACGCACGGTTCTACTTATGGCGGTAACCCATTGGCCTGTGCGGTGGCGGAAGCCGTGGTACGGACAGTGACGGAGCCGGACTTCCTGGCTGGCGTGAAAGCGCGTGAACAATGGTTCCGTGATGCGTTGCAGGCAATCAATGCGCAGTATCCGATTTTCAGTGAAATCCGGGGCAAAGGCTTGCTGCTCGGCGCCGCGCTCAATGCGGAGTGGAAAGGGCGTGCGCGTGATGTCCTGCAGGCCGCCGGCGCTGAAGGGGTCATGGTCTTGGTGGCCGGCGCTGATGTGGTGCGTTTTACCCCGTCACTGGCGATCACCAAAGCCGAGTTTGATGAAGGCATGGCGCGTCTCAGTCGGGCGATTGGCACCTTGTATACCCAACAGATGGATAAGACGGCATAAGCTTGTCTTCGATTTCCCCTTTCATTTGTCACACGTGACGAGGCCGGATGCCTTGTTACGTGTGCCTAGGGGGGAACGTCAATCAAAGTATCTGGATAGCGATCAGGAGGGAATGCGATGCTAGTGATACGACCGATTACCGCCGAGGATTTGCCGGCACTGCTGCAGTGTGCGGATGCATCGGGACACGGTTTTACCTCATTACCCGTCAATGAAGAGATCCTGGCGGCCCGTATTCAGCACTCAGAAGCCAGCTTTGCGAAAACTGTCACCACGCCGGGGCCGGAAGGGTACCTGATGGTGGCGGAAGATACCGAGACCGGTGAGATCGCCGGCACCACCGCCATTGAAGCGGCCGTCGGCTTAGAAAGCCCGTTCTACACCTATCACCTCAGTACGGTGGTCCATTCTTCCCGTCGCCTGAACGTCCACAATGTTGTGAAGATCCTGACCTTTGGTAATGATTACACTGGGGTGAGTGAACTGTGTACCTTGTTTTTACGCCCCGAGTGGCGGGCCGGACTCAATGGCCGGCTGTTATCCAAATGCCGTTTTTTGATGATGGCGCAGCACCCAGAGCGGTTTGATAAAACCGTGATTGCCGAGATGCGTGGCGTCTCGGATGAAGCCGGTAACTCACCGTTTTGGGATTGGCTGAAAGATCACTTTTTCTCGATTGATTTTACCCTCGCCGATTACCTGACCGGGATCGGCAAGAAAGGCTTTATCGCCGACTTGATGCCCAAGCTGCCGATTTACGTCAATCTGTTGAGCCCGGAAGCGCAGGCGGTGATCGGCGAGGTGCATGACAATACCCGTCCGGCGTTGCGCCTGCTGGAGCAGGAAGGCTTCAGCTGCCGTGGGTATGTCGATATTTTTGATGCGGGGCCGACGGTGGAGTGCGAGCTGCGCAATATTGAATCGGTGCGCCATTCGCAATTGTGCCATGTGGTGATTGGCGAGCCGCAACAGGCCAAAGAGGCGGTGATCAGCAATACGTCGTTTAGCGACTTTCGCGCCGTGGTGGGGCCGGCGTCCCTCATTGACGATCAGGCGGTGATCAGCCCCGCCATGGCCGCCGCCTTGCAGGTTGAACAAGGCGATGCTATTCGTCTGATCATCCAATAGTTCTGAACGCTGAATTGACCGGATTATGCAATCGTTCTGGTCATTTAATAGAGGAGATACGCCATGACGCAATGGATCGCAGGACACTGGCAGGCCGGAGACGGGGAACCGATGGTCTCGCTCAACCCGTTCACGGAGCAGGTCGTTTGGCAGGGGCAGGCTGCCAGTGGCACGCAGGTGGCGGCGGCCATTCAGAGTGCCCGTCAGGCGTTGCTGACATGGCGACATACCGCGTTTAGCGAGCGTCAGGCGCTGGTGGAGCGATTTGCCCAAGTGGTCGAGGAAAATCGAGCCTCCTTGGCGCACATTATCGCGGAAGAAACCGGTAAACCGTTGTGGGAAACCCTCACTGAAGTGAGCGCCATGGTGGGGAAAATCGCGATTTCCCTGCGGGCGTACCATGAACGGACGGGGGAAACGCACAAAGCGGCTGCCGGTGACACGCAGGCGGTGTTACGCCATCGGCCGCTCGGCGTGATGGCGGTATTTGGCCCGTATAACTTCCCCGGCCACTTGCCTAACGGCCACATTGTGCCGGCACTACTGGCAGGCAATACCGTGGTCTTTAAACCCTCAGAGCTGACCCCCAAAGTGGCTGAATTCACCCTGACGTTATGGCAACAAGCGGGCCTGCCAGACGGGGTGATTAATCTGCTGCAAGGCGGGCGGGCTACCGGTGAAGCGCTTGCCCAATCGCCTGATATTGACGGCCTCTTGTTTACCGGTAGCGCCCAGACCGGTCATCTCCTGCATCGCCAGTTTGCCGGCCAGCCAGAGAAGATGCTGGCGCTGGAAATGGGCGGCAATAATCCCTTAGTGGTCTCGCCGCACTATGGCGAGTTAGAGGCCACTGTCTACACTATTATTCAGTCGGCGTTTTTAAGTGCCGGCCAGCGCTGTACCTGTGCCCGTCGGTTATATGTGCCGGCAGGGGAAGCGGGCGATCAGCTGATCACGCGGTTAGTGGCGGTGACGCAGCAATTGCGGGTGGATGATCCTTTTGCCACACCTGCGCCGTTTATGGGGCCGCAGATCTCAAGGGATGCGGCAGAACGTATTGTGCAAACCGAAGCTGATTTGGTGGCGCTGGGCGGTCAGCGGTTATTGGCTGCCCGTCGTGGTCAAGGGGCCGTTGTGACACCGGCCATCATTGATGTGACGGCCATTGCGGCGCTGCCGGATGAAGAGTATTTCGGCCCGCTGTTGCAGATTGTGCGTTATGACACCTTGGCACAGGCCGTGACGCTGGCCAATGCCACTCGCTTTGGCTTATCCGCCGGGTTGATTTCGACGGTGGATGAGGAATGGGCGTATTTTCTGGATCATATTCGGGCGGGGATCGTGAACCGTAACCGACCGCTGACCGGTGCCAGTGGCGATGCGCCGTTTGGTGGCCCCGGTGCCTCCGGTAACCTGCGACCCAGTGCGTATTATGCCGCTGACTACTGTGCCTATCCGATGGCCTCCATGGAAGGTGCGCAACCAGAATTACCCGCACAGTTGTTGCCGGGCGTAACAGGTCTGCACAGCGCGTAATCGCACTTTGTCAGTCTCCGGCTCTTGTGAGTCACCGCACCTTGTAAGGAGGGGAAGATGGAACGGGTAGTGCAATTGTTTGATGATTTGTGGCAGGACTACGTACAGCGTTTGTGCCCGTCGGCGCAAGCGATCCATGATCTGCTGACCGAAGAAGAGCCGCTGTTTAATGATCACATCGCGTTACGCACCTTCAACCTGCCCAAGGTGGGGTTAGATCGCCTCGCGGCGCCGTTTATTGCCATTGGCTATCAGCCGGCGGGGCGGTATCACTTTGAAGGGAAGAAACTGTATGCCGAGCACTTTGAACATCCCAATCCTTTAGCGCCAAAAGTGTTCATCAGTGAACTGATGGTGGGGCAGTTCAGCTCGTTGTTTCAGGAGACGGTCAGAGAGTTGATTGATCAGGTGCCCGAGCAGGCGATGCGGGATCCGTCTTTCTTGTACGGCGGACGGCGCTGGGATCTCGATTTTGCCACGTATGAGCTGTTGGCGGCAGAAAGTAACTATGCCGGGTGGCTCGCTGCGCACGGGTTTGGGGCTAACCATTTTACGGTGAGCCTGAATCATTTGGAGCAGTTCACGGAGGTGGCAGAGGTCAACCATTTGCTGCGGCATAACGGGTTTGCCATCAATACGGCCGGGGGGGAGGTGAAAGGCTCGCCAGCGGTATTATTGGAGCAATCCGCCACCTTGGCTGATCAGGTTGAGGTCGGTTTTACCGATGGGGTGCATACCATACCGGGGGGCTTCTATGAGTTTGCCAAGCGTTATCCGTTTGAAGATGACGGGCCCCTGTTCAGCGGGTTTGTCGAAGCCTCTGCCGATAAAATCTTTGAAAGCACGGATGCCAAGGCTGACGAAGGTTCAGACAAATAAACGCGAAGGCAGGGAAACCGCACTCACTGTTTGTGCGCTACAGGTGACGACTGTCGAGTGGCGATAAATCAACGCCAGTACGGGCGGTGCCACAGCGGGGCAAATCTTGCTGCTCGAGGAAAGAGCGGCCATCACTGAAACCGGTCAGTTCAACGGTGGTAGGCAGGGGGCAGAGGATCCCGGCCGGTTGCGTTGTACGGTAAGGGGAGAAGCGTTCCATGTCCATGTGTTTCCATTCCTTGGAAGTCGTCAGGATTGATATGCATAATGTAGCATCAAGCGGCAGCAGCGCAAATGGTCAAAACCGTGACCCTGCTAACAAATATGCCTTATAGCGATACCTGCTGTTAAAAAAAAGCCGCACAGTTGCGGCTTTTCTTCATAGGTTGTTCGGTGTGCTTAGCGCGTACCGTACACCACGATGGTTTTACCGTGAGCAGAGATCAGGTTCTGCTCTTCCAGCATCTTCAGAATACGACCAACCGTTTCACGAGAACAGCCAACGATTTGACCGATTTCCTGACGCGTGATCTTGATCTGCATACCGTCTGGGTGTGTCATTGCGTCTGGCTGTTTAGCCAGGTTCAGCAATGTTTGTGCAATGCGGCCGGTTACGTCCAAGAACGCAAGGTCGCCCACTTTCTGGCTTGTCACCTGTAGGCGGCTTGCCATCTGTGCAGACAGACGCATCAAGATGTCTGGGTTAACTTGGATCAGCTGGCGGAATTTCTTGAATGAAATTTCAGCCACTTCACAAGGGGTTTTCGCACGTACCCAAGCGGTACGCTCTTGGCCTTCTTCAAACAGACCTAGCTCACCAATGAAGTCACCTTGGTTTAGGTAAGACAGGATCATTTCCTTGCCTTCTTCATCCTTGATTAGGACAGCAACAGAACCTTTAACGATGTAATAGAGCGTTTCAGCTTTCTCACCCGCATGGATCAACGTGCTTTTTGACGGGTACTTATGAATGTGGCAATGCGAAAGAAACCACTCTAAAGTTGGATCTGTTTGAGGTTTACCTGGAACCATATTACTAACTTCCTCTGCGTTTATTGCCCAACAACGACGTCCCTATACGTTTGAGGCCGGGCCTAACAATAATGTAGTTCGCCGTTTAGGATATTCAGTCCGCCGCACCGCTGCAAGCCGACCAGAATAATTAGTTCAGAGTTTATCTTTTTTCGGCACGTTTTTCTTGATATTGATCTATCGGGCACGGCCATTTTATACCCATAAGTGTGCACATGATCACACGGTTGTTAGATAGTGCCTAAATCCCTCATAAGTAGTAAGGAGAATACAATGCAATCACGTGTTAAATGGGTGGAAGGGATGACCTTCCTGGGACAGTCAAATTCAGGTCACAGCGTGGTAATGGACGGCAACGGTGGCGAAAAAGCACCCAGCCCGATGGAGCTGGTATTGATGGCCGCAGGGGGATGCAGCTCGGTGGATGTGGTGGACGGATTGAAGTCTGCCGGCCAGCCGATCACCGCCTGTGAAGCGCAGATTAACGCCGTTCGTCGTGAGCAAGCGCCGCGTTTATTTACCGGTGCGAACCTGCACTTCGTGGTGACCGGTAAAGGGCTGGATGAAGCGCTGGTGGCCAAAACCGTGGCAGATTCGTTAGAGAAATACTGCTCAGTATGTTTGATGCTGGGCAAAGGCGTGGAAATGACCCACTCGTACGAGATCATTGACGCGTAATTGAGAGAGGGACGAGGGGCGAGTAAGAGCGGAAAAGCAAGGGCGGCTGAGTGCGGCCCTTGGTCCTAGGGTAAGTGCGAGAACTGAAGTACTTGCATCTCGAATGAGAAGCGATATTTTGACCATAGGACCATAGGACCA
>NZ_LDOV01000028.1 GCF_001029435.1 Photobacterium aphoticum | reverse complement strand
AATTGTTAAAGAACGTTGACTCAGCGCAGTGCGCCGTGTCGAGGCTGCGTATCTTACCACCGCAAACCTCACTGTCAACAAGAAATTTGAAATTAATTTTTATCAAACTCTCTTGCGACAAGGCTTGAGCAAACAAAAGTTTTTGTTTTGAGGTTTATTCAACCTTCTCTCATCCAAGGCCAGCAATTCTTCATCAAAACACTCACCGAGTCAAGCTCAAATGAGACAGAAAATATTACCAGCAATTCACCAACAAGTTATACACAGCTTGTGTATAGCTTACTAAGAAGCTGTCCCTGTTGATGTGGTCGCATTATAGAGAGCACTTGCGATATAGCAATTACTTTTACTCTAGAAAACACACAACTGATGGCATTCACGGCATAAAGGGAGCAAAAAAGACAATGTAGCTAAAATACCCGCACCGCAGTGATGATTAATTCGACGTTCAGTGGCTCTGCAGGCTTTAAAGTATAGTTGAGTGTCCGTCTTTTGCTGCAAAGATAGGGGGAAGTCCCCCCCTATCTCTATATCTGCAAACGGTGCTTTATCTTGGCAGGGAAACAACAAAGAAAGGATTTAACAGATTTTCACGTTGGTAGTGTAAGGGTTCGCCATCAACCGTTAGGACCTGCGCGCCCGCACTCTCCGCGATACACTGCCCAGCAGCAGTATCCCACATCATGGTAGGCCCCAGCCTTGGGTAATATTGCGCACGACCTTCTGCCACTAAACAGAACTTCAGGGAAGAACCGACTTCCGCCATTTTATGCGTACCCAGTTTGTCGAGGAATTCACTGAGCCCCGCACTCGGGTGAGAACGACTGCCTACCACTGTCGGTACTGTGGCGGGTCTGGTTTTGATTGGCTCCTTGCCCGCCTTCGTCACTAACCAAGCTTGTTTACCATTACCCAGCCAGCTTTTATTTAAAGCAGGGGCATGGACAACGGCCATGACAGGCTTGCCTTGTTCAATTAAAGCGATGTTAACGGTGAATTCACCGTTCTTACGTAAAAACTCTTTGGTTCCATCTAACGGGTCCACCAGCCAGAAGCGTTCCCAAGACTGACGCGCTTCCCATGTGGAGTGCTCAGACTCTTCAGACAAAACCGGAATATCCGGAGTTAACGCTGCCAGCCCTTCAAGAATGATCGCATTCGCCGCCAGATCTGCTTCTGTCACAGGGCTATGATCGGCTTTTTCTGCAATCTGTACCTGCCCATGGTATCGGGCCATGATTGCTTGCCCTGCACTTATTGCGATTTCATAAAGTGCATCAAGTTGACTTCCCACGCGTCTCACTCCTTGTGATTATTCAACAATACTCCGCTGTTTGAGCGAAGCTAAACATTGGTCAACCAATGCATCGACCGAGACATTCCCGGCCTGAAGGTGAATTTCTGCTGCCTCAGGCTGTTCATATTCTGCATCAATGCCGGTGAAGTGCTTAATTTGACCTGCCCGCGCTTTTTTATACAACCCCTTGGGATCACGCTTTTCACATTCTTCCAGCGGGGTATCAACAAACACTTCGAGGAACTCTCCTTCCGCCAACATATCCCTGACCAGTTGTCGTTCCTGACGATGGGGAGAGATAAATGCACTAAATACAATCAATCCCGCATCCGCCATCAGCTTAGCCACTTCTCCGATACGGCGAATATTTTCACGTCGATCTTCGGCTGAAAAACCGAGATCTTTGCACAGCCCATGACGGACATTGTCACCATCGAGCAAATAGGTGTGATACCCCAGAGCAGAAAGGCGTGTTTCCAATGCCCCCGCTACAGTCGATTTCCCGGCGCCACTCAGACCGGTAAACCACAACACACAAGGCTTTTGTTTCTTTTGCTCAGCGCGGAACGCTTTATCAATTTGGTGTGAATGCCACACAACATTCTCATCGTCATGTGACTGCACTGCTGTCGTCATCGCCAACTCCGTTTGTTTTGAATCATTAAAAAGGGAACAACTGTGGGATCAGGGATAACACCACCACTGAATAGACACAGGAGATCGGTAAACCTATGCGTAAATAATCTTTGAGCTGGTAATTACCCACACTGTAAACCAGCAAATTGGTTTGATAACCATAAGGAGAGATAAAGCTGGCACTGGCACCAAACAGTATCGCCATAATGAAGGGCATCGGATCTGCCCCGTAACTGACCGCCAAGCTGTAAGCAATGGGAAAAGAGAGCGCAGCGGCCGCATTATTGGTAACTAACTCAGTCAATACCAGCGTCAATAAGTAAACCGCCACCAGCGCACCGTAGATCCCCCAGCCATCAAATGCCTGCATTAACATATCGCCCATGCGCTCTGATAAGCCACTCGAGAGCATCAATTGCGCCAATGACAGTGCCGAGCCCACTATCACCACGATATCGACCGGAAAACGTCGGCGTAATTCAGGAAACGTAATAATGCCCGTTAACACCAACACCAATAGATACGCGGCCAGTCCCTTGATGATTGGCACCCACCCCAACAACGCCGTACCGATCACGGTAGCAAAGCCCAATAACACCGCAATGCTCTTTTGGCTGTCGAGACGCGCACTGGAATCCAAGCCGTTGATCAGCACAAATTCACGATTCAGCTGCTGCTTCTTCTGCTCAAAAGTCTTGCCCGGTACCACTACCAGTGTATCGCCCGCATGCAATTCAATGTTACCCAGCCCTCCCGCTAAGCGTTCATGACCACGACGGATCGCCACCACCACACCATCAAACCGCTCACGGAAACGGACACTCTTGAGGGTTTTTCCGCGAATACCGGCTGACTGACTGACAATCACTTCCAGCATCGACTGCCCATTCATATGGTGCTGGCCAAATAACGTCAGTCCATTGATTTCCTGTAGCGTGGTGACACTTTCCACATCACCACAGAACAGCAACCTATCCCCAGCCTGCAAACGGGTATCCGGACAGACCGGCGCTACTGTTTTGCCATCCCGTAAAATCTCCGCCAAAAACAGTCGGCGCAAAGCACGCAAGCCATTTTCTGCCACCGTCTTACCCACCAAAGGCGACTGCATATCCACTTTGGCTTCTAGGAAGTACGGTAAGTCATCTTGCCCATGTTCATCGTAAACCGGCAATAAATAGCTCAACGGGATCAAAATGAGCAAGCCAATCACCAGCACCGCTAACCCTATCGAGGTCGGCGCAAAGAACCCCAAACTGGGTAAACCGGCATCTTCCACAAAACTGTTGATGATTAAATTGGTCGAGGTACCAATTAAGGTCAGAGTACCGCCTAAAATCGCGGTATAAGACAGCGGTAGCAGCAAACGCGACGGCGCATGACGCTGATTACGCTTTACCGCGCCAATCAGTGACACCACCACGGCGGTGTTATTGGTAAAAGAAGAAAGGAAGGCGGTGGACAATCCCAACTTGGCCACCACCGTCGACTGGCCACCATAGGAGATCTGACGGCCCACCCAACTGATCAAACGGGTTTTCTCTAACGCAATAGAAACAAGGATCAAAAGCACCAAGGTCAACAGTGATGAATTGGTGAAATTACCAGCCAACGTCTGTAAATCAATTAATCCGGCCTGAAAGCCGATAAACGCCGCCCCTGCAAAGAGATAGGCGGGCTTGATCCGTGACGTTAACAAGCAAGTCACGATCACTATCAGCATGGCGAGAACGATCCCTTGTTCCCATTGCATCATGATCACCCCAACAACTTACTGATATCCTTCGCATCCCAGTGTGGGAAATGCTTACGGATCAACGCATTCAGTTCAACTTCAAAGGCGGAAATATCGGTACGGCCTTCTGGCACAGGGGCTGATAAGGCTTCGCGGATCATCCCCGCCCCTACTGTCACGTTCGTCAAACGATCAATAATGATAAAGCCGCCGGTATCCGGGCACTGCTTATACGCATCAACCGCTATCGACTCGGTCAGGTTCAACTCACACAGGCCAATACCATTGAGCGGTAGGCTCTCCACGGAGAATGTCTGCAGATTATTGATATCCACCTGATGGCGAATTGCCGTAAACGTCCCGACGGTTTTCTTACCTGCCACTTTAATATCGTACTGACGACCCACTTCCAACGGTGATTCCGCCATCCAGACCACATCGGCCAGCAGTTGCTCACTCAGTGGTACCTCGCTTTGCGCCAAGACCAGCGTATCACCACGGCTGATATCAATTTCATCGGCCAATGTGAGCGTCACAGCTTGACCTGCAAACGCCGACGGTAGATCCCCGTCAAACGTCACAATACGCTCAATAGTGGATGTTTTACCTGATGGCAGCGCCTTGATGCTATCGCCGACCTTCACCGAGCCCGATGCGATGGTGCCGGCGAAACCACGGAAGTCGAGATTCGGGCGGTTAACGTACTGCACTGGGAAACGGAACTCACCGGCTTGGCGGTTACTGCTGATATCAACCGTCTCGAGCAAGGACAGCAGTGACTCACCGTCATACCAGGCCATCTTCTCGCTCAGATCCACCACGTTATCGCCTTCTAAGGCAGAAAGCGGCACCAGCTTGATATCAATATCGGCATTGAGCTTTTCCGCGAACGCTAAATAGTCATCACGGATCGATTCAAAACGCGCTTGTTCAAAGTCGACCAAATCCATCTTATTCACCGCCACCACAAAATGGCGAATGCCCAGTAGACTGGCGATATAGGAGTGACGACGAGTCTGATCCAATACCCCTTTACGAGCATCAATCAAAATGACCGCCACATCACAGGTTGATGCCCCGGTGGCCATATTACGGGTGTACTGCTCATGTCCCGGGGTATCGGCAATGATGAACTTACGCTGCTTGGTCGAGAAGTAACGGTAGGCCACATCAATGGTGATCCCCTGTTCACGCTCGGCTTGCAGACCGTCCACCAGCAGCGCCAGATCCGGTTTATCGCCGGTCGTGCCCACTTTCTGGCTGTCCGCATGGATCGCTGCCAGCTGATCTTCATAAATTTGCTGAGAATCATGCAGCAGGCGGCCAATCAAGGTACTTTTGCCATCGTCTACCGAACCACAGGTCAAAAAGCGCAGCAGAGATTTGTGTTGGTGTTGGTCAAGGTAGGCATCAATGCCCAGCTCAGCCACTTGTTGTTCAATTACGCTGTTCATTGTCTCTCCTTAGAAATATCCCTGACGCTTCTTCAACTCCATCGAGCCTGACTGATCATGGTCAATCGCCCGTCCTTGGCGCTCACTGGAGGTGGCCACCAGCATTTCTTCAATAATGCCCGGTAAAGTATCGGCCTCGGATTCAATGGCCCCGGTCAGTGGATAGCAGCCCAGCGTTCTGAAACGCACGCTCTTTTGTTCAATTTTCTCGCCCGGTTGCAGCTCCATACGGTCATCATCGACCATGATCAGCATGCCATCACGCTCAACCACCGGACGCACCGCCGACAAGTACAACGGTACGATCTCAATCCCTTCGAGCAAGATGTATTGCCAGATATCCAGCTCCGTCCAGTTCGACAGCGGGAACACTCGGATGCTTTCCCCTTTGTTCACCTGACCGTTGTAGGTTTTCCACAACTCCGGACGCTGATTTTTCGGGTCCCAGGTATGGTTCTTATCGCGGAACGAATACACACGCTCTTTGGCGCGGGATTTTTCTTCATCACGACGGGCACCACCGAAGGCGGCATCAAAGCCATGCTTGTCCAGCGCCTGCTTCAGCGCTTGCGTTTTCATGATATCGGTGTGCTTGGACGAGCCGTGGGTAAAGGGCCCAACGCCCATTGCTAACCCTTCTGGATTTTTGTGCACGATCAGATCAAAACCGTATTTCTCTGCCGTGCGATCACGAAAGGCGATCATCTCGCGGAATTTCCAGTCCGTATCGACATGCAACAACGGGAAAGGGATCTTACCCGGGTAGAACGCCTTGCGGGCCAGATGCAACATCACCGATGAATCCTTACCAATGGAATACATCATGACGGGGTTATCAAATTCAGCTGCGACTTCGCGGATAATATGAATACTTTCCGCTTCGAGCTGCTTGAGGTGGGTAAGTCGTTTCGGGTCCATTACTCTCTCCATGCTAAGCCAGCTTCACAACGGCCGTCGGCTGACGTGTCGCGCTCTGTAAAGGCTGTTCCTGCTTTCCGAACCAATGTAGTTTTTCTGAAAGGTTGACGACTTCACCGATCACAATCAGTGACGGCGATTCCGCCTGTTGAGCTAATTCTGCTAGGCCATCTAACTGACCTTTGAAGACTTTTTGCGCACGTTGCGTGCCACGTTCAATGATGGCGATTGGGGTGTCTGGGGCGCGCCCATGCTCTATTAACTGTAGTTGAATATCACGTGAGTTCATAAGCCCCATATAAATAACCAACGTCTGGTTACCACGGGCAAGTGTTCGCCAATCCAATTGCTTACCGTCCGGTTTCAGGTGCCCCGTGACGAACATGGCCGTTTGGGCGTAATCACGGTGGGTCAGCGGGATCCCGGCATAGGCGGTGGCCCCGGCTGCGGCGGTGATCCCCGGTACTACTTCAAACGGGATCTGGCGGTCAAACAGCACTTCCAGCTCTTCCCCGCCCCGGCCAAAGACAAACGGATCCCCGCCTTTCAGGCGAACCACGCGCTTACCCTGCTCGGCATACTGCACAATCAAACGGTTGGTTTCGGACTGCGGCACACTGTGAAAGCCCGCTTTCTTGCCCACACACACCCATTCGGCATCTCGGCGTACCAAATCCATCACGTCATCAGACACCAGATAGTCATACAGCACGACATCGGCCTGTTGCATCAACTGCAAGGCGCGTAGGGTCAGCAGGCCGGGATCGCCCGGTCCCGCACCAATCAGGGCCACTTCACCGCGATCTTCAATACCGTTAGAGAGATCTTCCAACGTCTGTTCGGCTTGAGCCAGATCCCCGGCGGCCACTTGTGAGGCAAAACGGCCTGAGAACGCCTGCTCCCAAAAACGGCGACGGGCTGAAAATGCAGTGACCTTTTGGGCTAAACGCGAACGGAAGCGACCGGCCATTTCTGCCATGGTGCCAAGATGATGCGGCAATAAGGCTTCGAGCTGCTCTCGCAACAAACGAGCCAACACCGGCGCTTTACCCGAGGAGGAAATCGCCACGATGATCGGGGAGCGATCCACAATCGACGGCACAATAAAACTGCAGCGTTGCGTGTCATCCACCACATTCACCAGCACCTGACGCTGATTGGCTGACTGGTACACTAAGGCATTGAGCGCCTTACGCTCCGTGGCGGCGATAGCCAGAAAGATCCCATCGAGATCCTCGGGTTGAAAAGTCTCCCCCAGATAATCAATCTGATTTTCTGCAATGGCGTGCTGAAACTCTGCGGATAACTCAGGCGCTATCACTTTGACATCCGCCCCTGCCTTTAACAGCATGCGCGTTTTACGCCAGGCAATCTCGTTGCCTCCCACGACCAAGCACGGGCGGCGTTTTAAATCAGCAAATATCGGCAAGTAATCCATGTTTCGGTGCCCCACAATCTCCATCAGTTAGAAGCACTATAGAGGCGGGGGGATATGACCTGAAATTCTAAAATTTCATTTTTTATTCCAAAAAGTTCGCGTTAAAGGGTCGTATCGTGATTTAGATTTTTGCATCCCAATCATAGGGTGAAAGCGACATTACGCAGCATTCTGACCTGTCGCTATCCCTTCCCTTTCGATGGGTTAGGCTTTTTTTGACTATGCTATGCCTTATTCACCTAGTCTGACGGTGTCTGTTTTCCCTTTGTTTGCCCGTTATTGGTTGGCCGTTTCCTCCACGGCTCGCCCATACACGCTGAAAAACGAGAGCTAATACACAATACCGCTATGCCATCACGAAATATTGCCCGTAGTTTTGTTACCTTATGCACGCTTTCCTGTTCCTATTCATCATGGAGTCAATCATGAAGTTACCCGCGCACCCTTTGTCTATCGCGATCCTGGGCGGCCTACTGACGCTTGCCGGACCGGCGACAGCGGAAACCATCAAACTTCGTATTCTAGAAACCACGGATATCCACACCAATGTGATGGATTACGACTACTACAAAGACAAGCCAACCCTGAAAACCGGTTTGGTGCGTACGGCAACACTGGTCAAAGAAGCACAAGCGGAAGTGATCAACAGTGTGTTGGTTGATAACGGCGATTTGATCCAAGGTAGCCCGATGGGCGACTACATGGCAGCCAAAGGCCTGAAAACCGGTGACGTTCACCCGGTCTACAAAGCCATGAACCAGCTGAACTACGATGTGGGTAACCTGGGTAACCACGAATTCAACTACGGCCTCGACTTTTTGAACGCCTCTTTGGCCGGTGCGAACTTCCCTTACGTGAATGCTAACGTGTACGATCTGAAAACCGGTAAGAACCTGTTTACGCCGTACATCATCAAATCACACACCTTCAAAGACACCGACGGTGCCGAGCACGAAGTGAAGATCGGTTACATCGGTTTTGTGCCACCGCAAATCATGGTGTGGGACAAGAAGAACCTAGAAGGCAAAGTAGAAGCCAAAGACATTAAACAAACCGCTGAAAAGTTTGTGCCACAAATGAAAGCAGAAGGCGCAGACATCATCGTTGCGATCCCGCACTCTGGTGTGTCGTCTGATCCGTACCAGGTGATGGCTGAGAACTCGGTGTACTACCTCACGGAAGTAAAAGGCATCGATGCGATTGCCTTTGGTCACTCTCACGCGGTATTCCCAAGCAAAGCCTTTGCGAATCTGCCAAATACTGACGTAGAGAAAGGCACCATCAATGGCGTAGCCGCTGTGATGCCGGGCCGCTGGGGTGATCACCTGGGCGTGATGGACTTGGTGCTGGATAAAGACGGTGACAGCTGGAAAGTCACCGCTGCACAAACCGAAGCGCGTCCTATCTTTGACAAGTACAAAGGCAAGCCATTGGTTGAAGCCGATGCCAAGATGGTCGCCGCACTGCAGGACGATCATAAAGGCACCCGTGAGTTCGTGAACCAGCCTATCGGTAAAGCCAGCGATGTGATGTACAGCTTCCTGGCCTTGGTGCAAGACGATCCAACGGTACAAATTGTGAGTCTGGCGCAGAAAGACTACGTTGAGCGCTTCATCCAGGGCGATCCGGATCTGGACGGTATTCCGGTACTGTCTGCGGCTGCACCGTTTAAAGCCGGTGGTCGCGGTAACGATCCAACGAACTACACCGAAGTGGAATCCGGTCAGCTGACCTTCCGTAATGCGGCGGACTTATACCTGTACCCGAACACCCTGGTGGCAATGAAAGTCACCGGTAAAGACGTGAAGGAATGGCTGGAGTGTTCTGCGGGACAATTCAACCAAATCGACCTGAACAGCACAGCGCCACAAGGCCTGATCAACTGGGACGGTTTCCGTACGTACAACTTTGATGTGATTGACGGTGTGAACTACAACATCGACATTTCACAACCAGCCCGTTACGACGGCGACTGTAAGCTGATCAACAACAAAGCATCACGTATTAAAGATTTAACCTTTAACGGTAAGCCGGTAGATCCAAACCAGCCATTTATCATCGCGACCAACAACTACCGCGCATACAGCGGCAAGTTTGCGGGCACCGGTGAAGCGTTTGTGGCATTTGCCTCGCCGGATGAAAACCGCACCGTGGTGGCCGATTACATCTCTCGCATCAGTAAAGAAAAAGGCCAAGTGGTACCAAGCGCGGATAACAACTGGCACTTCACCCCACTGAAGAGTGATAAGCCACTGACGATCACGTTTGAAACCTCACCAAGTGAGAAAGCGGCCCAGTTTATTAAAGAGAAAGGCCAGTACCCAATGAAGCAAATCGGTACCGACAGCGTGGGCTTTGCGCTCTACAGCATCGATCTGCAACAAAAGTAAGTCCTCTTTTACGTTACGCCTATCATGCCGTCGCCCTTGCGACGGCATTTTTTTGATATGCTGTTTGAAAACGGCTTTCAATGCCATGACCACCCCATTACCTACTCAAGACAACACTGAGGGCATTCCATGCAATCGGCCTTTTCGCATTTTCTTCAGCAACACGGCGCCGATCAGGCCACCATTGATCAGGCGCTGGCCGATGCCACGTTGCTGGAACTTCCAACCCGACATATTTTGCTGCATCAAGGCGAGCCGGTTGAACACGCCTTCTTTCTGGTTGATGGGATATGTCATGCCTGTTACCTGACCGAAAATGGCCGTCAGTTCAGCAAAGAGTTTTACTGGGAGCAGGAGATGCTGATTGGGTTTGAAAGCCTGACCAACGATGCCCCTTCCCCGTTTTTGCTGGAAACCCTGTCAGCCAGCCAGTTGGTGGCGATCCCCCTTTCGGTGATCAAACAATGGCGTGCACAGCATCACCCGCTGTACCAACACCTGCTGGAGCGCCAACTGCAATTTAAAGAGCACAAAGAGCGCTTCATGCTGTTGCACTCGCCGGAAGAGCGTTTCGCCCTGTTCGGTGAGCACTTTCCTGAGCTGTGCCAACGCATCACCGATCAACAATTAGCGTCTTATCTGGGGATCACCGCCACCAGCTTAAGCCGTATCCGTAAGCGCTTGGCACACGATGATGACAACCGTTAACAGCAGAAATAGTCACAACAGAAAAAAACCACAACACGCATAGCCCAGCTTTCTTATGATCAATTGCCTTTTGTAAAGGCCAGCAAAGTCAAACCCCATTATACTGAGCGCAGTCCCGCTCTTGATATCAAGGAATCCTCATGCAGTGGCAGTGCCTGCACTTTGAACAACTCTCCGTCCATCAGCTTTATGATCTGCTGAAGCTGCGCAGTGATGTGTTTGTCGTCGAACAAACCTGCGTTTACCCGGATCTCGATAACCATGACCGTCACACCGGCACTCGGCATCTGCTGGGCTACCAAGGCGATAAATTAGTTGCCTATTTACGCCTACTGCCGGCAGGGGTCACCTATGATCACATCAGTATTGGCCGTGTGGCCACCGCGCCCGACGCACGCGCGCAAGGCCTGGGCCACCAACTGCTGAGCCAAGGGTTGCAGGCAGCGGAGCAAGCATGGCCGGGGCACACCATTGAAATCGGGGCGCAATCGCACTTGCAGCACTATTATGGCCGCTACGGCTTTGTTGCCTGTTCTGAAGAATATCTGGAAGACGGTATTCCGCACATTGATATGCGCCTGAGCAAATCCGCTTAATCGGCAAGCACGGACAATAGATACAAAAAAAGCCACCGGACAAGGTGGCTTTTTCATTCATGGTCAGTCGTCCTGTATCGGGACGAGATCCTCACGACTGTTTAAGACAGGATTTACTGACGGGTACGGACAAACTTCCCTTCTGCATTGCGCGAGAATCCTACCGACTCCCCGTCTTTACCTTCAATCAGCAAGGCTTGCAGCTGGCCATCACCCGCCTGACGGTACAACAACCACTGTCCCGGTTTGATCTGGCTAAGCGGTTTGTCTTGGCCTTCAATCGCCGCCACGGCGTACAAATCGGACAGCGGCAGGGATTTATCCCGGAAGATATTGGCCAGCGTTTCACCGGACTTCACCTGGTAACGCTGCCAGTCTTTGCTTTGCGTCGCCTCCTGACGCACAGGCTTCGGTTGCGGTTTCACCTGTGGTGCCGGTTTGGCGGCGACTTCATCGCTCACATCCACCAGCGGGATCACGCGTGACTCACGCGGTAAACGAATAGGACGCTCAGGCGAGGCCGGCTCTTGACGCTCCCCCATCATTCGATCACCTGCCGCCACAGGCTCAGGGCGGGTATTGATATCCAGAGTAAGCTCACGACGAATCGGACCGTCATCGGGCAAGGCCGGCGGCTCACTCGGTAACAGTGCGACAATCACCATCACCGGCACCAAGACCATCAGCGCGCGGCGGTGAAAGGTCGGTAACCCCTGCCAGCGCGACCTGACAGGCGCGACTTTTTCCAGACACGCGGCTTTCATTCTGCCCAAGACGGCTTTATCCAAGGCAATACGGGGCCATGAGAACTCACTTTGCTTCTTTGAACGGCGTTTGGCCTGTCCCATACTCAACTCTCCAGCGCTTTCCAAATCACGCTATCAATCGACAGCTTGTTACAATGGTTTACCCTCGGGGGGAGAAACTGTTATCCTGCTTGCTTTATTCACTCTACCAAAGAGATGACACCATGTCTGACGTAAAATTGGATACAGTAGAAACTAAAGCAAGCTACGGTATCGGCCTACAAATGGGCCAGCAGCTAGCACAAAGCGGCCTAGAAGGTCTAAACGTAGCTGCTATCGCTAAAGGTATCGCAACTTCTCTAGCTGGCGAAATGCCAGAAATCGAAGTTGATGACATCAACAACGCACTGCGTGAACTACATACTCAAGCAGAAGCGGCACGTCAAGAACAAGCTAAAGCAGCGGCTGCAGAAGGCGAAGCGTTCCTAAACGATAACGCACAACGTCCTGAAGTAACAGTAACCGAATCTGGCCTACAGTACGAAGTACTGGTTGAAGGCAACGGTGAAATCCCAACTGCAGACAAGCAAGTACGTGTTCACTACCACGGTGAGCTAACTGACGGTACTGTATTCGACAGCTCTGTATCTCGCGGCCAGCCAGCTGAGTTCCCAGTGACTGGCGTAATCAAAGGTTGGGTTGAAGCCCTACAAATGATGCCTGTGGGTTCTAAGTGGAAACTGTACATTCCTCAAGACCTTGCATACGGTGAGCGCGGCGCAGGTGCAGCGATCCCTCCATATGCAGCACTTGTGTTTGAAGTTGAGCTTCTAGACATCCTGTAAGTCATTCGACTTATCGACAAAACGGCGCTTCGGTGCCGTTTTTTCTTTCTGCCCCCAGTCAGACACGCTTTCCCTATCCTACCCAAGTTTACACCTGCGATTTCCCCTATTTACACCTTCATCATTTTTTTGCATTTTAATTTGGTATCCTAGCCACATTCCTGACTAGTCTTACTACAGCAAGATGAGTCCTATTCCGTTTATTCCATCACAAGGAGGACAGTGATGACACGTTCATTCTGGTCCACATTACTGATTATCTTTAGCCTGATCATTCCTACAACCGCTTCAGCCTTTAGCCTGTCGGATCTGTTCGGGGGCGGCGGTGAGGAAGAAAAGGTCGAAGCGGCTCTTAACAACCCGCTGACCGATGTGCTCACCCAACAGCTCGGGATTTCTCCGGAACAAGCCGCTGGCGGTGCCGGGGCGCTGCTGTCTATCGCCTCGAGCCAACTGGGTGGAGAACAAGCCACTGAACTGGCCAAGATGATCCCTGGCGCGGAAGCCTTAACCGATAGCCTGCCAGCCGGTCTGGGTGCCCTGCTCGGCAATATGGATACCATCAACCAAATCTTCTCCGCCTTGGGGATGGATGCCAGCATGGTGACTCAGTTTGTACCGCTCGTGATGCAATTTTTGGGCGATCAAGGGGCCAGTGCCGGTCTGCTCGACAGCCTCGGTAAAGTCTGGATGCAACCACAAGGTGAAGGTGTGCCCGCCCCTGACGCAGAATAATCACGCGCAGCACATTACTGCCACAGCCAGATTGTTCTGTCAGACACAGGTTAAAATCCGTTACTGACAAAAGAAAACACATAAAAAAAAGCCTTACTGGCCATACAGTAAGGCTTTTTTACCACTCTACCCTTCGATACAAATTAACCGTCAGTGTTCATCACTGTCTAGTTAACATCTGCTCAGAGGCGATAAGTACGATCAAATCCCAGAGCCGTCCGCTTCCACATCGTCTTCATGCAGGCCACATTCACGCTTTAAACCAAAAAAGCGCGTATCGGCTTCTTTCATCCCCGGCTCCCACTTCTTCGTGGTATGGGTATCACCTACTGATAAGTACCCTTCCGCTTTGAGCGGGTGGTACGGCAACTGATGGGCCGACAGGTACTGCTCAATATCCTGATTGGTCCAGTCAATGAGCGGCAAGAACTTAAACAACCCATTTTGAATCGCCAGTACCGGCAGTGAGGCTCGAGTGTCTGACTGCTCACGGCGCAACCCTGAAAACCAAGAGCTGACCTGCAATTCATCCAAGGCACGACGCATCGGCTCAACCTTGTTGATACGATTATACTGTTTGATCCCCTCCAGCCCCTGCGTCCACAGTTGGCCAAAACGGGCTTCCTGCCAGGCTGCACTTTGCTCGGCACGGTACACGTGCAGGTTCAAATTAAGCTGTTTGGTCAGGCTATCTATGAACTGATAGGTTTCCGGAAACAGATAACCGGTGTCGGTCACAATCACCGGGATCGACGGTTGTACTTGGGTGACCAGATGCAGCATGACGGCCGATTGAATACCAAAACTCGACGCCAGCGCAAACTGCCCCGGCAGGTGCTCCAGCGCCCATGCGACCCGTTGTTGCGCCGTCATGGCTTCTAACTCGGCATTGATGGCCGCCAGTTGCAGTATTTGGTCGACTTTACTTTGCTGTAATAACTGTGAAAAGTTCACATCAGGCATAGAAATCCCTCTTTGAGACTTCGACCGGCGCAATGATGCCAGCTCGAATGGTGAAATCACCGAACCCTTCACCGTCTTCCCGTTCATTGGCCCAGCGCGCGACGAGCTGATCAATGTCTTCGAGGATTTGATCAACGGTAATGTTTTCTCGGTACATCTTTGGCACGCGGGTGCCGTTACGGTTGCCGCCCAGATGGAAGTTATAACGCCCCGGCGCCTTACCTACTAAGCCGATTTCCGCCAACATGGCGCGACCACACCCGTTCGGACAGCCCGTGATACGCAAAATGATGTTGTCGTCTTTCGGTAACCCGTGTTTTTCCAAGATCTGCTCCACATCGGTAACAAAAGAAGGCAAAAAGCGCTCCGCTTCCGCCATCGCCAACGGACAGGTCGGCAACGACACACACGCCATGGAGTTTTTACGCTGCTCACTGACACCGTCGTCGATCAGACCATGATCGCGCGCGATCTTTTCGATCCTTGCTTTTTCTGCCGTTGGCACGCCTGCGACGATCAAATTCTGATTGGCCGTCATACGGAAATCACCCTGATGAATTTTGGCGATTTCTGCCACACCGGTTTTAAGCGGTTTACCCGGGTAATCCAACAAACGGCCATTTTCGATGAACAAGGCCAAATGGTGTTTACCATCAATACCTTCTACCCAGCCAATACGGTCGCCGCGATCGGTAAATTCATACGGGCGGCTTGGCGCAAAGGCGATACCGGCACGTTTTTCCACTTCCGCTTTAAACACATCACTGCCGACACGATCCAGGGTGTACTTGGTTTTCGCGTTCTTACGGTTAGAACGGTTACCCCAGTCGCGCTGCGTGGTGACCACGGCGGCAGCCACGTCCAGTGTTTTCTCCAATGGCACAAAACCAAAATCATCGGCACGGCGTGGGTACGTGGATTTGTCCCCGTGGGTCATGGCCAATCCGCCGCCCACCAGCACATTAAAGCCGACTAACTTGCCCTCTTCGGCAATCGCGACAAAGTTCAGATCGTTGGCATGCACATCCACATCATTTTGCGGCGGGATCACCACCGTGGTTTTGAACTTACGCGGCAGGTAGGTGCTGCCTAAAATCGGCTCTTCATCGGTGGTTTCCAGCTTTTCCCCATCCAGCCAGATCTCGGCATACGCACGGGTTTTCGGCAACAGGTGCTCACTGATCTTTTTCGCCCACTCGTAGGCTTCCTGATGCAGTTCAGACTCAACCGGATTGGTGGTACACAATACGTTTCGGTTCACATCCCCTGCTGTGGCGATGGAATCGATGCCGATCTGGTTAAGGGTCTGATGCATCAACTTAATGTTTGGCTTCAGCACACCGTGAAACTGGAACGTCTGGCGTGTGGTCAAACGGATGCTGCCGTACAGGGTGTGCGCTTCGGCAAACTTGTCGATAGCCAGCCACTGGGTCGGTGTGATCACCCCGCCCGGCATACGGGCCCGCAGCATGACATTATGCAGCGGTTCCAGTTTCTGCTTAGCACGCTCGGCGCGGATATCACGGTCATCCTGCTGGTACATGCCGTGGAAACGGATCAACTGAAAGTTATCCGCAGTAAAGCCACCGGTGATCTGATCGCTCAGATCGGTTTCAATGGTGCCACGTAAGAAGTTACTTTCGCGCTTGAGACGTTCGTTATCTGATAATTTTTGTTCGCTCATTAGTACACATCCTTTTGATAACGCTTGCTCTTACGCAGATCATTCAAATATTGCTCCGCCTGCTCACGGGTTTGCTGGCCTTGCTGCTCGGCAATGGTCAACAGGGCATCATGAACATCCTTGGCCATGCGGTTGGCATCCCCACACACATACACATGCGCGCCGTCTTGCAGCCACTGCCACACTTCGGCACCATGCTCGAGCAAGCGGTGCTGCACGTACACTTTCTCAACCTGATCGCGGCTAAAGGCCACATCCAAGCGGTTCACAATGCCGCTCTTGAGGTATTTCTGCCATTCCACCTGATAGAGGAAATCTTCGGTAAAGGTACGGTCACCAAAAAACAACCAGTTCTTGCCCGCCGCGTCGCGGTTATCACGCTCCTGCACGAAGGCACGGAACGGCGCAATACCGGTGCCCGGACCAATCATAATCACTGGCGTATTGTCATCGGCCGGCAGCTTGAAGTGGTTGTTGGTTTCCACGAACACCTTCACGCTGTCGCCTTCTTCCAGACGCTGCGCTAAGTAGCTGGACGCGCCTCCCTGACGGGTTTCTTCCCCTTTGGCGTATTCCACCAAGCCCACTGTCAGGTGCACTTCTTCACCCACTTCTTCCTGGCTCGATGCGATGGAATACAGGCGTGGCGTTAAGCGGCGTAGCAGGCCGACCAGTTGCGCAGCATCCAAGACGGTTTTCTTCTCACCGAGTACATCAATCACTTGAGTATTGGCGGCATACTCACGCAACTTGTCTTTGTCTTCCACCAGCTTGGCCAGCTTCTTACTGCCTGACAGTTCGGCATAACGCGTCACCAACTGCGGGTTCGCCGCTGTGATTTCATAGTCATTGATGAGCGCCTGTATTAACGAAACCGACTGGCCGTCCACCTCAACCGTGTCATCCTCATTCAGCCCGACTTTGGCGATGATCGCCGCTGCCAACTCTGCATCGTTGCTGTACCACACGCCCAGCGCATCACCCGGCTGGTAAGTCAGGCCTGAGCCTTCTAAGTCAATTTCCACATGACGCACGTCTTTGCCGGAGTTGCGCCCGGTAATTTTCTGGCTCACCAGCAGCGAAGCTTCAAACGGATTTTGCTTGTTGAATGCAGACGGCGCGGCAGCGGCTTGGCCGACGGGCAGTTGCACCACTTGGGCATCTGCTTTGACCAATGTTGCCTGCACTTTTTCCAGTGCCTGCGCACGCCATGTGGCCGCCGGAGCATCGTAGTCCACATCACAATCCAGACGATCCAGCATCGGCTTGGCACCCAGCTTGGCTAGGTAAGTATCAAAGTCTTTGGCAGTTTGACAGAAGAACTCGTAGCTCGAGTCCCCTAGGCCAATCACGGCATATTCCAGATTCGGCAGCTTCGGCGCTTTTTTCGATTGTAAGAATTCATGCAGCTCGATAGCGTCATCCGGGGCTTCCCCTTCACCGTGGGTAGAGGCCACGATAATGACATGGGTTTCTTTGGCGAGGTTTTTGCCTTTGTAATCACCGGCCGAGAACAGCTCGGCCGCAATACCGGCCGCATCCGCCTCGTCTTTCAGAGCCTGTGCGACCCCTTTGGCGTTACCGGTTTGAGAGGCGTAAATGATAGTCAGCTTACCGGCTGGCTGGCTGGCGACAGCGGCAACCGGCAGACCGGCTGGCTGTGCCTCACCCGCAACAGCGGTTTGGCTGAGTCCCCAAAAATATCCACTGATCCACGCCAGCTGCTGTGGCGAAAGCTCGCTGGCGGCTTGCTGAAGCTGATCGAGTTTTTGATCATTCAACGGGCTGGCCAGGGCTGAAAGTTCCTTTAGTAACATGACACGACGATCCCTATACATTGCGTAGGGTTAGATTAGCTACTCAAGGAAATAACAAGAAAGAATAGATAAGAATGTTTTATAACTTTTTGGAAGGATAACCGTGGCGGCGGAAGGCTGATCCTTCCGCCCTTACACGGTGTTGGGATCAGAAAGTGTCCGCAATCCGGACTTGATGAAAGCCCACTTCAAAGGCCCGCTCGGTGGCCGTGTCGATGTCGTGATAACACTTTTCACTACCAGCACCGTCAGTTAACGGGACAAAGCCCCCGCGACGGTGGCGAAATTCGACGATCCAACCATTGGCCTGAATCGACGGCTCAATCACGGCTTCCACAATTTCGCTGGTACTGTAGAGGTGCTGCAATTCAGTTAATGTCATATGCCCACTTCCTTACTGCATAACCTTCTATAAAAATGGTACACAATCGAGAAAACAGGCAACAAAAAAGCCACGATCATGCGTGGCTTTTCTTAATCAATAACGGTCTCTGTCGCGCGATTGCGCTTAGAAATCCAGTTCTACACCTGCGAACCAACCGTCCGCGTAGAACTGACCTGCACTGTTACGTACGAAGTCGAAATCGTAATCCATCACACGGTAGCCCGCGCGCATGTTCAGATCCAAAGCGATAAGCGGTACGCTCCACTTCACACCCGCCATGCCGTCTACCGTGCTTGAACCGTCGTAGCTACCTACGTTCAGATCACCAAACACAGACAGTGGCGTCATTGGGATACCCAGCTCTACGTTACCGTACAGGCTTGGTAGCCACTCATCAAACGACTGACCGTTGAATTCACCCGAGCTGAACTGGCTCAGAGACACACCGAGATCCAGTGCGATCGCGTCGTTATCCAGAATTTCGTAGTAAGCTGTGAAGTCAGTCTGACCGAATGACACATTGCCGTTGTCCACGTCAGTGTAACGGATGCGCGCATTTGGGATCAGGGGAATGAAGTGCTCTAGTGCAACGTAGTAAGAGCCTGACGTGTTGCTGTCGCTAAACGCACGGCTATCGTTAACTTTTGCGTCGTTAAACCATGCGTCAGCACCGGCTTTAACCCCTAGAAGAACAGCAGCTTGCGCTGGAAGCGCCGCTGATAACGCAACAGCGGCAGCTACCGCAGAAAGCGCTAATTTTTTCATTTCGAGTCTCCGCTCTTTTCTTAGTATATGTATAAACGGCGCAGACTATACCAGATGCTGTTCAAGAAAGCCGCATTTCCATTAGGTATTAGATACTTCTATCAACATGTTGCGTGCTCACAGCGCCCTATCGTGAAGCGAGATCACGCGGTTCAGCGATACACAACGAGCTCAACATACATCCAACGCCAGTGCTGCTGCGTGCATCCTTTTTATCCCGCCAGATAGCCCGATAAATCAACCTCGACCATTAACCAAGTATCACAATGCGCGTAATCTTCGTGTGTTTGATAAACCAAGGTTCCCGCATCAACAAGACCTCGAATATCGAACCGATCGTCAACCATGCACATGAGTATGCTGCGGATCGCATCTTGCGCGCAGCGTGTCACATCAGCAAGACTATCAGCGGCACTGAAACACCCATAATGCCCTACACACAACGCCGGGACAGCAATACCATACGCGTCGTTATCACTTTTGGGTGACTCAATACCAATACTAAAAAACATATTCATTCCATCACGTTACGGTCGTGACGAGAACCCATTCCCGTCACCCGACTGACGTTTTACTGTGATGCAAAGAAAGAAGCCACCGCGACAACACAAATCATCGTTTAGTAACGTGGCCGCTCACCTTTACGGTCACGGTAAATCCACACTACCACGGCAATCAAAATCAGCCATGGCAGCAGTTTAAAGACCATACCGATCATGCCGGCGACCGCCATCACCACAAAACCGACAGCCACCGCCAACGCCATACCCACAATGCTGATCCCGGTGAAAAACAGGACACCGGCAAACGCTAACAAAAACAGTAATTCGACCATTTTATTTCTCCTTTTTTCTTATCCTGATCATAACAAAGCACAAATCAGACCAACCTGACAATTTGTGTTGCGATTATTTATTTTCAATCAGTTAGACAAGGATCACGCTCAAGGTTCGGTATCATCGCATAAGGTCAGTTGGTGTATTTCACCAACCTTATGGTGAAATATGCCAACCGCCAGCCCGAGACAAAAGTACAGGCATAAAAAAACGATGGCCGTGACCATCGTTTCTCTTTCATGCCTGCTTACGCGATAGGGGCGTTAAACATCCAAATGCGCAGGAATTTTCGCGAGCGCTTGCTCAAGCACTTCAATCCCCGAGCCAGGCTTGTGGGCATTTTCACTGATGTGACGACGCCACTGACGCGCACCCGGCATGTTCTGGAACAAGCCCAGCATATGACGCGTAACGTGGTTTAGGTATGTACCTTCAGCCAACTGACGCTCAATGTACGGGTACATGGCTTCCACGATTTCGCGGCGTTTTTTCACCGGATCGCTGCTACCAAACAGGCGCTGGTCAATTTCAGCCAGCAAGTAAGGGTTCTGGTACGCTTCACGGCCTACCATTACGCCATCCATGTGCTGAAGGTGTGCTTCGATCTCTTCCATCGTCTTCACACCACCGTTGATCGCCATGGTCAAATGCGGGAAATCACGCTTCAATTGGTACACGCGTGGGTAATCCAGCGGTGGGATCTCGCGGTTTTCTTTCGGGCTCAGGCCACTCAACCAGGCTTTACGGGCGTGAATGGTAAAGTCCTTACAGCCACCTTTCTCGCTCACAATACCAATAAAGTCAGTCAAAAATTCATACGAATCTTGATCATCAATACCGATGCGGGTTTTCACAGAAACCGGAATGTCCACGACTTCACGCATCGCGGCCACACCTTGTGCCACCAACTCGGCTTCACCCATCAGGCACGCACCAAAACGGCCGTTCTGTACGCGATCTGACGGACAACCCACGTTGATATTCACTTCATCATAGCCACGCTCTTGCGCCAGCTTGGCACAGTGCGCCAATTCCGCCGGGTTTGAACCGCCTAGCTGCAACACCAATGGGTGTTCTTCTTCGTTATAAGCCAGGTAATCGCCTTTACCGTGAATAATCGCACCGGTTGTCACCATTTCTGTGTACAACTGCGTGTGACCACTCAGCAGACGGTGAAAATAACGACAATGGCGATCCGTCCAGTCGAGCATTGGGGCGATAGAGAAACGGCACGCTGGGTGTGTTTCTGCCTGAGCCTGCTCGTTCGTTGTGTGTTCATTCAATACAACAGCGTTATCTGTCATCGGAAAACCTCGTTATTGACCCGCTTAACCTATTTACTTACGTACTGGGTGTGACTGTATGGAGTACGGCCTTGGTGCGCAGCTTGAGTGTTAGCTTTGCTACTTAAGTATTCGGCTCGTACTCATTGTTACACGCACCTTCCCAAGGTGGCCGACAGGCTGCGCTCTGGGTAGGCGGTAACAAAGAGAGCGGATTCTACCCTATTCCACCCACAAGCCCAACTAACATCACCTTCCACGCGCGTTTCCCCCGTTTGCACAGGCGCACACGAACCCACGCCCCGTCATCATTATTTACACATTCAGTGGCACATCGAGTATTTGGCCTATGGTGTGCTTTTCACTTCATTTCACCGTGCAAAAACGGCTTGCCCTTGAAATCAAAAAGCACATAACAAGCCAAATGACCAACGCAAAAAAAATAGATTTAAATCAAAAATTTAAATAAATAGCAAATCAAACCGTACAGCAAAAATAGCTTTTGGACACCAACAACCCAAAAACCTGTACAGACTATTTTCACAAAGATAAATCAATCACTTACCGTAACAACAAGTACAAAAAACTAAGCATAAAAATCTTTTAGATGAAATATAACGTAAAAGCTGTACACACATAATTAATATTAAAAGTCATATGGCAAACTTTATGACCTTTACATCAGCAAAACATAAGTCATTGATTTTAAATAAAATTAAAAACAGAAAGGTAAATTGTGCAGGCTTTTGAGCTTTTGGAATATAATACCTAAAAAGCTGCACACCCCATCCCGCCATTAAAAATCAATGAGTTACGAACATTGCACTCGACAGAAAAAAATGCCGTACAGATAAAAGATGCTTTGAGCAAAATAAGCTGTACCGATATATGCTCATTTCGGGTATTTCATACCCCTGTGTACACTTTTTCGTCGAGCAGCCCGTGATCTCTGGCACGCTTTCTTTTCCTGAAGACAAACGAATCTTGATAACGGAGATACGTTTATCGATGAATATGTTAGAATACGGCACTCATTCGCTTGTATTTTGAGGTCATATGGCAAACAAGAGGCAGTTGTTGGAAACCGCCCAGCAGCTCTGTGAGCAACGGGGAGTAAGGCTTACACCTCAAAGACTTAAGACATTATCGCTGATCATTGAACAACGTCATTCGATCAGTGCTTATGAGCTTTTGGATCTATTGCGAGAAAGTGAACCCCAAGCGAAACCGCCTACCGTTTACCGTGCTCTCGATTTCCTTCTCGCCCAAGGCTTTATTCATAAGGTGGAGTCCACCAATAGCTATATTGCCTGTTGTCTTCTGGATCATGCTGACCACTGCTCACAACTGTTGATCTGCGATCAATGCGGTGCCGTGGAAGAATGTCATGATGATGAGTTGGCGAAGTTGCTTCGACACCGCGCCGAGCAAAACGGATTTGCTATCACGCACCATGTGGTAGAAAGCCATGGCGTATGCCAGCAATGTAAAGATAACTGAGTGTTTTTCTCGTAAAACAAGAACTATCGTGATCAGATTATGCGCGCAGAATTTGTAAACCCTTTCTTGGCGTCATTGTTAAATGTCCTTAAAACGATGGCATCCATGGATCTGGCTCCACAAAAGCCACGTCTAAAACGCGATCATGTCGCCCGTGGCGATGTCTCTGGCTTGATTGGCATGATCGGTCCCACAACCAAAGGCTCGATGTCGATCACTTTTGATGAGTCTCTGGCGCTTGAAATCATGCAACGCATGCTGGGCGAGCGCCCGAACGGGATCAATGAAGAAGTCACGGACATGGTCGGTGAAATCACCAACATGGTGACCGGTGGCGCAAAGCGTATGCTGGCTGACCAAGGCCATGATTTTGATATGGCGACACCGGCAGTAGTCTCCGGACGCGGCCACACCATTACCCACAAATGCGACGGCACCATCATTATCATGCCGTTCGTGTCTGAACACGGCCAAGCCTTTATCGAAATCTGCTTCGATAGCTAAGCCGTATAGCCTGTGCCGTTCTCTGCGCAATGTGCAGCACAACGGCACACTGGCTTATCGTCAATTTTATCACTTTGATTTTTCTGTGAACTTGGCACAATTCTTAGACAAAAAACTACCAACTGTCATCTAATCGATCTAGACTCAGTATGCTAGATAGGCATCAATAAGCGTATGACGCGATGCCGTCTGCCGCATCACTTGCTTATTACGTCGCTTGTACGTCAAAGCAAGCAGGAACAACCCACATTCAAAGGAAAGATCGAAACATGAACAAACTGACTGGAACCGTTAAATGGTTCAACGATGAAAAAGGCTTTGGCTTCATTTCTGGTGCTGACGGCAAGGATGTCTTCGTTCACTTTAGTGCGATTCAAGCACAAGGCCGCCGCACGCTGCAGGAAGGTCAAAGCGTCGAGTTTATCGTCACTGATGGTCAGAAAGGTCCACAAGCAAGTGAAGTGGTTGCACTGTCTTAAGATCCTCTGTCACCGATAACAAAAACGCCGCATTGAATGCGGCGTTTTTATTTTCTACGGAGTACCGAGTGTAAACTCGCTACCCGCTTACCCTTAGCTGCGCCACTGTTTGAACGCGTTGATCAAACCGTTGGTTGAGCTGTCGTGGCTTGATACTGCAGTGTTGTCCGCAAGCTCTGGCAGGATATTGTTCGCCAGTTGTTTACCTAGCTCTACACCCCACTGATCGAAGCTGTAGATGTTCCAAATCACACCTTGGGTGAAGATCTTGTGCTCGTACAGGGCAATCAGTGAGCCCAGTACCGCCGGTGTCACTTGCTTCACAAGGATTGAGTTGGTTGGACGGTTACCGTTAAACACTTTAAATGGTACCAATTCCGCCACTTCTTCCAGTGTCTTGCCTGCGGCTAGGAATTCCGCTTCCACTTGCTCTTTGGTCTTACCGAAGGCCAAGGCTTCCGTTTGTGCAAAGAAGTTCGCCATCAGTTTAGGATGGTGATCGCCCAGTGGGTTGTGGCTGATCGCAGGTGCGATGAAGTCACATGGGATCAATTTCGTACCCTGGTGGATCAACTGGTAGAACGCGTGCTGACCGTTCGTACCTGGTTCACCCCAGATGATTGGGCCAGTCTGGTAATCAATTGGGTTGCCGCCACGGTCAACGCACTTACCGTTTGATTCCATGTTACCTTGCTGGAAGTACGCCGCGAAACGGTGCAGATACTGATCGTAAGGCAGGATCGCTTCAGATTCCGCGCCGTGGAAGTTGTTGTACCAAATACCGATCAACGCCAGGATAACAGGCAGGTTCTGCTCAAGCGGTGCTTGTGCAAAGTGCTGATCCATCGCGTGTGCACCTTCAAGCAGCGCCACGAAGTTATCAAAACCGATAGACAGGCTGATAGACAGACCGATCGCAGAGCACAGTGAGTAACGACCGCCAACCCAGTCCCAGAACTCAAACATGTTGTCGGTATCAATACCGAACTCAGACACCGCTTTACCGTTAGTCGATAGCGCAGCGAAGTGTTTCGCCACGTGCGCTTGATCGCCAGCCGTCGCCAGGAACCAGTCACGCGCCGTTAGGGCGTTGGTCATGGTTTCTTGTGTGGTGAAGGTTTTAGACGCGATAAGGAATAGCGTGGTTTCAGGGTTCAGAGACTTCAGTGTTTCTGCGATGTGCGTACCGTCAACGTTAGACACGAAGTGCATGTTCAGACGCGTTTTGTAAGGCATCAACGCTTCTGTCACCATGTATGGACCCAGATCAGAGCCGCCGATACCGATGTTTACCACGTCAGTGATTGCCTGACCGGTGTAACCTTTCCACTCACCGTCAACAATACGAGACGTAAACGCACGCATCTTTTCCAGTACCGCGTTCACACCAGGCATCACGTCTTCACCATCAACGATGATTGGCGTGTTGCTGCGGTTACGCAGTGCCGCGTGCAGTACCGCACGATCTTCTGTCTTGTTGATCTTCTCGCCGCTGAACAGATCTGCAATTGCCGCTTTCACTTCAGTTTGCTCAGCCAGTGCAAACAGCTTCGCCATGGTCTCTTCAGTGATAAGGTTCTTTGAGTAATCCAGAAGGATATCGTCACCAAAGTTCGCTGAGAAAGTGTTGAAACGCTCGCTGTCCTTGGCAAACAACGCGCTTAGCTGCATATCTTTTGCATCTTCAAAGTGAGCAGTCAGCGCTTTCCACGCCTCAGTATGAGTTGGATTGATATTTTTCAACATGTGAAGTTCCTGATTTTTAATTGTTAATCCATTAGCCTAGTCAGAATCATCCAAGCTATGGATCCCCGATCTAAGTGCATAGTGTTAGACGTGTTGCCCCAAGTGTAGCGCAACCGACGTGGTCCTCACTATGTTTGTAATTTTACAACTTATGAATAATTATGACGCGAAGCCTTGCCTACCTGCATTGCGTCAGGTCACGAAATGACAGAGTAAATGATAGGTGCGAGGGTGCGCAACATGTTCGACCAATATCACACTTATTAACAGATAACGAAAGAGGAATGAGTAAGATGTGGCTCCAGAAGACCATTCAACTGCGTCCCCGTCGCCGGGGTTTCCATCTCATCACCGATGAAATTGAACAACATCTGCCCCAACTGCGCCAATTTCGCTGCGGCTTGGCCCATATCTTCATCCAGCACACTTCCGCCAGTCTGACACTCAATGAAAACGCCGATCCCACCGTGCGCGATGATATGGAAGCCCATTTCAACCACAGCGTGCCAGAGCGGGCGCCCTTTTACCGCCATACCTATGAAGGCGATGACGATATGCCGGCCCACATCAAGGCTTCCCTGCTGGGCAGCAGTGTGACCCTGCCGATTACACAAGGGCGTTTTGCGCTCGGAACGTGGCAGGGCATTTATCTGGGCGAGCACCGTGATCAGGGGGGCGCTCGTACGCTGGTGATCACCTTGCAGGGTGAGGCCGAATAACGGCCATAAAAAATGCCGCCTCAGGGATAACCCAAGGCGGCATGTTTGAAGTTCAGCGATGTGGTTCGCGAGGCGCTTACAGGTAGCTCATGTTCACGCGCGAAGTCAGCTTGGTCACCAATTCGTACGCAATGGTGCCAATGTGCTCGGCCACGATTTCTGCCGGCAAGCCTTCGCCCCACAAAATGGCTTCATCGCCCACTTTGTCGGTCGAATCCGGGCCTAAATCAACCGTCAGCATGTCCATCGACACTCGGCCTGCCATCGGCACGATACGGCCGTTCACCAGCACAGGAGTGCCATTAGGCGCCGTACGCGGGTAACCGTCACCGTAACCAATGGCAATCACACCCACTTTGGTGTCACGTTCACTGGTCCAGATCCCGCCGTAACCCACGGTTTCGCCTTTTTTCACTTCACGCACCGCGATCAGGCTCGATGCCAAGGTCATCACCGGTTTCAATGCAAACGCATCAGCCGAGCGATCCACTTCCACAAACGGCGAGACACCGTACATGATGATCCCCGGGCGGATCCATTCCAGATGACTATCCGGCCACGCCAGTACCCCCGCCGAGGCCGCTAAAGAGCGCTCGCCACGGCAGCCTTCCGTCAGGTGCAGGAAAGTATCAATTTGATCGGTGGTCACATTGCTGCCCAGCTCATCCGCACACCCAAAGTGGCTCATGTAACGCAGTGGTTTAGCCACGTTAGGGCAAGCATGCAGACGAGAAACAAATTCCTCAAACTGCTCCGGACGCACGCCCAAACGGTGCATGCCGGTATCGATTTTCACCCACACTACCACCTGGCTATCCAGCGCCGCCTGCTCTAACGCTTCCAGCTGCTCGATAGAGTGCACCACGGTGTGAATATTGTTCGTGACCAGCACAGGCAGATCTTTGGCCGCATAGAAGCCTTCCAGCAGCAGGATCGGTTTAACGATGCCGTCTGCACGTAACGTCAGGGCTTCTTCGATGCGGGCAACACCAAAACCATCCACATCCGGCAGGCTGCGGGCAACGTGAGCCAAACCATGGCCGTACCCGTTGGCCTTCACGACCGCCAACACCTTGCTCGTGGGCGCCTGTGCACGGATCTGGCCAATGTTATGAGTCAGTGCCTGTGTGTTGATATACGCTGTTGCCGCCTTCATCAAAAATCCTACTGTTGCTGTGCCGCAAATATCTGTTTGTTATTCTTCATCAAAGGCCGGGCCGGCATAATTGTCGAACCGCGAGAACTGGCCTTGGAACGTTAAGCGCACGGTACCGATAGGACCGTTACGCTGCTTACCGATAATGATTTCGGCGATGCCTTTGAGGGCACTGTCTTCGTGATACACCTCATCACGGTAGATGAACATGATCAAGTCGGCATCCTGCTCGATCGCACCGGATTCACGCAAGTCGGAGTTTACCGGACGTTTATCAGCACGTTGCTCCAACGATCGGTTAAGCTGCGACAGCGCCACCACCGGCACATTCAGCTCTTTCGCCAGTGCTTTCAACGAGCGGGAGATCTCGGCGATTTCCAGAGTACGGTTATCCTGATAACCCGGTACACGCATCAGCTGAAGGTAGTCGATCATGATCATGCTCAGACCGCCGTTATCACGGGCAATACGGCGTGCGCGGGAACGCACTTCGGTTGGCGTCAGACCAGAGCTGTCGTCGATGTACATATTCTTCTTTTCCATCAGAATACCCATCGTCGACGAAATGCGTGCCCAGTCTTCGTCATCCAACTGACCGGTACGGATTTTGGTCTGATCAACGCGCGACAAGGACGCCAGCATACGCATCATGATTTGTTCTGCGGGCATTTCCAGCGAGAAGATCAGCACCGGCTTCTCTTGCTCCATGGCAGCGTTTTCACACAAGTTCATCGCAAAGGTGGTTTTACCCATCGACGGACGTGCCGCCACGATGATCAAGTCAGAGCCCTGCAAACCGGCGGTTTTCTTGTTCAGATCGGTAAAGCCGGTCGAGACCCCGGTCACCCCGTCTTGTGGGCTTTGGTACAGGATCTCGATACGCTCAAGGGTCTTTTCCAAAATGGTATCGACGCTTTGCGGGCCTTCATTTTCCGACGTACGCTGCTCGGCAATGGCAAACACCTTACTTTCCGCCATGTCCAACAGCTCTTCACTGTCACGGCCTTGCGGATCATAACCGGCATCGGCAATTTCGTTTGCGACGCTGATCATTTCTCGAATCAAGGCGCGCTCACGTACGATCTCGGCATACGCCAAAATGTTCGCCGCTGACGGGGTGTTCTTGGCCAGCTCTGCCAGATAAGCAAAACCGCCCACATCTTCCAGTTTGTCGGAGCGCTCAAGGTGCTCAGACAGCGTGATCAAATCAAGTGGCTGACCACCTTCAAGCAGGGCTGCGGTGCCTTCAAAAATGATACGGTGAGGACGGCTGTAGAAATCTTTGGCCACCACCTTCTCCGCGACCACATCCCACTTTTCGTTATCCAGGATAAGGCCACCAAGGACGGATTGCTCCGCTTCCAGAGAATGCGGCGCCATTTTCATCGCATCCACTTTGGTGTCTTTTTGGTAATTCGGTTTGCTTTTTTCTGCCATAGGAATTGATGTGTTTGCCGGAAACTGAGCCGGGCATTATATACTAAGAGTCACCCTATCAATATAGTGCCATCACACCGAACCGGAATTTCCCCCTCGGCAATTCTTATATTACGCCGACTGACGCAGACTTCCGTCACCGTACTGCAATTGTTAACCAAAAGCTGACATAAATGAGGTAAACTGCAGCGTCCTGTGAATATTCACGCTCGTCTGTTACCCCACTCTGAGGAGGCCGTTTGGCAAGACCCCTGCTGGCATTGTTACTGCTGACCACCACCTGTGCCTATGCCACGGATGACGACCGACCTACGCCTATCCCCCCACCGTGGAGCAGCGAGATTGAACTGGGCTACCAGTCGTTAGGCGGTAATTCAGATTCTCAAACGCTCAATACCCGTGTCGGGATCACTTACGTCAAAAATCAGTATCGTCAGACGGCGGAAGCGCGCTACCTGCTTGCAGAAAAAGACGGGGAAGAAGACAAGCGTAAAGGGCAGCTAGAGCTGCAGAGCGATAAAAAAATCAATGAGCGCACCTATGTGCTGGGTAACGCCACGTACGTGGATGACCGCTATGGGCCGTACTTCATTGATTTTACCCTGGCGACCGGTCTCGGTTACCAGCTGGTGCGCCGAGAAACCTTCCAGATGGAAGTGGAAGCCGGCCCCGGTTACCGCCACCAAGAGCCCAATCTGGATGAAATCGACGATGATGACATCATTGTACGCGATAGGGTCGATGAGCTGATTTTGCGTGGCAGCGCCAAGATGACCTGGAAACCCTCCAAAGACGTCGAGCTCAATGTGCGCATGACAGGTATTGCCGGCAACAGTAACAGCACGATGGAAACCGAGGTGAACCTCACCACCGCTATCAATGAACATGTTGCCATCAAACTGAGTAACACCCAAAAGCTCAACAGCTGGGTACCGGACGGGCTGAAAAAGCGCGATTCCGCGATGACTGTCAACCTGCTGTTCAAAATCTAATGCCGTTGCGATGCTCATGCTGTTGCTAGCAGGCCTGCGGCTTGCGCCACACACAAGCCCAGCCACGAAATAGCAGGCAAAAAAAAACCAGCCCGAAGGCTGGTTTTTTTGTCACTAAAAACGATTAAGCTTCAGCTACAACGTTTAGAGTGATTGTTGCGAATACGTCAGAGTGCAGCTGGATGCTGATCTCGAATTCGCCAGTCGTACGTAGTGCGCCTTCTGGAAGACGAACTTCGCTCTTCGCTACTTCAACGCCAGCTGCAGTGATTGCATCAGCGATGTCGCGAGTACCGATAGAACCGAATAGTTTACCTTCGTCACCCGCTTTAGAAGCGATAACTACAGCTTCAAGCGCGTTTAGTTTCTCAGCGCGAGCTTCACAAGCAGCTAGTTGCTCAGCAACTTTAGCTTCTAGTTCTGCACGACGAACTTCGAACATTTCAACGTTCGCTTTAGTAGCCATAACTGCCTTGCCCTGAGGGATTAGGAAGTTACGTGCGTAGCCAGCTTTAACGTTAACCTGATCACCTAGGCCACCTAGGTTACCGATTTTATCAAGTAGAATAACTTGCATTATCTTGTCCTCTTAAACTTAATTAAACCGCTACCGATTACTGATGCTTGTCAGTGTACGGTAGAAGTGCTAGGTAACGAGAACGCTTGATAGCGCGAGCTAGCTGACGCTGGTATTTAGCGCGAGTACCAGTGATACGGCTAGGTACGATTTTACCAGCTTCAGTGATGTAGTTTTTTAGAGTTGCTACGTCTTTGTAGTCAATCTCTTGAACGCCTTCTGCAGTGAAACGGCAGAATTTACGACGACGGAAGAAACGTGCCATGGGCTTATCTCCTGAACTAAATTTTTTCAATGTGGTCGGCATGCAACACTAATTTACCTAAGCCATTACGACCGGTTTGGTAAGAAACAAAGCCTCCTACCTTAATGTGGCTGCCAACAGCTAAATCTTGAGTGAGAACTTGTTGACCTTGCCCGCTAACTACCACGTTGATGTAGCAATACACTTGCCGTGGCAGATTAGCTTCTTGCTGGTAAGAACGGTGCTCAAGCACAAAGTGACAATGAGGAATTCCTGCCAACGAGCGGCTTCGTTTGGGGTCTTTGGCGATAACGCCAGACAACTCCAGACGATTGGTCACTCGTTATTACTCAGCTGCTGCTTCGTCTTCAGACTGTGCAGTTTCTGTACGCTCTTCACGCTTAGAAATACGCTCTTCTTTAGCCTTCATCATTGGAGATGGCTCAGTGATAGCGCCTTTAGTGCGCATGATCATGTTACGGATCACAGCATCGTTGAAGCGGAAGTTAGACTCTAGCTCGTCAATTACAGACTGCTCAGCTTCAACGTTCATTAGAACGTAGTGTGCTTTGTGCAGTTTGTTGATTGGGTAAGCCATTTGACGACGGCCCCAATCTTCTAGACGGTGAATCTGACCACCAGAATCTTTGATTGCACCAGTGTAGCGCTCGATCATGCCAGCAACTTGCTCGCTCTGATCTGGGTGCACCATGAATACGATTTCGTAATGACGCATGGGTTGCTCCTTACGGATTATTCAGCTTCTCTATTTGGCTCGGTCATCCAGGAGAAGCAAGGAACTAAAGAAAAATAACCGAGAATTTGGAGGCAGAATAGTATAGAGAATGGACAATTTAAGCAAGCGAATTTTCAGCCCGAGATGAAGATATCTTGCCAACACAATCGCCTTGGCTATTCAGACAGATAGACGTCCACATCCCAGAGGGCACAGGGCTTGCCTGATTTTTGTCGCGACTGACACCCCGGCGCGCAGGCATAAAAAAACCGGTGTCACGCCACGCGCAACACCGGTTGTTATTCAGACAATGGGCAACGTCAATTACTGACGCTGACGCACTGCTTCAAACAGGCAGATACCTGTTGCCACCGACACGTTCAGGCTGGATACCGAACCTGCCATTGGGATTTTGATCAGATCATCACAGGTTTCACGGGTCAGGCGACGCATGCCTTCCCCTTCTGCGCCCATCACAATCGCTAGCGGACCGGTCAGCTTGCTCTGGTAGATATCATGGGTGGCTTCACCCGCCGTACCGACAACCCAGACGCCTTTGTCTTGCAACGCACGCAATGTACGCGCCAGGTTGGTTACGCGTACCAACGGCATGATTTCTGCCGCGCCACACGCGACCTTGCTCGCGGTCGCATTCAGTTGGGCTGAACGGTCTTTCGGCACAATCACCGCCACCGCACCGGCAGCATCCGCATTACGCAGACAAGCCCCCAGGTTGTGGGGATCGGTCACGCCATCTAACACCAACAGCAGTGGGTTTTCTTTGCCCGCCAACAAGTCATCCAGGTCGTTTTCATTGTACTGCTTACCCGGACGTACACGTGCCACGATGCCTTGATGTGACGCGCCTTTCACTTTGTCATCCAACGCTTTGCGGCCTGCTTGTTGCATGGTGATCCCCAACATTTGCAGTTCGTTGATCACTGGCAGCAGACGCTCATCCTGACGGTCTTTCAGTACAAACACTTCAATGAAGCGAGATGGGTCTGACGCCAGTACTGCGTTCACGGCATGAATGCCGAAAATCATGTCATTACTCATGGTTTATTTCTTCTTTGCTGCTCGTTCTTTTTTACCTGCACGCTGCTTCTTGCGCGCTTTGGTCTTTTTCTTGTGCTTAGGTTTGTCAGCATCCGCATCATGCTTGCGGCCCGCTGGGGCTTTATCGCCTTCCAATTTCGGGATCGCGCCGGCTTTTAGCTTCTGGCGTACTGACGTGCGTTCTTTTTTCGACTTAGCACGCTGCTCTTGCTGCGCTTCGCCCTCTTCGACGCGGTACACTTTCAGGCTCTGACGCTGCATGCCTTCCGCTTTGCGCATACGCTGTTTTGGCGTACGGCTCTGCTCACCGCGCTTCTCACGGTTTTTCGCCGTTTTACCGGCACCGCGAGGTTTGCGGGTGCTGCCCACAATATCAAAGTCAATCTGGCGATCGTTCAGGTTAATTGAGGCCACCTTCACTTTCACCGTATCGCCCAAGCGGTACACCTGACCGGAGTTATCACCAATCAGACGCTGGCCGATCGGATCGTACTGGTAGTAGTCGTTCGCCAGGTTAGAGATATGCACCAGACCGTCGATGTTCAGCTCGTTCAGACGCACGAAGAAACCAAAGCCGGTCACGTTCGCAATCACGCCATCAAACTCATCACCGACGTGATCCTGCATGTACTCACACTTCAGCCAGTCGGCCACATCACGGGTTGCGTCATCGGCACGGCGCTCCGTCATCGAGCACTGCTCGCCCAGCGTGTCCATCTCGTCAAACGAGTAATGGTAGCCACCGGTTGGTGTCCAACGCTCGGTGTTCTCACCCGCTTGCTTGGCAATCAGGTACTTCAGCGCACGGTGCAAGGTCAGATCCGGGTAACGACGGATCGGTGAGGTAAAGTGCGCGTACTGGCTCAGCGCCAAACCAAAGTGGCCGATATTATCAGCCTGATACACCGCTTGCTTCATCGAGCGCAGCAGCATGGTTTGGATCAGCTCTTTGTCCGGACGGTTCTGGATCATGTGCGCCAGCGCTGCGTAGTCTTTTGGTGATGGCTCCAAGCCACCCGACAACTGCAGGCTCAACTCACCCAAAAAGTCACGGAACGCCATCAAGCGCTCTTCGCCCGGTACATCATGGATGCGGTACAACGCTGGCTCTTTGGCTTTTTCCACAAAGCGGGCAGAGGCGATGTTGGCCAAAATCATACATTCTTCGATGATCTTGTGCGCATCGTTACGCTCTGCCGGCACAATGCGGTCAATCTTACGGTCGGCATTGAAAATGAACTGGGTTTCCACCGTTTCAAATTCAATCGCACCACGTTCTTCACGCGCGCCTTTCAGGACTTTGTACATGCTGTACAACTCTTCCAGGTGCGGCACTAATGGCGCATAACGCTCACGTAACTCTTCGTCACCGTCCAGCATTTTGCTGACTTTGGTGTACGTCAGACGCGCGTGGGAATTCATCACCGCTTCGTAATGCTTGTAACCCGACAGCTTACCGGCATCTGAAATGGTCATCTCACACACCATACACAGGCGATCCACCTGCGGGTTCAGTGAACATAAGCCGTTTGACAGCACTTCCGGCAGCATCGGGATCACTTGTGACGGGAAGTACACGGAGTTACCGCGCTTCACCGCTTCGTTATCCAACGCGGTACCCGGACGCACGTAGTAACTTACATCGGCAATCGCTACCCACAAGCGCCAGCCACCCGACTTTTTACGCTCACAGTACACGGCGTCATCAAAGTCACGGGCATCTTCGCCATCAATGGTCACCAGTGGCAGGTTGCGCAGATCCACGCGGCCTTGCTTGGCAGACTCAGGCACTTCTTCGCCCAAGCCTTGAATTTGTTTCTCGACTTCCGATGGCCATTCATGCGGAATGTCGTGGGTACGCAGGGCAATTTCAATTTCCATGCCCGGCGCCATGCTCTCGCCCAGCACTTCCACCACTTTACCCATGGCGTTGTACTGACGGGTGGCACGCTGGTTGATTTCCACCACCACGACGTTACCCATACGGGCACCCATACGATGCTCATTCGGGATCACGATATCCTGTGCGATGCGGGAATCATCCGGCACCACGTAGCCCATGCCGTCTTCAATAAAGAAGCGACCGACAATTTGGCCTTCGTAGTGTTTCAATACACGTACGACACGGCCTTCTCGGCGACCGCGCTTATCCGTTCCGGCTACTTGCGCCAGAATGTAATCGCCATGGATCACACCACGCATCTGGTGATGTGGAAGCAGTAAATCGTCTTCTTTGGCATTGGTGCCTTCAGGACGCAGGAAGCCAAAACCATCACGGTGACCAATCACATGGCCTTTAATCAGATCCAGACGTTCTGGCAGGGCGTAACATTGGCGACGAGTAAAAATCAGTTGGCCATCGCGTTCCATTGCACGCAGACGACGGCGTAAGCCTTCGTACTGGTCATCACCTTCGAGCTTAAGCTCGGCAAAAAGCTGATCGCGGCTGATTGGGGTGGAAAACCCACGGATCACTTCTAGCAGCATTTCTCGGCTAGGGATCGGGTTTTCGTAGTTTGAAGCTTCGCGATCGCGAAAAGGGTCGACCGGTAAATCGGTAGTACCTTTTGACATAATTTGATCCAAGTTGGCGAAGTTATAACTGTAGTATATCTAGGCCATGGGTGAACAGACGGGAGCCAGGTCGAAATTCTCGGCTCCCCTTAGGTAGAGAAGTTATTGATGGGTGCTGCGATTAATCAATCGGCTGATCCAGCAACGCACGCAAAGGCAGATTATCGTCAATCAAGCTGGCGAGGGTGTGCTGATCCAATTCGGCCAAGAACGCTTGGCGCGCGGAAAACAACATGCCTTTCAGGCGGCAGGCTGGGGTAATGTGGCAGAACGCTTCACTGCAATTCACTATCTGCAGGGGTTCTATCGCCCGGACAACGTCTCCAATTACTATCTGATCGGCAGGTTTGCCTAAACGGATCCCACCATTTTTGCCACGTACGGTCTCGACATACCCCAGTTGGCCAAGCTTGTTGATGATCTTCACCATATGGTTACGGGACACCCCGTACACTTCGGTCACTTTGGTGATGCTCGCCAGCTCCCCTTGTGGCAGGGTCGCGAGGTAAATCAGGGCACGCAGGCCGTAATCGGTAAAACTTGTCAGCTGCACAATAACTCCTCCTGGTGGCATTTTAATCTGGATATTGACTAAAAGATATAGATACGATACAAGTTATAACATGCATTAAAAATACAACAATTAAAAAGGTAACACCATGCTCAGCCCAGAAACTATCGCGATTATCAAAGCTACCACCCCGGCCGTTGCTCAAACCGGGCCCGCCCTGACGGCGCATTTCTACGAGCGCATGTTCCACCATAACCCTGAGCTCAAAGACATTTTCAACATGAGCAATCAGCGTAATGGGGATCAGCGTGAAGCCCTGTTCAATGCCATTTGCGCCTATGCCACCCACATCGACAATCTGGCTGCCCTTCTGCCAGCGGTCGAAAAAATTGCCCAGAAGCACACCAGCTTTTTGATCACCGCCGAGCAATATGCCATTGTCGGCGGGCACCTGCTGGCCACCATTGATGAGCTGCTCTCGCCAGGCCAAGAGGTATTGGATGCGTGGGGAGAAGCCTATGGCGTCTTGGCCGACATTTTCATTGCGCGTGAAGCGGCCATTTACGCCGACAACGCCGCACAATCGGGCGGCTGGCAAGGCTTGCGCCCGTTTGTGGTGAGTGAAAAAGTGCAAGAAAGTGCGGTGATCACCCGCTTTACCCTGACCCCGTGTGACGGCGGCCAGGTCGCCCCGTTCAAACCGGGTCAATATCTGGGCCTGTACCTTAAGCCGGAGGATTTTGACTATCAGGAGATCCGCCAGTACAGCTGCGCGTCAGCGCCACAGGGCGATCACTACCGCATCGCCGTGAAACAAGAAGACGGCGGACGTGTGTCGACTTACCTCCACCAGCACGTTCAAGTCGGCGATGTGCTGCATGTAGTGCCACCCGCCGGTGACTTTTTCTTGGAGGTAGCGCCGACCACGCCAGTGGTATTGATTTCAGCCGGTGTCGGCCTGACCCCGACCCTGTCGATGCTGGAAAGTTTGACGGCCCATCAGGCACCGGTGCACTGGCTGCATGCCGCCGAAGATGGCGCTCACCATGCCTTCCGCGATCACGTATCAGCCCTGACCACAACGCATGATCATTTCAGCAGCCACACCTGGTATCGCGATCCACAGGCCAGCGATACTCTCGGCACCGATTATCAATTCACAGGTATGATGGATCTGAACGCCGTGGCGGCGTTGCTGGATACCCCTGACATGCAGTATTACTTCTGTGGTCCGGTTGGGTTCATGCAGTCTGTCGCTCAGCAACTGTTGGCGATGGGCGTACAAGAAAGCCAGCTGCACTATGAGTGTTTCGGTCCCCACAAAGTGCTGTAAACACGGCTTCTCGTTGTACTAAGCCCGAGCATAGCAGCGGGCACAACAAGAGAAACAAACGCAAAAAGAGAAGCAACGGCTTCTCTTTTTTTATGTCTCATATAATGGCTGACTGCGCTGGGAATAAGATCGGTTACCAGAAGGCATCACGGCGCTTGGCGCGGGCAATCACATTGGCTGGCATACGGTTTTCCAGCCCCTGACGCAAACGGGCGATTTTGATGTGGGTACGCTTGTTGCCCGTCACGGTGTGATACAACCAACGGTAAGCGTCTTCAAAGTCCAGCGGACTGCCGTAATCACGCAACAGTAATTCGGCCAATTGAATCCGGGCATTCACATTGCCCATCGCGGCAGCTTCTCGCAAATACGGGATGGCGCGTTCCTGATCTTGCTGCACCAGTGTTCCTTGGGCGTAATAGCGCCCCAACTGTTCCAGTGCTGCGGGTGAGCCTTGCTGCGCGGCTAACTGCATGTAGTACACACCCAGCTCCACATCACGCGTGACACACACCCCCCAGGCCAGCATATCACCGTACAAAAACTGGTAAGACGGTGATTCCACCCGAATGGCGCGCGCTTCAATGTCTTGCACCAACTGGCAATCGTCCGCCTTCACCCGTTGCAGGTGGGTGTTCGTGTCAAACATGCGGCTCAAGGCATTCTCGGTATACACAGGCACCGCTTCCCCTACCGTATCAACGGCAAAAGCAGGGACAGCAGTCAGCATGGTCAACGCAAGTAACAAGGGACGCAACAACATCGAGCACTCTCTTTGGGAACGTGAGAGTTGTATCGGCCAACGGGCGGCCAACTTTAGGGAAGATTCGCAGGTATAAAAAAAGCCAACCGTGCGGTTGGCTTTTCATTCATCAGCATGACCTCAGTCAGGCATTATTCACCGTATGGGTGAACCTTGATGATTGTCTCGTTACGGTCAGGACCGGTAGAGATGATGTCGATTGGCACACCAGTCAGCTCTTCAAGACGTGCAATGTAGTTCAGTGCAGTCTGAGGTAGCTCATCCAGAGATTTCACGCCGAAAGTCTTCTCAGACCAACCAGGCATGGTTTCGTAGATTGGCTCAACGTGCTCGTAAGCATCTGCCGCCATTGGAGACACTTCAAGGATGGTACCGTCTGGTAGTTTGTAACCTGTACAGATCTTGATCTCTTCCAGGCCATCCATTACGTCTAGCTTAGTTAGACAGAAACCAGAGATAGAGTTGATCTGTACCGCACGACGCATAGCAACTGCATCGAACCAACCTGTACGACGTAGACGACCTGTTGTTGCGCCAAACTCGTGGCCAACAGTACCCAGGTGCTTACCTACTGGATCTTGCTTATCAAGACCGTCGTATAGCTCAGTTGGGAAAGGACCTGCACCAACACGCGTACAGTATGCTTTCGCGATACCCAGGATGTAACCTAGGTGGCTAGGACCGAAACCAGAACCTGCAGCAACACCACCAGCGGTTGTGTTAGAAGAGGTTACGTACGGGTAAGTACCGTGGTCGATGTCTAGAAGCGTACCTTGTGCGCCTTCGAACATGATCTTGTCGCCACGCTTACGCGCTGCGTCTAGTTCGTTCGTTACGTCGATTACCATAGAAGTCAGAAGATCAGCGTAACCTTTCGCTTGCTCTAGCACTTCTTCGTAGCTAACTGCGTCAGCTTTGTAGTAGTTCACTAGTGCGAAGTTATGGTATTCCATCACTTCTTTTAGCTTCTCAGCGAATGCTTCCATATCGAATAGGTCGCCCACGCGTAGACCGCGACGAGCCACTTTATCTTCGTATGCAGGACCGATACCACGACCAGTCGTACCGATCGCTTTCTTACCACGTGCAAGTTCACGCGCTTGGTCAAGCGCAACGTGGTATGGCAGGATTAGTGGACAAGCTTCTGACAGGAACAGACGCTCACGAACTGGGATGCCACGCTCTTCCAGTGGGCCCATTTCTTTCAACAGTGCGTCTGGAGAAAGTACAACACCGTTACCGATGATACATTTAACGTTGTCACGTAGGATACCTGATGGGATCAGGTGAAGGACAGTTTTCTCACCGTCAATGACAAGAGTGTGACCCGCATTGTGGCCACCTTGGTAGCGCACTACATACTTTGCATCTTCAGTCAAAAGATCAACGATCTTACCTTTACCTTCGTCACCCCATTGGGTGCCAAGAACGACTACATTATTTGCCATCTTTCTTCGTCTATCAGTAGTTAAAAAAGGATTCTAGCACCTTTACACGTTGCCGTGCAGTCATTTTTTAACCATGACCGCGTTTTCGCCAGGAACACGGTCACGCTTAGGTGTCAGTGCGATTTACATACTAGTGTACATCATATAGGCGATGACACTGCCCGCCACCACCAGGCAGCCCCCGATGCGGCGCAGGTTGTTGTCATCTTGCTGACTCAGCTGGCTCACCATCTCACGCCAGCCCTTCGGCGCCAGCAACGGCCCAAGTCCTTCAAACACCAAGACCAATCCCAGTGCCATCCAAAATGCCTTATCCATTATTGCAGTGCCTCTCTGTGATGATTCCGCGTGATATGGTTCCCCATCTTTCCACGCCCTTTGCCCGCAGTATACCGCCCTCCACCTGACGAGCGGCAAAAAAAAAGCAAGACCGAAGTCTTGCTTTTTCATCGTGGCAACAGGCAATTAGTTTGCTGTGCCTTGTGCATCTTTCATGTACTTGAAGAATTCAGTATTCGGGTCGATAACCAGAATATCGTTCTTCGACTTGAAGCTGTTTTCGTACGCTTTCAGTGAACGCAGGAAGTTGTAGAACTCTGGGTTCTTACCAAAGGCTGCCGAGTAAATCTCTGCTGCTTCAGCGTCCGCTTCACCGCGTACCACTAACGCATCACGGTTTGCGTTTGACAGAATTTGCGTCACAGCAAGGTCGGCTTTCGCACGCAGTACTTCTGCTTGCTCACGGCCTTGTGAACGGTGCTTACGGGCTACCGATTCACGCTCTGCACGCATACGCTGGTAAATCGACTCACTGATCTCGTCAGGCAGGTTGATTTTCTTGATACGGAAATCGACGATTTCCACACCCAAATCTTCCATCGAACCGACTTTGATGTCAGCCAGTACGTTTGCCATGATCTGATCACGCTGACCTTCCACCACCGCATTCAGTGGCTTCTCAGCCTCTGCCAACATTTCTACCGTTTCAGCAGGCAGCGTGGTTGCTGCATCTGTCGTGGTATCCGTTACCGCTGCGGTATCAGTCACAGCTGTATCTGTCGCTTCGCCTTCTTTCTTCTTACGCTCAGGACCAGACACAATCTGCTTGATTTCACGTAGACCGATTTCAGCACGTAGGCTGTCTACCACTTTACGCTTCATCAGGCCTTCTGCCGTTGACACGTCATTACTGGTACTTTTGTAATACTTGTCAAAATCTTTGATACGCCACTTCACGTAAGTATCAATGATCACGTCTTTTTTCTCAGACGTTACGAAACGGTCAGCTTGATCATCCATGGTCTGAATACGTGCTTCAAACAAGCGTGCAGTATCAAACAATGGCAGTTTGAAATGCAGGCCCGGCTCGTACACTTTTACCACGTCGCTGTTGGCATCTTTTAGCGCACTGCTAAAACGGAAAACGATCGCGCGTTCGCCTTCTTTCACCACAAACATGGACATCAGCAAAGCGGCAATGAATACCACAATCACAGGGACCATTAACTTACGCATAATTAATATCTCCCTTGACGGCCAGTGTCAGGACGCGGAGTCGTGGTCACTGGAGTGGGCTTCACTGTTTCTAGCTCGATGCCGTAATTGCCACTCGTGCTATTTTTCGGCTGGCTCGCTTTCTGCTCAGGATTAATCAGTTTATCCAGAGGCAGGTAAAGCAGGTTGCCGCTTGACGACGAGTCCACCATCACTTTGCTGGTGTTGCCGTAAACGCGTTCCATGGTTTCCAGGTACAGACGGTCACGGGTCACTTGCTCAGCAGCCAGGTATTCAGGCAACAGCTTTTCAAACTGTGCCACTTCACCCTTCGCACCGTTCAGTACGCGCTCAGAGTAACCTTCTGCATCATTACGAACACGTTCCGCACGACCGGTCGCTTTTGGCAAAATGTCATTACGGTAAGCTTCCGCTTCACGTAGGTAACGCACTTCATCTTCTCGAGAAGCAATTACGTCATCAAACGCATCTTTCACTTCTTCAGGCGGACGTGCCGACTGGAAGTTCACATCGACCACTAACAGGCCCATGTCGTAGTTTTTAATGATCGCGTCAATCGCTTCTTGCGTGTAAGTACGGATTTCCTGACGACCTGTCGTCAATGCCTGATCCATGGTGGAGTCACCAATCACGGCACGCAACGCTGAGTCGGTCGCCTGGCGCAGACTGCTGTCTGCGTTCGTCACGCTATACAAGTATTTTTCTGGATCCGACACGCGGTACTGCACGTCCATTTCCACCTGAACAACGTTTTCGTCTTTGGTCAGCATCAAACCGGAGCTGCTCAGAGAGCGGATCGCTTGTACGTTTACCGGTGTAACTTGGTCGATAAACGTGGCTTTCCAGTTCAGACCCGGCATCACGGTGTCATGGTATTGACCGAAACGCAGTACCACACCACGCTCCGCTTCCCCGATAGTATAGAAACCGGAGACACCCCACACCGCCGCAGCCAATACTGCCACTACCCCTAAACCTGCAGCACTGCCGCCGGTTGAAGGCCCTTTTTTGTTACCAAATACGCCACCGAACTTTCGACTTAGCTTTGAAAACACTTCATCGAGATCCGGCGGACCTTGTTCACGGCCACCGCGATTGTCATTCCCCCAAGGGTCTTTATCACGGCCACCGTTGTTTCCAGGCTCATTCCACGCCATTATAGAACTCCATCAATATGATATGACGACAGTTTTTCTTTTACTCTAGCAGTCCATTAAGCAACGATAAAGTCATCTAACGAAGTACTTTCTCTTTTTTGTAAGCGAGACCACTCTGCCAGCGGCAAACGAATATCAATTTTGAGATTACCATCCGGGTCATATTCTTCATGAACAATACAGCCCAACTGGTAAAACTTACTGCGATAGCGGCCCACATACTGAGGCGGCAAGCACAACGTGTGTTTTACCATGGTGCCAGACAGGCAGTCGGTTAACGCGTCAAACAGCAGGTCAATACCCTGCCCTTCCATCGCGGAAACCCACACTCGACGTGGCACGCCTTCATCGTCTCTTTCAATACGCGGTGTCGCGCCTTCCAGATTATCGATTTTGTTCATGACCACCAAGGTCGGCACATCACTGGCTTCAATTTCTTCCAGTACGCTGTCTACCGCCTCAATGTTTTCACGGAAACGGTCATCGCTGGCATCCACCACATGCAGCAACAACGTTGCTTCTTGGGTTTCTTTCAGCGTGGCCTTAAAGGCCGCCACCAAGTCGTGCGGCAAGTGACGAATAAAGCCAACTGTGTCCGCCAAAATGGAGGTACCGACATCCGCCACCTCAATTTTGCGCAAGGTGGGATCCAAGGTCGCAAACAGCTGATCGGCGGCATATACCCCGGCATTGGTCACACGGTTAAACAAGGTGGATTTACCGGCGTTGGTGTACCCCACCAATGAAATCGTTGGGATTTCCGCACGGTTACGGGCGCGACGGCCCTGATCTCGCTGCTTCGCCACTTTCTCAAGGCGACGCAAGATCGTCTTGATCCGTTCACGTAGCAAACGACGGTCGGTTTCCAACTGGGTTTCACCTGGGCCACGCAAGCCGATACCGCCTTTCTGACGCTCAAGGTGCGTCCAACCGCGGATCAGTCGAGTGGAAATATGACGCAACTGGGCCAACTCGACCTGCAGCTTACCCTCGTGGGTACGCGCGCGCTGGGCGAAGATGTCCAAGATCAGACCGGTGCGATCAAGCACGCGGCATTTGCAAATCTGCTCCAGATTTCGCTCTTGCGCTGGAGATAGAGAATGGTTGAATATGACAATATCGGCGTCTAACGCCCGAACTGCTTCGGCAATTTCCTGTGCTTTACCTTCGCCCACGTAATATTTAGGGTGGGGAGTTTTACGACTACCGGTCACGACCTGTAGCGTATTGACTCCCGCAGAGGAGACCAGCATTTCAAATTCGCTGAGATCTTCCCATTCCCCTTCTTGCGTGAAGTTGATATGAACAAGAATTGCCTGCTCACCGGATTCATAACGGTCAAACAAGCAATCAACTCCTTAACGAAGAATTATTATTCTTCTGTTTTTTCCTGAGAACGTTCACCCGTCGCTGGACGATCACCGGCATGGTGATGGTTCACTGGGCGTGCTGGTACTACGGTTGAGATCGCGTGTTTGTACACCATCTGGTTAACCGTGTTTTTCAGGAGGATCACAAACTGATCAAAAGACTCAATCTGACCCTGCAGCTTGATGCCGTTCACTAGGTAGATTGATACTGGGATTCTTTCACGACGCAAAGCGTTCAAAAATGGGTCTTGCAGAGATTGCCCCTTAGCCATTATTTCTTTTCCTTATTTGTTTGTAGTTGTAGTTAGCAACGAACAACATTAAAAATATGCAAAACAGTAGTGAGTATACACACGATTACAGATCGCATCGCACAGCGTCGATGACGGTTTGTAACGCCTGCTCCCCATCACTGCTATCTAACCACGTCAGATCCTTCCAACTTCTCAGCCAGGTGATTTGACGCTTCGCCAATTGACGGGTGGCACAGACACCACGGAATACCGCGTCGTCCAATGAACACGCCCCGTCCAAATACTCCCACATCTGGCGATAACCAACACAACGTATCGAAGGCAGATCGGGGTGAAGATCACCACGGTCATACAAAGCACGAACTTCCTGTTCAAAACCTGCTTCGATCATTTTTTCAAAACGTTGCTCGATCCGCTGATGCAGTACAACCCTATCCTTGGGTGCTATTGCAAATTGGTGAACCTTGTAAGGCAAGGCATCACCTTGGGTTTTCGTCAGTTCAGTTAAAGTGTTACCCGAAATGCGAAAAACTTCCAATGCACGTGATAATCGCTGAGGGTCATTCGGGTGGATTCTTGCTCCGGCAACCGGATCAATCCTGACCAGCTCTTCATGCATTGCCAACCAACCCTTCTCTGCCGCTTCTTGCTCAATCTGAGCACGGATCGCCGGATCGGCGGCGGGCAACGGTGACAAACCTTCCAATAAGGCTTTGTAGTACAACATAGTACCACCAACCAATAAAGGAATACGCCCTGCTGCCACTATATCAGCCATTTCTTTCAGTGCATCAGCACGAAAGTCCGCAGCTGAATAACTTTGCGCTGGATCACGAATATCGATCAAGCGATGGGGTGCAAGTGACAACTCACGAGCATCCGGCTTGGCCGTACCAATGTCCATATCCTTATAGATAAGGGCGGAGTCGACACTTATCAACTCTACTGGCAGTTGCTGGCGTAAACGAATGGCAAGATCCGTTTTGCCCGATGCGGTCGGCCCCATCAAAAAAATGGCCGGCGGTAGTGACTTAGTCATAGTTAAACGCTTCTATCGCGGCGCGCAGATCAACCGGGCGCAGCAAATGTGGATAATAAAGTTCAAGTTCGGTGCCCCAACGCTGCTCGAGCTCTGTCACCAGTTGAATCGCCTGCGACAGGGTAAAAGCGGCGGTCGCTATCATGAGCTGCTCCACCAGCCAGTCGAGCAATTTGTCCCAGCCTTGGGCCGCTTCGTCTTCCGCGACGGAGGCCAAGTAATCCAGCAAGGCCGGGATCAGCTTTTGCAGGTTCTGCTGGCGCAGCGGCTGGCTGACCGAGAGGATCACCAAACTGTGTTTGTTTTTAGCCTTCAGCTGGATGCCCAACTGTTTGAGCAATAATGCATGCTGTTCCGCACAGTCTATCATACTCGGCTCAACAGGCACGGCATGTGGGATCAACAAGGGCTGGGGCTTTAATCCCTCATATTGGGCATGACGCAACTGGGCTTTCACCGCCAGACGCTGCGCCACCGGCAGTGACAACAGAGCGATGCCTTCATCACGACTGAGCAACAGATACTGCTGCTCGACCAGACACAAGGCTTTACCCAGACCAATCCCGTTACTGCCGCCCACCGCATCTTGGCGGCTGGAGACCACAGAAACTGGCGAAGAAGCGGAAGCGGAGACCGAACGCTCAGGCTGAGTCGGCGGTACGGTTTGCAACAAACGCTGATAGGCGTCGATTTCTTCCGGTGTCGGCCCGTCGTCTGTACGACGTGCTGCGCCGCCCTCTGAGCGCGCGCCCCCCGAAGAGGCAACACTGCCGCGAGCGGCCGGCGATGAGGAAAATGAAGATGGCGGTGTGGTGTCTAATGCGCTGCGCGACGTATACCCGGTCGCACCAGCATAGCCGTCATCTGCCGCGCGGCTGCGTGACCCGTACTCGCCCGTTGAAGGCGAACGGGGACTATGCTCGCGGGTAGCATGATCACGAGCGGTATGCTCCTGAACCACTTGGTCACGGTGATCAGACGCGGCTATGTCACGTCCCGCTGCGTCAGCCTCATCACGCGATGAAGCCTCATCGGCAGTACGTGTCTGTACCGTATTCTGCGCCGCATTCGTCGCATCCGTCATATGGGCCGAGGCTGCCCCCAACCACGCCTGGCTTGGCGCTTGATTCGGGTATGCCGGCGTACGGGCAATAGCCATCAACGCCGCATTGGGCTCTTCGACCGTTTGTGCGGGTGTCGCGCCCTGCGCATAAGATGCGATGGGTGATGCCGGTGTCGACGCCGTTTGCGCATGGGCACTGGCTCGTGGCGCAGGAATATGCGGCGCCAGTTCATCGTGCGAGCCTTGGATCAGGGCGCTTTGCAGCCCTTGGCAAATAAAGTCGTGCACCAAACGCGCCTGATGGAAACGCACTTCGTGCTTGGCCGGATGCACATTCACATCGACCTGATGCGGATCCACATCGATAAACAATACATAAGCGGCGTACTGCTCAGGGGCCAAACTGCTCTCATACGCCTGTCGGATCGCATGGTTGATCAGCTTGTCCTTCATCATGCGGCCGTTCACATAACAATACTGAATGTCGTTTTGGGCACGCGCGCCCTGCGGGGTACAGATCCAGCCGGTCAGGGTTAAATCCCCGTGACTGAGCTCCACTGCCAAGGCGTGATCTAAAAACGCACTGCCGCACACGGCGGCTAAACGGCGTTCTTTTTGAATTTGGGTGCTGGCTGACCGGTACTGACGCACCATTTTGCCGTTATGACGCAAATTGATGGTCACATCCATCCGGCTTAATGCAATGCGCTTGAGCAGCTCATCAATATGGGCAAATTCGGTTTTTTCCGTCCGCAGGAATTTGCGGCGGGCGGGCGTGTTGAAGAACAAATCCAACACTTCGAGGGTACTGCCGACGGGATGGGCGGCAGGCTTGAGCTGCACCTCCATATCGCGCCCTTCGGCATACGCGGCCCACGCCTGTTCCTGATCCGCTGGGCGCGAGGTCAGGGTCAGGCGTGAGACGGAGCTAATACTGGCCAGGGCTTCCCCTCGGAAACCCAGGCTCATGATCGCCTCCAGATCATCCAGCGTGGCGATCTTCGAGGTGGCATGGCGACTCAGCGCCAGGCCGAGCTCGTCTTTCGGGATCCCTTTACCGTTATCCCGAATACGGATGGTGCGGCTACCGCCTTTATCGATATCAATATCGATCCGGGTGGCACCGGCATCCAAACTGTTTTCGACCAGCTCTTTCACCACCGAAGCGGGACGTTCCACCACTTCACCCGCCGCAATTTGGTTAGCCAGCCGAGCCGGTAAGATCTGAATAGGCATATATTAACTACTTGGTATGGTCAGTTTCTGGCCCACGGCCAATTGATCAGAACGCAGCTTATTGGCACGGCGCAGGCTATCAATGCTCACGCCATAGTGGGCCGCAATTTTGCCCAGGAACTCACCGCGTTTCACCGTATGTTGCACCGCACGACGCTGGCTGACATCAATCTTCAGCTTTTGGCCGACTGCCAGTTCATCAGAACGCAGACGGTTGGCCGAGCGAATACTCGATACCGACACGCCGTACTGGTTAGCGATCTTTCCTAAGAATTCACCGCGCTTCACCGTATGGGTCACCGTCTTTTTCACCACGACTGTCCGTGATGGCGTACTGCTGCTCTTCTGCGCTGTGCTGGAAGTATGGCTGACCGCCGGCGTTTTGCCCGGGATCATCAGCACCTGACCGATACGCACGGTATTGGATTTCAGGTTATTCGCCTGCTTGAGCGCCGAGACTGACGTGCCGTATTTATTGGCAATCACACTCAACGACTGACCACTGGCGACTTTGTGCTTGATGCCATGCTGACGCGACGCAAACAAGGTCCCTTCCGGCGGTTTCTCATTGAAGTATGACAGAATGCCACGGTAAACCGCATCGGCCAGCTTGTTCTGATGGCTGGTTGCATTCAACAAGCGCTCTTCGGTCGGGTTAGTGATAAAGCCGGTTTCCACCAATAACGACGGAATATCCGGCGATTTCAACACCGCCAGACTCGCATGTGCCGGTTTGCTCTTATGCAGCGTCGTCACCCCTTTGAGCTCTTTCAGTACGCGAGACGCGACGTCATAGCCTTCCTTTTGCGAGTGACTGAACTGCAGATCCAGCACGGCCATGCTCAGATACTGATCTTCATTGTCACCGGACAGCACATCGCCACCGCCTAACAATTCCGACTGCTTCTCGTGTTGCTCCAGCCAACGACCGATCTCGGTATTGGCACGACGGGTATTCAATACCCAGACCGATGCCCCACGCGGTTTCGGCGAGGTGAAACCATCAGCATGGATAGAGACCAGCAAATGCGCTTTGTTCTTGCGGGCAATTTCCGAACGCTTATTGAGATTCACAAAGTAATCCCCTTGGCGCGTCAGTACCGCCTTCATCCCCGGGGTCGCATTAATACGCGCCATCACTTTTTTAGCGATGGTCAGGGTCACGTTTTTCTCGTACTTGCGGCTCGGACCAATAGAGCCCGGGTCTTCCCCGCCATGGCCCGGGTCAATGGCCACAATAATGTCATCATTGCCGTACGGTAAAATAGCTTTATCGTTCGCGACCGGTTTACTGCTCACCGGTTTACTGGCTTGTTTCACCGGCGCGGTTTTGTGGGGCAGGTCCAACACCAGACGGTGGCTGTAATGGCCATCCGGGGTCGGCGATAACGTGAAGAGTTTGGGTGTCGTACCGGTCTTAATTTCAAATACCAAACGGTAGGTGCCTTTTTCCGGCGCCCCACTGCTGCGGATTGTCTTCAATACCGCGCTGTCCTTCACCGCCATCGGCAGTTTGGTTTTCAGCGTGGTATCTTTCAAATCAAGGACCAGCCGATCAGGCTTGGTCAGCGTAAAATAGCTGTACTCCGCCTTCTCTTGCATATCGAGCACCACACGGGTTTCATCCGGCGCTGGCCACGCTCGGATCCCTCGCAGTTCATTGGCCATGGCCAGCGAACTAAAGACCCCCGCGCTAATGATCACTGCATGAAAAAAAGTCCGTAAAGACATCCTATCAACACAACTCCAAACGTTTAATCAATTCACAGCCATACTCATTGTTTGCTGTGATCGTCACTTTGCGCTGCTCACCGTCATAACGCATGTCCAGTTCCAGATCCGGCTCAGGCAACAGGCCTGCCCCTTTTTCCGGCCACTCCACCAGACAGATTGCGTCGTCAGAGAAGTAATCACGGATCCCCATGAATTCCAGCTCTTCCGGATCAGCAAGACGGTACAAGTCAAAGTGATACACCTGCCAAGGCGCCAGTGCATACGGCTCTACCAGGGTATACGTCGGACTTTTTACGTTACCGGTATGGCCAAGTGAACGAATGAAACCACGGCTGAAGGTGGTTTTACCCGCGCCTAAATCACCGTGCAGGTAAATGGTGGTTTGCTGCGTACACGCATGGGCCAGTTTATCGCCCAGCGCGACCGTTGCCTGCTCATCGGCAAGCTGTGTTTCAAATGTCTGCATTCTCGTTATTATCTTCGATTGACTCGTTGTCGAATATAAGGGAATAAATCACTGGCTAGCATACCACGCTCGCCGTCTTGGGCGCAGTGGTCTGCCGCTGTACTGTGGATCCACACCCCGCATTGGGCAGCATCGGATAATCCCAGCCCCTGCCCCAGCAATGCCCCTATGATACCAGAGAGCACATCGCCCATCCCGCCCGTTGCCATGCCGGGGTTACCGGCGGTACACACCCAGCAATGGTGGCCGTCATCGACCAGCGTGCCAGCCCCTTTCAGTACCACCACACCGCCATAGCGATGTTGCAGCGCCCGAGCGGCCGAAAAGCGATCATTTTCCACCTCTGCCACGCTACACTGCAGTAATCGTGCCGCTTCACCGGGATGAGGGGTAATTATACGATTATTCTTATAGTCTGGCGCGCGGGCCAATAAGTTCAATCCATCCGCATCCAGCACCAAAGGTTTATCGGTATGCGATAGCGTCTGATACAGCGCCTGACTCCAGCCTGACTGGCCCAAGCCCGGCCCTAACACCAGCACATCCGCCCAATCGAGGCGTTGCCGCGCTGCCTCTGCGCCGTCCTGCTGCCAGCCTTGCGCCATTATTTCAGGGATCGCGACCAGCATTGCCAGTGCATTGTCAGATTGTGTTAAGGCCGCCGTCAAACCGGCACCACTGCGTGCGGCTGCCTCAGCGGCTAAGCGGATCGCTCCGCCAAAACCACGATCCCCGCCGACCAAAAGGATCCTGCCGTGATCCCCTTTGTGGGCACAGCGATCCCGCGCAGGCAACAGGCGATCCATGCGCGAGGTTGTGATCAGGTGTTCCGTACTCAGACAGTGCTGCGCAAACGCCTTTTCAACGCCCAGTCCGGCAAAGTGCAGCGCCCCGACATGACGGGCTGCGCGGCCGGTGACTAACCCGCGTTTGACGCCAATAAAGGTCACCGTGTGCGTGGCCTGTACCGCTGTTCCCCACACGCGGCCAGTATCGGCACATAGTCCGGAGGGAAGATCGACCGCAATGATCGGCACGGAAGCGCAGTTTATCGCAGCAATCATGGCTGCCATCGTTTCACGTACTGTACCGGACAACCCCGTCCCGAGCAGGGCATCCACAATCACACCCACCCCATCCGGCACCGCCTTTTCAGGGAGACAGGTTTCACCGCCTATCGCACACCAGGCATGATACGCGCGCGCGGCATCGCCCTGCAAACGAGCAGGATCACTCCCCTGCCAGACTGTCACCTGATAACCCGCTTGTTGTGCCAAGCGCGCCACGACATAACCATCACCGCCATTGTTCCCGCCGCCACAGCACACCAGCAGTGACGGCGGCTGCGCTGAAGAAACGCAGGGTAAGGATGACGGATTGGTTGAGGTGTGAATCGAAGAAGCCTGTGGCAAAGAAGACAGGGGCGAAGAAGAAGGAGACGCAAGAGGGCAAACCTGCTGTAAGCAGTCAAAAACGGCCGCGCCAGCCCGCTCCATCAGGGCATACATCTCAATATTCAGCAACTTGGCGACGGCTCGCTCTCCTTCTCGCACCTGAGCGGCCGAGAACACATCGTGTATTGTGTCCACGGATGTGTTCACGAATGTGTGCACGAATGTGTCCACGGACGTGTTTATGTTATCGACCGTTTTATGGTGTGCTTGCTCGGCGCTCTGCTCGGTATTCTGCCCCATTGTGTGCTCCTTTGCCCTCAGGATCTCAACCACCGCAACTTAAGTCACGACAGCCAAGCGAACCCTGTTTTATTCATGCCTTTGCATGCATCATGCCCAAGGGCGCAGGCCATGGCAATCGGCTTTCGGATCCCAAGCGGATCTTCTTGTGCGGATCCGTGTAATTCTCACTCAACATCCTATTTGAGTGTGGTACACTTCCGCCCCCATTGCTGGCAGAGCAAGCAATGGCCTCGTTTTTAGGTGTTATTCATCAGGTACTTTCCGTATGACCATCGACTACCATGCGCTGCGCGACAAAATCAAGCAATGGGGCCTCGAACTGGGTTTCCAGCAAGTGGGGATCAGCGATGTGGATCTTCATGAGCATGAAGCGCAACTGCAGCGCTGGTTAGATGCCGGTTACCACGGAGAGATGGATTGGATGGCCCGCCACGGCATGATGCGTGCCCGTCCGGCCGAATTACACCCAGGCACCGTCCGCGTGATCAGTGTCCGTATGGACTACCTGCCACCGGAAGCGGGGTTTGCCCAAAGCCTGAGCCAGCCAGACACCGCCTATATCAGCCGTTACTCGCTGGGCCGTGATTACCACAAACTGATCCGCAACCGCCTGAAACGGCTTGGACAGCGCATCGAACAGGAAGTCGGGCCGTTTGGCTATCGCCCGTTTGTCGATTCCGCCCCGATCCTGGAACGCCCTCTGGCAGAGAAAGCCGGCCTGGGCTGGACCGGAAAGCACTCGCTTATCCTCAACCCGCACGCCGGCTCTTGGTTTTTCCTCGGGGAATTACTGATTGATCTGCCGTTGCCGGTGGATACGCCTATCGAAAACCAATGCGGTAAATGTGTGGCCTGTAAGACCAGCTGCCCAACCGGTGCGATTGTCGAAGATGGGGTCATTGATGCCCGGCGCTGTATTTCCTACCTCACCATTGAGTTTGATGGGGTCATTCCGGAAGCCTTGCGCGAGCCCATCGGCAACCGTATTTATGGTTGTGATGATTGCCAGCTGGTTTGCCCCTACAACCGCTATGCCGAGATCACCCAAGAGTCAGACTACCACTGCCGTGACAGCCTTGCTCAGCAATCACTGGTTGCGCTGTTTCAATGGGATGAAGCACAGTTTCTGAAAGCGACGGAAGGCTCCGCCATTCGCCGTATCGGCCATGTACAATGGCTGCGCAATCTCAGTATTGCTATGGGTAATGCGCCGTATGATGCGGCCATTGTCGAGGCACTGACACAGCGTTTGGGTGAGCATGCTTTGCTCGATATCCACATTGATTGGGCACTCGCGCAACAAACGGCCCGCCGCCAGGCTGATACCATCACCGTTCTTCCCGCTCGCACGCAGCGACTCATTCGCATTGTGGAAAAAGGGCTGCCACGAGACGCCTGAACCGGCACAAAGATGCCGACCACTGTGTTGTAACGTTATCGTTGAAGAATGAGAGCTGAATCAGGCTTAGACGCAAATGTGGAAAACATTTTCACATTTGCCGTTTTATACGCAGATAAAAATATTAAACACAGGTCAAAATCCTCTCGGGAAAAAAAGTTATTCAAACCCGACGGATGTGGATCGCGCTGTAGACATCTCTTTAATAAAAGATAATAAACAAATATAAAACAGCAACTTAAGCTATGGATAAAATATCAACAGCTTTTATTTTTGATGAGGATAAAAAGATAAATACAGACTTGTTCACACGGTCTCGGCACACGTAATTAACGGACTTACCCACAGTTTAATTTTGTGGATAACTCTGTGCACGATCTTGTTGTTTTTTAGCCCAAAGCGGTGCCAAGCCAAGCAGAATAAGGGCTTTGCACTCAGAGAGATAGGAATAACTTACGCAGATACGATTCACAGCTCCCTGTTGGTAATGCGTTCACTACCCGTATCAACAAAACAAAAGAGCATATGTCGTCATAAAGACACCCACTGATGAAAGTGGATTACAGAGCATCGTGATTTACAGCGGTAACAACAAACAGCCAATAAAGGCCGTTAGGGTAAATCGTAGATGATGTCATTGAAGCGCTGAGGCCTCTAAGATTCCAATAATCGTCCATTATGGAATATCGGGGCAATACACACAGTTACCGTTAATCGAATAACCGAGGAATACTGCATTTGAACTAATACTTCACAGTAGTAGCTTTGCCGACCGTCTGCTGTCTGCAGGGGTAGCAGGGTTGAAGTGACGTGACCGGTTTAGGTCTCATTACTTTAAAATTTGGAGCGACACACGAGGTTCGAACTCGTGACCTCAACCTTGGCAAGGTTGCGCTCTACCAACTGAGCTAGTGTCGCATTTTCACTGTTAAGCACAATGAGAGCTTCAATTTGCACCC
>NZ_LDOV01000027.1 GCF_001029435.1 Photobacterium aphoticum | reverse complement strand
CCTTAAGTGAACGGCATTAGGTCATCGCCTTCCTTTTTGTTGTTGGTTGAGAGTAGCCATATTGATGTTCAGGGGGATTACAATAACGTTTTATCGACGGCCGTTATTCCAGCATATTTCACGCCAGACAGCAGGGCCATCTCACGGTGCCAGGTCGCCAGATCGTTCGCATTAAACTGACTTAACTCATTGTGTCCACACGCCCTCGCCATCACTGTCATTAACTCGGTGGAGGCTTCAAAAAAGTTGTGCAGTTGCTTCGAGGCTTTTTCCACATTCAATCGCTGTCGTAAATCCGCTTTTTGTGTCGCAATCCCCGCTGGGCAATTGTTGGTATTACACATGCGAGCCGCCACACACCCGATAGACTGCATGGCACTATTGGCAATCGCGACCCCATCCGCCCCTAACGCCAGTGCTTTAACAAAATCAATCGGTACCCGTATGCCACCGGTGATAATCAAAGTGACACGGCCACTGGCTCCCACCTTATCGAGATACGCTCTGGCGCGAGCTAACGCAGGGATGGTTGGGACACTGATATGATCACGAAACATCTCAGGTGCGGCACCGGTACCGCCACCACGTCCATCCAGAATGATGTAATCAGCACTGGCATCCAACGCAAATTGAATATCCTCTTCAATGTGATTGGCGCTGAGCTTAAAGCCTATGGGGATCCCACCCGTCACATTACGCACATGATCGGCAAAACGCTTGAAATCTTCTGCTGTGTGTAAGTCTGTAAAGGTTGGCGGCGAAATCGCAGGTGTGCCTGCTTCAATACCCCGCACTTGCGCTATTTTTCCGATATTTTTTGCTCCTGGCAGATGGCCTCCCGTGCCGGTTTTGGCGCCTTGACCGCCTTTAAAATGGAATGCCTGTACCTGCTTGAGTTTTGCCTCGTCATAACCAAATTGCGCACTGGCTAATTCGTAAAAATAGCGACTATTGGCGGCTTGCTCTTCCGGCAGCATGCCGCCTTCCCCGGAACAAATGCCGGTACCGGCCAACTCTGCCCCTTTGGCGAGCGCCACTTTCGCTTCTTCCGACAAAGCACCAAAACTCATGTCTGACACCAACAATGGGATCGCTAATTTCAACGGCTTTTTCGCCTGCGGGCCAATCACTAATTCTGTCACTACTGGCACATCTTCTTGCAACGGTTGTGTCGCCATTTGTGCCACCATGATTTGCAAGTCATCCCAGTGCGGCAATAAATGACGAGGCACGCCCATAGAGGTCATTGGCCCATGGTGACCCATGTTTGCCAATCCCTCTCGTGCTAGCTGGTGAATAAAAGCCACTGTGGGCTCGTCAGTCGTGGCTTTGGCGACGGGCATGTCATTCCCATCGCCCTCCTTCACGTCCGTTTCCGGCTCAGATTCCTGATCTGGCGCCTCTTTACCTACAAGATCAGCAGAAAACTGTTGATGAGTTCCATCACAGAATGGCGTGTCTTTTGTGTATTTACAGCGACAAAGAAAAGCGTCACCACTGTCTTTAGCCGTGAAAGCGTGAGGGGTAAACGCTGTTCCCGCGTGGGAACCATCACAGTAGGGTTGGTTTTTCGAGCGACCACAGGTACAAAAGTAATACTCTTGTCCGGCCTGAAGCACCACTTTGATCGGTTTATTGTCTGCAATAATCGGCTTGCTCATACGCTACCCTTCCTATGATTTTTCGTTATTTTGATAAATCACTTTATAGCGTAGAAGAAAGTGGCGATTTACTGACTTATGCTAAGCAAAGAAAGCCGACTCACTGTGCATTCGCACAGCAGATGGCAAATGACATGTCGCTCGGGGAGCAAATAAAAACGGCGCCCGCTCAATGAGCACGCGCCGCATAAGTTCATATGAAGAAACGGAATTAATCCGCTAATGCCCATTGCACACCTTGATTGGCATGAATGGCGGTTGTGTCATACAACGGTACCGCAGTGTCAGTCTGCTGCACTAACAACGCAATTTCCGTACAGCCAAGGATCACTGCCTGTGCCCCTTGTTCGTGCAAGCTCTGAATGATTTCCAAATAGGCCGCTTTAGAATCGGGATTGATCGTCCCTTTGCACAACTCGTTATAAATCACATCATGCACAACGGTTCTGGCCGTATCATCTGGCACAATCACCTCAATACCGAAGTTATCCGTCAATCGGCCTTTGTAGAAGTCCTGCTCCATGGTGAATCGTGTACCTAACAAACCCACCTTTGTGACTTGGTTGTCGACCAAGACCTGCGCCGTCGCATCGGCAATGTGCAAAACAGGGATCGAAATTTTCGCTTCAATTTGCGGCACCACTTTATGCATGGTGTTAGTACAGATCATCAGAAAATCCGCACCGCCCTTTTCGACCGATTGTGCCGCCTCAGCCAAAATAGCAGCAGTTTCATCCCATTTTCCCGCATGCTGTAACTGCTCAATCTCACTGAAATCGACGCTGTATAAACAGATTTTGGCAGAGTGCAGCCCACCCAACTGGGCTTTTACGCCTTCATTTAAGGCTTTGTAATAACTGGCGGTTGATTCCCAACTCATGCCGCCTAACATTCCAATCGTTTTCACTGTAAATCCCTATTTTTCATTATCTTTAATGACTATTCAGTATCCACATAACGATCCAATGGGCAATCTCTTTTGCACAAAAAAAGCCCACACTGGCGAACCAAGTGTGGGCTTATGGTATTTAGCGCATAAAGGCTACATTAACGACATTAAACCGGATTAAGCAGGCAGTATTTCTGCTTCGGCTTCTGTCTCAGCAACGTGTGCTTTTTCGATCTTCACCGCTGCCACCTTGAACTCAGGGATCTTGGCGTGCGGGTCTGTCGCGGTCACGGTCAGTTTGTTCGCCGCTGACTCCACAAAGTGGAACGGCACAAATATCACACCTTCTTGCATACGCTTGGTCACAAACGCAGGTGTTTCAATGCTGCCACGGCGCGTAGACACTTTCAGCATCTCACCGTTGCTGATCCCCAAACGCTCGGCATCTTGCACTGAAATCATCGCACGTGGGCCAGCCAGATTATCCAACCCTTTGGTCTTACGCGTCATGGTGCCAGTGTGGAATTGTTCCAACAAACGGCCTGTGGTCAGTACCATTGGGTATTCCGGATCAGGCAATTCAGCCGCGTAACGGAACGGTACTGCTGCCATTTCGCCCTTGCCGCGCATCATGCTGTCTTTGTGCATAATACGGGTACCCGCATGCTCCGTGCTTGGACATGGCCACTGAATACCTTCAGCCCCCACGCGATCCCATGTGATGCCCGCATACTGCGGCGTCAGCACATTGATCTCGTCAGTGATGTCACGTACCGATTCATAAGCCCAATCACTGCCCATCGCGTTAGCAATAGTCTGGATAATGCGCCAGTCTTCCATCGCTTCGCCTGGTGCGCGCAATGCTGGCGACACACGCTGAACGCGACGTTCAGTGTTCGTAAAGTGACCGGATTTTTCAGCAAACGAGAACGATGGCAATACCACGTCCGCCAGCTGTGCAGTTTCGGTCAGGAAGATATCCTGCACCACCAAGAAATCCAATGTCGCTAGCGCTTCCAGCACGTGCTTCTGATCAGGGTCGCTCAGCACAGGGTTTTCACCCATCACATACAGACCACGTACCTGCTGCTGACACGCCGCATCGACGATTTCCGTCAGTGTCAGGCCATCTTCTGCTGGCAGTTCCGGACAATCCCACGCTTTGGCAAACTTCTGGTGTGCCTCTGGGTTACGGATTTTCTGGTAACCCGGGAAATCTTTCGGCAACGCACCCATGTCACACGCACCCTGTACGTTTGACTGACCACGTAGCGGGTTAATACCGCCGCCTTCAATACCGATGTTGCCACACAGCATTTGCAGGTTGGCAATCGAACGCACGTTGTCGTGACCCGTCGTATGCTGCGTAATACCCATGGAGTAGTACACTGCCGTACGCTCTGCGGTACCGATCATCTCTGCCATGTGCAGCAGATCCGCCTGCTTCACACCGGTGATCAGTTCTACATTGGCTGGCGAGTAATCCTCACGCATCACTTCGTCTTTCAACACATCAAAGCCGGTTACACGTTCAGCGATGTACGCTTCATCTTGCCAGCCATTTTTGATGATTTGCTGCATGATACCGTTCAACAGCATCACATCCGTACCCGGACGGTGAGCCACATACAGTGACGCATGATCCGCGATTTCAACGTGTTTAGGATCCGCCACCACCAAGCGCGCTTTACCCGCTCGCAACGCCTGCTTAATGTGCGATGCGATGATTGGGTGCGCTGCAGTCGTATCTGAACCAATGATGAAAATCAGATCCGAATGTTGAATGCTTGGGATGTCGTTAGTCATCGCCCCGCTGCCCAGTGACGCTTCCAAACCCGTTACGGTGGTGGAGTGACACAGACGTGCACAGTGGTCGATGTTGTTGGTCAGCAATTCACGACGGAAGAACTTCTGGAACGCAAAGTTATCTTCGTTGGTGGTCTTCGCTGATGAGAAGCCCGCCAATGCATTACCGCCGTGAGTGGCTTTAATTTCACCCAGTTTGTCAGCCACCAACGCAATGGCTTCAGACCATGTCGCTTTTTCCAGCTTACCGTTACGGCCACCGCGACGAATCAGCGGATGCGTCAGACGCTCTTCACTTTGAATAAAATCAAAGCCAAAGCGGCCTTTCACACACAGCATCCCTTGGTTAACCGGTGACGATTTCGCACCCTGTACGTAGCGGATTTTGTTTGTCGCTTCATCCACAAACATGGTGACCTTACAGCCCACACCACAGTAGGTACAAATGGTGTCGACCGGTGTCAGCATTTCAATGCGGCCTTGTGAACGGTCACGACCATCCACCAGCGCACCGGTTGGACAAACCTGCACACACGCACCACACTGCACACAGTTTGAATCACCCATTGGCTGACGGTTATCAAAGCCCGGGCGACACTCTGGACGGTTAGCGCTGGTGCCGTCTTCATTTTTCATGAAGCTCAACACGCCGTGTACGGTTTTCTCGTTACACGTCTGCACACACTGGCCACAGCTGATACAGCGGTTCGCATCAAACACGATAAATTCTGCGCTGTTGTCCACCGCAAATTTCTGGCAATCCGCCATCGCTTCGGCGTTTTGTTCGGCTTTATATTCAGTCGAATAATCACGCAGTTTACAGTCGGTATTGGCCTGACAACCACATTCCAGACAGCGAGCCGCTTCACGCATCGCGTCTTCATTGTCAAAACCGGTTTCCACTTCTGCAAAGCTCAGTTCGCGCTCAGCGGTTGTCAGTTCTGGCATGATCGCACGCATGGCTTTTTGAATACCGGCAAACTGCGCCGGGTCAACCTGCTTCACGCTCGCCGCTTTTTGCGCATTGAACGGTTTCACCGGTACCGCCGCCATATCGCCGTGCAAGTAACGGTCAATGGCATGAGCAGCCACACGGCCATCCGCCACCGCTTCAATCGCGGTTGCAGGGCCACGGCGTAAATCACCAATACTGAATATGTTTTCGACACCCACGTGCATGGTATGCTCGCAAGATTCCACGGTCTGCCAACGGGTGATCGGCAATTCCAACGTGTCATCATTCAAAAATGACAGATCCGGCTTTTGCGATACCGCAGAAATCACCGTATCAAAGTGTTCTACCACGTATTCGCCAGTTGGTACCGGACTACGACGGCCAGAAGCATCCGGCTCGCCCAATGCCATTTTTTCCAGCTTCACATCGGTCACACGGCCGTTTTCATCCGCCATGTTTTCTACCGGATTGGTCAGGAAGTGGAATTTCACTCCTTCGTGCTCCGCTTCGGCGATTTCGTAATCTTCCGCTGGCATTTCGTCACGGGTACGACGGTAAATCAACGTCGTGTCTGCCCCATCACGCACGGCGGTACGGGCACAGTCAATCGCGGTGTTACCCCCACCAATGACGGCCACTTTTTTGCCCGTGGTGTACTGCTTATCAGTGACATAATCTTTCAGGTAATCCACACCCAAGTAGCAACCGTCCAGATCGCTGCCTGTGTAGTGCATTTCTACCGCTTGTGAAGCACCCACGGCCAAACACACGGCATCATAATCCGCCACAAGCTCTGACAATTGCATGTCTTTGCCCAGAGATTGGTTGGTTTTCACTTCCATCCCGTTACGGCAAATCAGCTCAATTTCTTTGTCCAGAATCGCTTTTGGCAAACGGTACTCAGGAATACCATAACGCAGCCAGCCGCCCGCTTTTGGCATCGATTCAAATACCGTGACAGCGTAACCTTCATTGCTCAGGTAATAACCACAGCTCAAACCGCCCGGGCCACTACCAATAATGGCCACACGCTTACCTTTGTCGGCTTTACGCGGTGGCACGTATTGTTCTTGGGCTTCTAAATCGATATCGGCTGCGTGACGTTTTAGCTGGCGGATCGCCAACGGCTCATCCACGATGCCACGGCGACATTCCGCCTCACAAAATGCCGGACACACACGGCCAATAGATAGGGGCATTGGCAGTGTACGTTTGATCACTTCTACCGCTTTTTGATGATCATTCTGGGCGATGTGATACAGGTAAGATTGGATGTCCACGCCTGCTGGACAGGCGGTTTGGCACGGCGCTTCACAGTCCGCGTAATGATCCGCCATGATGCGGTTCAACGCCTGACGACGGTGTGCACTCAACGCGTCACTCTGTGTGGTGACCGACATCCCTGCTTGCGCAGTCACTTCACAAGCACGCTGCATACCCTGCCCGTCGATCTCCACCATACAGAGATCACAAGGTACTTTTTCACCGCTCTTGTTCAGCCCACACAGAGATGGGATTTCGATCTGATGTGCATTCGCCACATCAAGGAGTGATTGTTGGCCGTCGACAGCAATAGACTGTCCGTCAATGATGACATTGTTCATAATTGTCTCTTCTGTTGCTGGCACTGAATGGTATAGATCACTGTTGATATTGACCTTTTTATTATTTATTGGCCGACCGTGAGCAACGGCTGACCGCACAGTGCACAGAATGCTAACCGGCATAAATGTTTGATTTACGCTGAGATAGTGGAGCTTATTACATTATTTTGTGAACAGAGTAACACTTAGTGGGAAAAAATCCTTGATTTGGAACAGTGCGGAGGTTTATTTCACAAAGGTGTTTTTTCACATTCTGTCTGACTAAATAGGTCTACTTTGTCAGCAAAAGATTCGCTTTAGGCGTGACTTTATATCACGCTTCCCCGTATAATTTACTGATAACCCGAATAATTACCAAGCGCGAAGCATCGTATGGCGACAATATTAGATTCAGTGGATCAACGCACGAAACTGGTCGGTGAAAACCGATTGGAATTGTTGATCTTTCAAATGCACACAGGACAACTTTTTGCGATCAATGTGTTTAAGGTGAAAGAAGTTGTTAAACTGCCAAAACTGAATCGTCTGCCAGGCTCTCACCCGCACATTACCGGGGTGGCCAATATTCGTGGTGCTTCTATTCCCGTGATTGATCTGCGACAGGCCATTGGTATGCGTGGCGATCAGCAGGAAGGCGAATGCAATATCATCATCACTGAATATAACCGCTCAGTGCAGGCCTTTTTGGTCGGCCAGGTGATGAACATTGTTAACCTGACCTGGGCAGATATTCAGCCGCCGCCAAAGCAAGTGGGTAAGAACAACTACCTGACCGCCATTACCAAAGTGCCGCGTGACGGTATGGATCGTCTGGTCAGCATTATCGATGTGGAAAAAGTGCTGGCGGAAATTGTCGATTACGATATTCAGATCTCTAATGGCGTGCTGGATAACACCATCATCAACCATTTCGTCGGCAAGAAAGTCTTGATCGTGGATGACTCCTCCACTGCCCGTGCGCAGATCCGCGATACGTTATCACAGCTTGGTCTTGAAGTGATTGAAGCCAGCGATGGCCTGAAAGCTCTCACCCTGTTGAAGGGTTGGTGTGACAGTGGCAAATCCGTGCACGATGAAATCATGATGATGTTCACCGATGCCGAAATGCCTGAAATGGACGGCTATAAGCTGACTTATGAAATCCGCAACGATCCGCGTATGAATGACTTGTTCATTGCTCTGAACACCTCACTCAGCGGCAGCTTCAACGAAGCCATGGTGGAAAAAGTCGGCTGTGACCGTTTCATTTCTAAATTCCAGCCAGATTTGCTGGTCGAAGTGGTGCAAGATCGTCTGCGCACAATCCTGTCCCATTGTAAATAAACGCCAATAAAAAACTCGCCCTGTGGCGAGTTTTTTACTTTTGGCGAAGTACGACTGGGTATTACGCCTTATTCATTTCAATTTTGGCTTTGCGACGACGGGTATAACCCAACCCCATCAGACCCAGACCAAACATTGCCATTGTCGCTGGCTCCGGCACTTTAATTGCATCAATCGTAAAGTCGATAGACGTTTTCCCTTCCTCCCCTTTCGTATTAATGATCACCTCGATGGCACTTACAGACGTAAAGTCCACACCGGTAAAATCACTGAATGCAAATGAACGCGTGATTGGTACCTCTGTGCCGCTACCATCAAATTCCTTCACGAAGCTATTTGCACCGCCGTTAGACCACACACCAATTGAGAATGAGAAACCAAGGTCAGCCTCTAATACATCCAGAAGAAACGCATTACCACTTTGCAGCAGATTCACGCTACCTAAACCTGTCGTATCAAGATTATCGGCGTCATTATCATCACCATCATACTGAAGTTTACCTCGGCCAATGCCACCGGAACCGGTTTCATAAGTCAAAGTACTCCCTGCCACCGCCATACGTACACCGGAAGCAGGATCAAAACCTTCATCGAGCAACTCGACAAAAAGATCTCGCTCACCACCTAACACGGTCAATGAATCAAATGTATCACCCACACCACCATCACCGGTGGTTAAATCTTGTGCAGAGTTCCCGCCCGCAATAGGATCTGAAAAATCGTCAATAATAAACGTCGCCTGTGCGTGTGACGCAAATGCCATTGAAGCTGCTAGTGCTGTATATAGTCCGTATTTCTTCATATTCATGGGGGTTATCTCCCTGTCATATAGATGCTTGCTACGTTGCATTAGTTGTCTTCGTTGTACATATAATACAAAGCACCTTCCGTGCCACTTTTTTGAGACACTATTTATCAATGACTTACGTAACACACCCGTTTTCAAAATGAGAATACTGTAAAATTTCCTGACACACAGTCGTATCACCATTGGATTAACAGTAGACCAGACTGAAATGCAGCACCGACAATTTCAATAACACTTCAAACCACACGGCTTCATTCATAACAAATCCATTCATCATCGTTCCGTTCATCATCACTCATCCATGATTGCTCTATGCACAATCGTCCCGTTTAAAACAACCTCATTCGTGGTGGTCGTTTCACCGTGCCAGATTTATCGCTTTGAATGAGGTTCATGACTCATCGGGATATGCTGTTCAATATCCACCTCATCCTCGCTAACCCGATGCAACGCACCCTGCATGTCATCACTCCATGCATACAGGGTTTGCCCATCTACCGTATCAATTCGCTGCGCCATGACGTCATCGGCTTTTACCCCAATCTGTAACGTCAATATCAGCGTCAGCATGATGGGGAGCATCCAGTTCGATGCCCCCGTCACCTTTTCTGTTTTACGCAATGCCATCATTACCCTTATTTCTACTGCTTGGTCGTAATGCTTACTTCAGGCTGTATGCTGTGCTGACTTCACCATTACCACTGCGCAAGGTCACACGACGGTCAAAGAAATCACCTTCAAAGTTCTGCTCATCTTTCAGTGGTGCTTGATCGCCGTAGGCAGAGGCATAAATCTGGTTGCCATCCACACCATGCTGTTCAAGATAATCACGCACGGCGGCTACACGTTGTTCGGACAACTGCAAGTTACGCGCTTCGCTGCCACGGCGGTCAGCATAGCCAGACAGTTCCCATTTAATGTCTGGGGCTTGTTTCATTACTTCGGCGATTTCATCCAGCTGCACTTTGAAATGCGGTTCAATCTCGGCAGAGCCGGTACGGAAGTGCACATTCATTTCCAGCGCCAGGTCGATTTCACGCTGCTCGATGTTCATCAGGTCGTATTTTTCCTGCTCTAAACGGGCGATATCGATTTGTGCCTGGTTATAACGTTGACTGATGTCTTCCAATGCCTGATTGCGTGAGGCCAGTTCATCAATCTCTTCCGTTTGTGCCTGAATGTAACCGTCCTGGCCAACAGCGGTACCGACTATGCCGCCCACAATGCCACCGATGGCCGCGCCCACTGGACCACCAATGACGGCACCCAGTGCGGCACCGCTACCAAAGCCGATTAAGGTTTCTTGTTCACCGACGTTGTATTGGTCGTTCGAATCCACAGGTTGTGATGCCATCGCTGACGGTGCCGCTAGGCTGGTAACCATTAGGGTGGCGATTAGGGTCGAGATAAGCTGCTTTTTCATGGTGTCATCCTCATTCTGTTTATTGTTGCCATTTGACGTTGTTGTCTGCGTGCTGCTTGGGTCACGCCGTTTCGATGAGGTTATTAAACCAAGCAGATGTGGCATCAGAAGGGACAAAAAAAGGCAATGTGCTGATCAATTGTGGCAAAAAAATGGCAATTGCCTTATTTCACCGAAACGCCCTTTTTTAGCGGTTGTTTTCTTGTATAGTCACTGCATTACGAGACAGCGAGCGGCAGTATTCAGGCCCGCCAAGGTAGAAAAGATGAAAAAAATTGTCATTGTTGAAGATGAACAAGCGATCCGTGAAAACTATATCGATGTACTGAAAAAGCATGGCTACGACGTGCAAGGCTTCGATAATCGCCCGGATGCCCAACACGCGTTTTCTGAGCAACTGCCCGATTTGGCCATTATTGATATTGGTTTGCAAAATGAGATCGACGGTGGCTTTACGCTATGCCAATCACTGCGTGCCATGTCGCCGACCCTGCCGATTATTTTTCTCACTGCCCGTGACAGCGACTTTGATACTGTGTGTGGTTTGCGCATGGGGGCCGATGACTACCTGACCAAAGACATCAGCCTGCCCCATTTGATTGCCCGTATTGCCGCCCTGTTCCGCCGCAGCGATTTAATGGCGACACCGACCGAGCAAGACACCCTGATGGAACGGGGTGCCCTGACCATCGATAAAAACAAAATGCAGGTGTTCTGGAACCACCAACTGATTGAGCTGACTGTCACTGAATTTTGGATGGTGTATGCGCTGGCAAAACGCCCGGGGCATGTAAAAAGCCGCCATGATTTGATGGATGAAGCGCAAGTAGTGGTGGATGACAGCACCATTACCTCGCACATCAAACGTATTCGTAAGAAATTCATGCAATACGATGCCAGTTTTGACCGTATCAGCACGGTGTATGGCATGGGTTACCGTTGGGGTGCCTGATCATGCTTGAACGCCTACAAGGTCTGGAACATCGCTTAAAAGACTGGCTACACACACAGCGAGAAAAGCCGTCTCCTCTGCGCTCACAAATGCGGTTCGGTTTTGGTCTGCGCACCAAGGTGATTTTAATTGCCAGCTTACTGTTAGCCCTGCCGTGGGTCGGTTACAACTATGTGCTGGAAATGGAGAAAATCCTGCGTCAAGGGCAAGAGCAAACCTTGATCGGCACCACCCGCGCACTGGCAACGGCGTTGAATGAACGCCCTAACCTCTTTAATGATCAGGCCAGTTTTTTGCAGTCAGTGGAAAAAGGCCGGGACTTGTACGCGTACGATCTGAATGCACCTATCACGCTCGATGGTAAATTGGATGACTGGGCCGATCTCGACGATAAGCTGATGGAATACGGCCGCGATTATGTCCAATTCAGCCGCCAACCCTATCGCGCTTCCAGCCTGCATTTTCGCCATGTGGTCGGCAAGCATGACGGTGCCCTCTACGCCGCGTTTGACGTCAGTGACAAAAAACCGGTTATGCGACGTCAAGGCGCTGCCCGCGTCGACCGTAACGATCATCTCGTCATTGCCATGACCACCCCCAGCGGTGAGTTTCATCGCTATGTGATTGCCGCTTATGCCGATGGCAAGGTCGACGCCTGGCAGCTCAATGGCGACATCAATAATCCTGAGGATCTTATCCCTACGCAAGACATTCAGGGTTATTGGCGCACCACGGACACCGGCTACAACATTGAATTGCGCCTGCCGTTATCCCTTCTTGGCAGTAAGCTGGGCTTTGCCTTTTATGATGTGAACAGTACGCGCAGCCGCGATGTGGAAACCATCATTGGCACCTCTAACACCAACCACCAGCACAAACTAGGCACGGTGTTAGTGCCGTCTCCCGAGATCGAGCAAATTCTCAAAGGCATGGGGCATACCACCTCGCGTATTTGGGTAGTGGATCGCCATCAGCGCATTTTGGCGCAAACCGGTGATATTCAGCAGTCAAATGGCGTTTGGTCGACTTCCATTGATCAAAGCGAGGATAAATCCTGGTGGTCAAGGCTAACAGAAACTTACCTGCACCCGCTGTACTACCGCTATTTGCTGACGGAGCCGACGCCGTTTACCGATTCCTTGAAAGATGCCGCTGCTGTACAAAGCGTGCCGCTGTTTCAGGCGCTGCAAGGACGTGGCTACTCACAATGGCGTCAGTCAGAAGACGGCAACGCGATGATCCTCTCTGCCGCTTACCCGATTTGGCTGGATAACAACGTCATGGGCGCGGTGATTGCAGAAGAATCCACTCTGGGTATTCAAACCCTGACCAATCGGGCACTGGAAGAACTGCTTAATGCGCTGGTGGCGATCATCACCATTGGCACGCTCACGCTGTTTTTATTTGCGTCTAAGATATCTAACCGCATTCGCCGTTTGCGCGATGAAGCGGAACACGCCATCGACAGCCAGGGGCGCATTCAGCAAGCCATTACGCCAATGCAAGAGACAGACGAAATCGGCGATCTCAGCCGCAGTCTGGCTGCCATGGTATCGCGTTTGGGCCAGTACAACCATTATCTGGAAAACTTGTCTTCACGCTTATCACACGAGCTGCGCACACCTGTTGCTGTAGTGCGTTCGTCGATTGAAAACTTGGCCATGCAGCAGCCGGATGAAGACGCACAACGCTATATCGACCGCGCCCAAGAAGGCGTACAACGCTTGAGTACCATTTTGTCGAGCATGACAGAAGCGACCCGTATTGAGCAAAGTCTGCAAGGGGCGGAGAAAGAAGTCTTCCCACTGAATGAATTGGTGTCAGGCTGCCTACAAGGGCATGAAATGGCGTATGCCAGCCATCAGTTTACGGTGAAAGTCGAAGAAGATCTTTGGATTGATGGCGCGCCGGATTATCTGGCTCAGTTACTGGATAAACTGATCGCCAATGCGGTGGATTTCAGTGCAGAAAGCGATCCGATTGCGGTAACCCTGTCTCGCCATCATGATGAGGCGCAGTTGGTGGTCAGCAACCTAGGGCCATTGCTACCGGCCAATATGGAAAACCAGCTCTTGAATTCCATGGTATCGGTACGTAGCCAAGATAAGCAAAGCAAACCGCATTTAGGCCTTGGCTTGTTTATCGCTCGGCTGATCACGGAATATCACAACGGGACGATAAGACTGAGCAACCGGCAGGATCAACAAGGGGTCGATGTGACCATTCGATTACCATTACAGACGGGACATTTGCCGTTACGCACGACCTTACAGGCAACTCGTTCATAACGTACTGGGCTTAAAGCACCGTTTGGTGCTTTTAAGCCAATAACGAGACGTAAAATAGCCCGATAGCCACGGAAATCGCCACCACCACTAACACCACATCAAACAACATATTGCGCATAATGGCTTACTCAACAAAAGGTAAGAATTAAGTCAACATGGTTGGCCTAATTTCACAGCATGAACAGAGCGTGTCAAAAACAAGACACTCTAGTATTGGATTGAACATAAGGGGCTGTCTTTCGCCCGCTTATTCTGTACGATTACGATATTACGCCCCAATTTCTAAATAAGAGCTGAACAATATTCACTGAGAAACACTGTGGGCATACATTGCGGCAACAAACACCACCTGTATGTAAGTCCATGTACGCTATAAACTTTTTCTTGGAGTTACATCGACTATTTTATCACTAAGCATTGCCGTCACCCGCAATTAAGCAGGATAAAGTCACCTTTATTGGCAGTAGGAGGATATGCGGGAATGAAAATGTGTACTTTTTTGTTTGTGGCATCCTCAAGTTTATTCTCCTCTCTCGCGCTCAGTAACCCCCTTCCGATTAACCAATTCCATGCTTTACAAGTGCTGGCAACGTTAAAGATCAGCTCTAGCCAACTCCCTATCGGTATTGACCATAATCACCGTAGCTTATTGGGGGAAGATGCCAATGAAAATGACATTCGTGATGATTTTGAAGCGTCATTGCTGGAGAGCTATCAACAACCGGAATACGTCGCGATGGGGGCATTGGCGGCCTACCACTGGCAGACGCTCCTGAAGGTGGTGGATAAAGGGGATTGGAAACCCAGTGAGCGTGATGCGCACTTAATGATGAACACCCAAAAAGCCATTGATAAGTGCTATGCTTCGCTGGAAAAGCAACATCCGGATATGTTCAAACCGTCTTCCGTGTATTTCAATACACCACAACGGCTGGCGGCTCAGATCAGCGCAAAGAAGATCCTGCGTTTTTCAATCGATACCACGCCGCACGAACACATCATCAGCGTGAACTACGACAAGCCGTGTGACGTCTTCATGTTTCTGGCCGATAAGCTCATTCCGGCTGACAGCGAATACTGATCCGTTTCACTCAAACGACTACTGCCCATTTGCTGCGCCCCCATTGGGTAGCCCCTCGTCGCCCGACCAAACAGCGTCCGTTAAAGCATCGGTTTGCGCCGTCAAAGCAGCCTCTTTCTCCTCAATGGCACGGTATTGGGATTCACAGACTTTCTCTGTTACCTCATCACCACCATAGGTTTGCATGCAACGTTGCATGTATTCATCAAACGCCATCAATAATGGTTCGGCCTTCACAGACAGGGATACCATCGAGCAAGTCGCCACTGTGCCAGCCATCATCACTGACCAACCCAGCGCTTTTACTCTGTGCCTGAGTGACAACGGGCTGTATACGATCTTGCTGTGTACGGTGTGGATTGGATGCATACTCTGACCTCTATCTGCTTTGACCTGCTTTCACCGATTTTTACCGGCTTCACGTTCACGCCTTAACATCCGCTGCTCTATTTAGTCCTTTATCAATAAAAGATGAGATCCGGCTATCGCGCCACCCTGATAATGAGACAATGCATGAGACGACTCATGAGACAGCCCACGAGATTGTTCGTGAGACTGCTTGTAAGACAGGCCATGAAACCCGCCTTAATACCGAGCGTGCGGGTATGCAACTGACCCATCCCTTGTGATACATTCCATCCGGCAAAAGACGCAGAAACAAAAACACCCAAGCCACTTTCGTCACTTGGGTGCTGATATAACTTGGCTGATGAAGAGACGGTTGATGAGGAAACAGTGAACTATCGTGCACCGCTAATCGTTACTCGCTTCTCGCTTCTCGCTTCTCGCTTCTCGCTTCTCGGCATCAACCACGATAATAACGCTGTGGCACAAACGGCATTTTCTCTACCGTCATTGGCAGTTTCTTGCCTCGAACTTCGGCAAAAATCTCGGTGCCTAACGCCGCAAAGTCCGTTTGTACGTAAACCATCGCGACAGGTACACCCTTAGTTGGGCCAAATGTCCCGCTGGTTACAATACCAATTTCATTGTCAGCGGCATCAAACAATTTGCTGCCTTCACGGACCGGTGCTTTTGACTGCCCGACCAAACCCACACGCTTGCGTGCGACATCTTTGGTTTCAATCTGCGACAAAATCACATCCGCGCCAGGGAAACCGCCCGCGCGTTCGCCCGTGGCACGACGTACAGGGCTGATCCCCCACAACAAGCTGGCTTCAACAGGTGTGGTGGTCGGGTCAATATCATGGCCATACAGGCACAATCCACACTCTAAGCGCAATGAATCACGCGCACCTAAGCCAATCCACTCAACCTCAGCATCAGCTAACAGATGTTGAGCAAACGCGGCAGCCTCTGCGGCGGGTACCGAAATTTCAAAACCGTCTTCCCCGGTGTAACCAGAGCGGCTAACCAAACATTCCACGCCGTTCAGGGTCAGGGCTTGAGCATCCATAAATACCATGTCGGTCACGGCAGGGTTCACACGGGCTAACACCTCGGCAGCTTTGGGCCCCTGCAACGCCAGCAAAGCACGATCATCAATCACTTCCAGTGTCACATCATCCGGCAGATGCGCTTGAATATGGGCGATATCCTGCGCTTTACAGGCTGCATTCACGACCACAAACAGGTGATCACCAAAGTTGGTCACCATAAGATCATCCAAAATGCCACCCTGCTCATTGGTAAAGAACGCATAACGCTGCTTACCTGCGGGTAAATCGATAATGTCTACCGGCACCAAGGCTTCCAGTGCTTTGGCTGCACCAGCGCCATGCAATCGCAGTTGCCCCATGTGTGAGACATCAAACAAGCCAGCCGCTTCGCGACAGTGAAGATGTTCTTTACGTACACCCAGCGCATACTGAACAGGCATGTCATAACCTGCGAATGGCACCATCTTCGCGCCCATCTCAATATGTAGTGCATGTAATGGTGTGACCTGTAGTTCTTGCGTCATACGTGTATTCTCCATCCACCGCGCAGGGCGGTTTGCTTCCATAAAATCGTTATACCGATGTTAATGAATCATCATCAGTGTTTCGTATAATAAACAAGGTTGACGACGACACCAACCACCTGCCGTCACAGAAAAACATTCTCGAACAGACAGGACGAACGTCACTTACCCGAGCGGTTATCCCCTATCTCTTTGTTTGTGAAATCGCGAAAATTGCAACAAACCCATTACGATGCCGTAACCCATAAAATCAGCGCATCCTCGTCACTGACCGACGTCAGCATGTGTCCCATATTGGCATCGTAATACACCGAATCCCCTTCATTGAGGGTCACAGGTTCATAAAATTCGGTATAAAACAGCACAGAGCCTTCCAAGATCAATAAGAACTCTTCGCCATCATGGCGGATCCAATCCGGGTAATCGTCAAAGTGACGCGCCCGCACCCGCGACTTGAACGGCATCATCTTTTTGTTAGTCAATTGCGTCGCCAACAATTCATGTTCATAGGTGGTGGTGGGATGCGGTTTGCCGGCTTCTTTCAAGGTGACATCCCGTCTGCCGGTGGCTTTAATTTGCTTAGGCGGCGCAAAAAGTTGTGGAATATCAATCTCTAACCCACTAGCTAATTTCTGCATAGCCTGAAAGGTTGGAGAAATTTGTTCATTTTCAATTTTGGATAACGTCGAGCGCGCCAAGCCGGTACGCTTGCTGGCCTCTTCCAGTGTTAGGCCCAACGCCACGCGGATTTCTTTCAGGCGCTTACCCAGTTGCAACGGCTCAATCTTGTCGCTGCGCTCATTTTCTTGCTCTTTGACCACCGTCATAGACGGGTATACATCCACCGCTTGTTCATCACTCATACCGCCATCCTTGATTTTCATCATCTAAGACTGTCGCCTCTGACCATCACCACAGATTCAGATCATTGCCTTCATACCATGAGTCTTCACACCATGACGTGATCTATATTTACCACGATATTAGCAAGCTCAACCTGACATAACTCGCGGACATTGTGGTTTTTCAGCATGATTTCTGACATTGATAGTAAGAATAGTGATGACAAAAAGCAAACGTTTGCGTAACATTGCGTACATTAAAGTGTTCAATGTTCCACTATTGGAAATTTTTGTTTGATCGGTTTTCTACAGGGCGCTATGTTATTTAGTTGTTAGGCGGTTGTTTTTATCGCCCTGTTCGCGATAAGGCACAGATATCAAAGGTTAAAAAGGGTTTTGTCGTTTTCATCACGCCTTTTTTCGCCAAATCAACGTATAACCAGAATAAAAATTGCGCGTTGCGCCCCGTAATATGGCCGCTTTTTCAGGCTCTCTTTACCGTTACGTACGCCGTAAAGTATCGGGACAGCGAATAATTCCGCTGACAAGCAAACAGGCAGGTACGCCAACACCTTTGGCCTTTATAAAAGACATGCACATTGGGTTGAGCCCGCGTTCAACCGGACATCATCAACATCATTTGCAGATTGATTGCGCAAGGAGTTTTACATGGAAAATACACTGAAGTTCACTGAAAGCCACGAGTGGGTGCGCGACAACGGTGATGGCACCATCACAATGGGGATCTCGGATCACGCTCAGAGTTTACTTGGTGATGTTGTATTTGTTGACTTGCCGGAAGTCGGCGACCAAACCGAAGCGGGTGAATCGTTCTCGCTGGTGGAATCGGTAAAAGCCGCGTCTGATATCTATGCCCCTGTGACGGGTGAGATCATCGAGATCAATGAAGATCTAGAAGAAAGCCCAGAGCTGGTGAATGAACAGCCGTATGACGGTGGCTGGATTGCCAAGATTAAACTTACCGATGCGGACGAACTCAATAACCTCATCGACAGCGTGTCGTATCTAGACAGCATCGACGAATAACCGTGCAAAGGCTTTCAGGCGCTCCTGAAAGCCTTTCTTTTATCCCCTATCAAACATAGGGATTTACCACGATTATTCCCCTCGCCCTGTAGCATGCTCACCTGCAGTGGCGGTAACCATTCAGGACTGAACTATTCAGGATAAGACCATGACCGACATGACACTTCTACAAGCACTCAGTGACGACACAGAATTTGCAGGTCGTCACAACGGCCCGGATGCCGCACAACAACAAATCATGCTTGATGCCATTGGTGTGGCCACTGTGGATCAACTGATCGATGAAACCGTGCCTGCCGCGATTCGACTGCCAGACCCCATGGATTTGGCCGCGCCGCAAAGTGAAGCGGATATGCTGGCCGCCCTGAAAACCATTGCGCAGAAAAATACCCTTCATCGCAGCTTTATCGGTCAGGGTTACTACAACACCCACACGCCGAATGTCATCCTGCGTAACGTATTAGAAAACCCGGGCTGGTACACCGCCTATACGCCCTACCAGCCAGAGATCTCCCAAGGCCGTTTGGAATCGTTGCTGAACTACCAGCAGATGATCATGGACTTAACCGGCATGGAACTGGCGAACGCCTCCCTGCTGGATGAAGGCACTGCGGCGGCCGAAGCCATGACCCTGTGTCAGCGCGCCAGCAAAAACAAAAGCAAAGCCTTCTTCCTGTCGAACGACTTGCATCCGCAAACTATTGATGTTGTTCGCACTCGCGCCCATTTTATCGGTATTGAAATCATCTCTGGCAAGGCAGAAGAACTAGACAACCACGATGTGTTCGGTGCCCTACTGCAATACCCTGGGACCACAGGCAACATCACCGATTTAACCGACATCATCACCCAAGCCCACAGCAAGAAAACCTTGGTGGCGGTGGCGTCTGACCTACTGGCACTGACCGTACTGGCTGCCCCTGGCGAAATGGGTGCCGATGTCGTTGTCGGCTCTGCCCAACGCTTTGGTGTACCTATGGGCTTTGGTGGCCCACATGCCGGCTTCATGGCGACCAAAGACAAACACAAACGTACCATGCCGGGCCGTGTGATTGGTGTATCCAAAGATGCCCGTGGCAACCAAGCCCTGCGCATGGCCATGCAAACCCGCGAACAGCACATTCGCCGTGAAAAAGCGACCTCAAACATCTGTACCGCACAGGCACTGCTGGCAAACATGGCCGCTTTCTATGCCCTGTATCACGGTCCGGAAGGCCTGCGTAAAATCGGCCGCCGCGTCCACCACCTGACGGCGATTTTGGCCGCAGGGTTACGCAATGCCGGTATTGCACTGGCGAACGACACCTTCTTCGACACCCTTACCCTGAACACAGGCAAGAAAACCGGCGAGTTTTATCAAAAAGCGCTGGATGCGGGCATGAACCTGCGCCGTTTCCCATGTGGCACCGCGCTGGGTATCAGCATTGATGAAACCACCACAGTAAATGACATTGAAGCCCTGTTGGCACTGTTTGCTGATAGTGAACTGAAAGCCTCAATGTTCAGTGATGACATTGCCAGCGACGAGTTTGCCGCCATTCCACCCGCGTGCCGTCGTACCAGCCGCTACCTGACGCATCCAGTGTTTAACCAGTACCACAGCGAAACGCAGATGATGCGTTACATGAAAAAGCTGGAAAACAAAGACTACTCACTCACCCACGGCATGATCCCTCTGGGCAGCTGTACCATGAAGCTTAATGCAGCAGCTGAGATGATCCCTGTGACATGGCCTGAATTTGGTGCCCTGCACCCGTTTGCGCCTGCTGATCAAGCCAAAGGCTACGCCGAGTTAGCAGACAAGCTTTCCGCGATGCTGTGTGAAATCACCGGTTACGATGCGTTCTCGCTACAGCCGAACTCCGGCGCACAAGGGGAATACGCCGGCTTGGTCGCCATTCAGCGTTACCATGAAGCCAACGGCGATGCGCACCGTAACGTATGTTTGATCCCAAGCTCTGCCCACGGCACGAACCCGGCTTCAGCGGCCATGGTATCCATGAAAGTCGTGGTTGTCGGTTGCGATGAGCAAGGCAACATCGATGTGGAAGACTTGAAAGCCAAGATCGCCCTGCACCGCGATAACCTCTCTTGCATCATGATCACCTACCCGTCGACCCACGGCGTGTATGAAGAAGCAGTACAAGAAGTGTGTGAACTGGTGCATGAAGCCGGCGGCCAAGTGTACTTGGACGGCGCCAACATGAACGCACAAGTTGGCCTGACCAATCCGGGCTTTATTGGCTCTGACGTCTCGCACCTTAACCTGCACAAAACCTTCTGTATTCCACACGGCGGCGGCGGCCCGGGCATGGGCCCGATTGGTGTTAAAGCACACCTTGCCCCGTTCTTGCCTGGGCATGTGGAAAAAGAGGCCACTCAACCGCAGCATGATCAATTGCAATACGCGGTCTCAGCCGCTGATTTAGGCTCTGCGTCTATCTTGCCTATCTCGTATGCATACATTGCGATGATGGGTGAAGCGGGCTTAACCGAAGCCACCAAACTGGCAATTTTGAATGCCAACTACGTGATGGAGCGTCTTCGCCCGCACTACTCGGTGCTTTACCGTGGTACTCACGGCCGCATTGCGCACGAATGTATTATCGACATTCGTCCGCTGAAAGAAGCGTCTGGCATTACGGAAGAAGATGTGGCGAAACGCCTGATGGATTACGGTTTCCACGCGCCTACCATGTCGTTCCCAGTTGCGGGTACGCTGATGATTGAGCCGACAGAATCGGAAGATTTGTCTGAACTGGATCGCTTCTGTGATGCGATGATCGCCATCCGCCACGAAATCACCCGTGTACAAGACGGCGAATGGGATGTGAAAGACAACCCATTGGTGAATGCCCCACACACACAAGCTGACCTGATGGATGCCGAGTGGAACCGCAGCTACAGCCGCGAAATCGCCTGTTACCCGTCTGCGCATGCGAAAGCTGCCAAATACTGGCCAACCGTCAACCGCGTCGACAACGTGTTCGGTGACCGTAACTTGGTGTGCTCATGCCCAAGCATTGAGAACTATATGGAAGAGTAAGGGTTGGGTTTCTAACCGTTAAAGCAAAAGGCGAACCGAGTGGTTCGCCTTTTGATAGTTAGTTCGTAATAATGACATTAAAACTAAATAAATATAACTACAACTTACATACTATATATTTATATAGTTCCCACAATCAAACCACTTACCAGTAAGAATATGATTAGATAAACTAAAGTAGATGACGCCACAAGCGTATGGTCAGACTTATTATTCTTTAAAACTCCACTGAAAAATCTATACCTAGCAACTCATGGCACTTTTTCTTGAGGCTATCTTTGTAGATCCAGTCTTTATCATCATGATGTCTACCTTTATTAAGCTCAATAACCTTAATAACATATCCATCTGTATCCATAATAACAAAATCCACAATGCAATATCTTAAATATGACAGTTCGTCCTTTGAAAAATATCCCTCAACAACCTCAAAACCAGAACTCCCAACATATGAGATCATACATATATTACACACAATATAGCAACTATCATATTGACGCACTAATGACTCAAATTGCAACTTTTCAGCATTTGAAGAAAATATTCTGAAACTGCTCTTTTTAAATACGACCTCTTTTTTGATACATTCTACATTTAACTCATATGAATGTTCAATTGAAATTTCTGCACAATTCAAATCAACACAAAAATATTTATCACCTCGAAACTCTATTGATAATGCTTTATGTTTATTATTCCTCTTAACCCCAAGGGGCTGTACGCTACATTTTAAACCATTTTCTAAGCGTATTTTTATCCCCATAAATGCATCCAAAACATCACCAATTTGTTTTTCGTAGTGATCAATGTTAAATGATTTAGAAACCACTCCCTTATCAACAAGCAACTCAATGATTTTTGATGTTTCTTTTGGTGACTTTGACCTACTTTCCATTTCATATAATATTAATGTCAGCTCTTCGAAATTTTCAGGTTCATATGAGAGAATTTCGGCGATAGTTTTAGGCAAACTATTTTTATGTATATGAAAGAGCTTACTACTTTCAATTTTCTTATTATCATCGAACAAACATGATGTTTCATTTCTAATGAAAAGCTCAAGAAGTCCGATATTAACATCAATATAATCCAATAGCTTTACATTCCACTCTGAGCATGCATTACAATTACAGTAATCAAAATACACCTCATCAGATAAGTTTAAATAAAATCGAAATTTATGCTTAGTTAACAGATGAAAACACATCAGATGATGACATTCACTACATTTTATTTCCTGAGAATCACAAGGATGGGTGAGACTACATTGAATTATTACCCCACATACAGGACAATTAACCTTGTGCACATATGTAATCAATTCGCAACCCATTTCATTATTATTAATAATTTTTTCTGCAACGCTACGTGTAATGTCAAGCTTGCTTAATATTTGACTATAGTTATAATTAAGATTATAACCATAACTTCCCTTCAAAACACCAAGTACTAATATCTCTATCTTTTCAAAAGGATTAACATCAAACAACTCATAAAGTTCCTCCTTTGTTAAAGATAGATTTTTCTCATGTTTTACATACAGAAACTCTACGATGCGACGAAAATGAGTATGCAGTTCCTCATTATCAGGATTTATATTAAAAGCTGATATCGGCCGTTCTTTTATAATCATTTTTAAATTAACTATAAAATCAGAACGATACAAATCCACTATAATTGGCTCCAACTTGTTAGATACATTCATATTTTACCCCAGATATTTCTGATGTGTTGTTTTAAGTTATAAACCTCTCTTTGAGAACATTCAAATAAATTGGATTAAATCAAAGAGATTCAAATATATACAAAAATCAAACATGATATGACAATGTGATGAGATTACGCTTAATTAAAGATGTATATTGTCAATAAAAAGAATAGCATTTGGTTATATCGTTCACATAATTATTAGAGAACCTAAATTACTCACACTTCTGCCCATGAACCAGCACATCTCAGTCGCACCGCAGCAGTCTCATTCTATGATGCGGTATTAGCAACATTAAGGATTGCGCTCACCCTCGACGCTTGTTATCACCCACCCTTTTGCATGGCGGTTAGTGTGCAGGCAAACCCAAGTTACGGCCAACGTTACGACCAGAGTACGGCGGACACGACTATGCAGCGTATGGGCTGGAGCTGATAGCAACAAAATTGAGGCCGTCGTCGTAGAGCCGGAATAACACGCTTTATCAGATAACAACATTTGTTACGGTTAGAGTCTGTAGGGTTAAACCATGAAGAGAGACAAGGAAGTCTTATGCAGTATCGACGCGCCACCACAGACGACATAGGCAGCTTGATTGCGCTGCAAAACAGTTGCCATATCACCAATGTCAGCCGAACTGAAAAGTCGGACGGTTTTCTTAATACCGTACTGCCTGCTGAACTGCTGCGTACTGTCATTAATGGCGAGCATGCAGTCTTTGTGGCGGAAACCGTACCTGTTCTGCAAATCAATGAGGAACAGCCCCATTCCGGCCAAACGCATGCAGGCCAAACACTGTCAGGTGACACCAAGTCAGAAAGTGTTACCAAAATTGTCGCGATGGCGGTGTGCGCGTCCTGGGGATTTTGGTCATTCTCAGAGAGTCTTAATCGCATTGCGGAGCAACTGGTGCAGGTGCCTTACAACAAAGGGCCACTGACGCAATCCAACAGTTATTTCTGGGGGCCGGTGTGCGTCAGTAAAGCCTGTCGAGGTCAAGGGGTGTTTGAAGGGCTGTTTGCCTTTAGCCTGAATGCCATGCAGCCCCACTACCCGTTTGTTTACACCTACGTACATACCGATAATCTGCGCTCGTACGTGGCACATACGGAAAAGGCGGATTTCGTTTTTACTCAGCACATCGCCATTAACGGTCAAATGTTCTGTGAAATGGTGCGTGAAACCACAACCTGACAACATGTCACAGACTGTGGCGCACATGATGATGGAATATCATTGCTTAACAATAAGTTGAAAGTTATGCTCTCCCCCATTCTGGCTAACAAGTTGTATCTTTCAAGCTGTATTCTTCAAGCCATACATGTAGATACAACACCTTCAGTTGAGCAAAAAATGGGACCTAATAATAAAACGCTACTCATCAGATTTATCTTCTTAATTGGGCTAACCAGTTTTCTGGCGTTCGTGGGTTATAACTTCGCGACAGAAGGGATACATGATGCGGTCATTTTTACCCCAGTAATCGATGATTTTATGTGGGGCATACTCTGCTCATTGATCGGTGTCGTTAGCTTCTTGATTGCGTATAAAGCCTCCTCACTGTTCACGAAATCTCGGTATGTTCTGCAAGGTGCGTTTTTCTTACTGGGCGGGATCAGCATGTTGTTTGATGGCATAAATGCTGTTTTGTAAGGCAAGACGTTACGAAACGCCGGTATGCCGGACTACCGGAACGCCGGAACGCCGGACCGAACAAGACAAGGAATCGTCATGCAATACGGACAACAACACCATATTGATATTCAGGCACAAGCGGCGGGCGCGGTGATCATAAATGCCAACCATGAAGTGTTACTGGTGCAAGAGCTGACAGGCAGCAAAAAAGGCTTGTGGCATATTCCTTCTGGCAGTGTGGAAGCGGGTGAATTCCCCCAGCAGACCGCCCAACGTGAAATAGAAGAAGAAACCGGATTACGACTGACCTTGCAACAGTACATCAATACTTATGTCGGGCGTTTTGATGATGGTGAGCTGGTATTACGCCACGCTTGGTTGGCTGACTATGATGGCACACAAGTGATCTCACCTCGCTTTCAGCAGGAGATTGGTCGAGCGCAGTTTTTCAGCCGTGAGGCCATTCATGCTCTGTATACCAATCAGCAACTACGGATGCATCATACCTACCTGATGATTGAAGATGCGTTTCGGCTTCGTGAGGCGTTACGCTATTAACCGGCAGCAGCATCAAAAGCTTTAATCTTCACAACCGCCAATAAAACCATCACACGCATAAAAGAAAGCCCCGTCATTGGCGGGGCTGTTTGATGACCTGCAACCGAACTTAGCAACTCACTACACGTACACTTTCTCTCCGTATTTTACGATGTGGACGGGTTTATCTAGCTGTTCTTGAATCACGCCTTTGAACACTGCCTGTTTCTCCGCCTCGCCGTGTATCAAATACACCTTCCCTAACTGTTCAAACTCACTCATCCATGCGAGCAAATCGGTCTGATCTGCATGGGCTGAAAATCCGTTGAGTGTGTGTATTTGAGCATTCACATTGATAGTTTCATTAAAAATCTGGATGGATTCCGCCCCATCTATCAGCTGTCGCCCCAACGAGCCTTGCACCTGAAAGCCAACAAAAATGACACTGTTGCGCTCATCCCATAAACGGTGCTTGAAGTGATGCAAAATACGGCCACCGGTACACATGCCGCTGCCCGCAATAATAATGCAGCCCTCTTCCTGTTTATTAATGCGCATGGAGTCTTTATTTTTGAGTGAATATTGCAGATAAGGGAACTCAAAAATCGCGCCATCACGTAGCAGTATATGTTGTGCTGTGTCATTCAGTTCTGCGTGATAATGGTTATAGATCTGCGTGGCACGTATCGCCATGGGCGAATCTAAGTACACTTTACAGGGGGGCAGCTCTTTGTCGTAATACATCTCTTTGAGCAGTAGCAATACCTCCTGCGTCCGCTCAACCGCAAAGGATGGGATCAACACATTACCCCGGTTATTCAAGGTATTGATGATGATGTCTTTAAACTCAGTGATGGTTTCATCTAAAGGACTATGATCACGATCACCATAGGTTGATTCAATATAAAGCGCATCCGCTGTTGTAACGGTATCCGGCGGCGTCATGATCAGATCCCGACGGCTGCCAAGATCCCCACTGAAGACCAAGGTTTTTTTATGGCCGTCTTCGTTGATATCGATTTGAAGGGTGGCCGAGCCAAGAATATGCCCGGCATTTCTGAAGGTCACGGTAACGTCAGGCGTTAACTTAATGGCTCTATTGTAATTGGCGTATTGAATGATTAAATCAAACACCGCCTTCACATCATCACTGGTATAGATAGGAGGAGGGATCTGTTTTTCGCCCCCCACTCTTCGCGCCTTTTTCATTGCCGTTTTATAATCCTCTTCGGCAATTTTGGCGCTGTCTTTTAAAATGACCTCCGCCAAATCCATGGTTGCGCGCAAGGCGATGAGCCGCCCATCAAACCCTTCTTTTACCAATTTCGGCACACGTCCGACATGATCTAAGTGCCCGTGGGTGAGTAAAACGATGTCGACATCGTTAGGATCAAAATCAAAGGGCGCATACGTCTGTTCTTCATTTTCACCTTGAAAATAACCACAGTCGATCAGAATGTTAGGCCCGTTGTCGAGTTGTAGAAAGTGGCAGGAACCGGTAACCGTCTCTGCGGCACCAAATGACTGGATAAAAGACATAAACCCCTCCCTAGCGACGATGCGTTAACAATAGCTGCGCTAACAATAGTATTGCTCGCATTGCTAAGTCTTTGACAGATTGCAGATGTGTTCAGGCTTTCATAAAGATAATTATCACTATTCATTGAAACGTTCCGTGACAACGCACTAATAATCCGTGTTTTCATAGAATAGTGCACATATAAAATCTCACATTCATTAGGGCTCATACCCCACGCCTAATTCGTATTTTCAGGTACATGCATGTCAACCACAGATATATTCCGCAAGGAATGAATATTGCTGAGTTTAGAGGGCGCTCGGAGTTTCTCATCGTGTTCGTTGCGCGATCTGCTCAGGCGTAGATACTGAGACAAAACGTAATAACAAGGAATGTGTTACATGACCAACGCCACGCGTCCCCCATCATGTGTCTCTGTCAAAAAATACGTCAGGATGTTCACCCTGCTTTATGCCGTGTTACTCATCGCCTTCCAGGCCATCGTGACGGCTTATGAGCTGGATCTGGGTAGCAGTGCAGGAATTGGGATCCTCGTCGGTGCCGTCATGGGGGCATCGGTAAAGTTTGTGACCGAGCAGCAACGCGCGCCCAATAAAATCGAAAAGCGCCGACTGGTAGGTTACTGCCTGTTAGTCTCCTTGGTGGTATCTTTCGCTTCAATGTTGGTTATGGTGGCCTTTTATGCGCGCGAGCTGTTCTTTGTTGAGCTGTATTACTTATGGACGTCGTTCCCATTTTGGGTATGGGGTGTGGGTGCGCTGATTACCCTTCTGATACATTGGATGGTGCTGGCTATCGGCTTTGGCTGGACGGCCAATTTGCAGGTAAAGCAGCTAGAAAAGCAAAAGCAGAAACAAGCACAGAAGCAGAAAGAAAAGCGCGCCAAACACGCAGGGTAATCGCAAGAACAGGCATCGCCTCGCTTTCTTTGGCTATTGTGACTGTTCTTTGGCTATTGTGAGCGATAGGTGTGTTCCGTATACTCGAACGCACTTATTTCTCATCTTGTGTTATCGCCTTGCGACCTGCTGTATTCAGCCTATTTGCTCATGAGTTATTCTGACATCCAAGAAAAAATTGCCAGCTTTACCTGTATTGAAGAGGCGCTCACCTATTTTGATATCGGCTTTGACAGTAAATTCATCAATGAATACCGAACGCCCCTAATGAAAGCCTGTCACGGTTATGTGCTGCTCGCCAAACCGGATGACTGGTTCTCTGCCCGCCGCGCGTTTAAAAATGGCTATTGTAAGATTCAACGTGGCCGTTTAGATCGCCACACCCGCTCTGCCTGCCGTGGCTGTACAACATGCCAACGCCGTTAACGCTGACACTCTAAAGCCGTCTATCCTATTCAAGCAGTAACCTATTCAGCAGCAAATTTCGCTTCTAACGCATGAATGATTTGCTGATAACGGGCAGGCAAATCTCGGTTACGTTTAGTGACGAGATACAGCGTTTCGACCACCGGTGATTCTGGGGTATGCACAGCCAGTTCCTCTTTACGCGGAAACGCATGAATCGCACTTTGTGGCAGTACGGTAAAACCGATCCCTTCGGCGACAGGCAGCAAGATCTGACTGAGTTGGTTGATATAACTGACGGCTGGCACATCATCCACATTCATGTTGGCAAATTCCGCATTCCCGCATTGCTCAAAGTACAGTGAGAGATAATGCGCTGCGTCCGGGTGCATCACGGCTCCACATGTTTTCAAGCTGTCAGGCGTTACGGGCGTGGTTGCCATGGCCGTTGGCAATGCTAGACATAACGGTTCCTGCCCCAAGACTCGGCTGTTATACAAACTTGGGTTAGGTATGTGCGTGACGATACCCAGATCCACCGTTCCCGCTTGCAGGCCATCGAGGATCTTATAGTTCGGAGCCACTTCTAATGACATGGTTAATTTGGGATGGGCTTTTTGCAGCGTCAGCAAATGGGGATACAGCCACAGCGCCAGTGATCCCGAACACGACACTCGGCACGTCCCTTCAAACGGGTCATCAAAGCTTAAGCTATCCAGCAACTGCTGCTCTTCTGCGGCAACCCGTAAGGCGTAGTCGTACACCATGCGCCCCTGCTCGGTCAGTTCGAACTGCTTGTTGATACGCTTGATCAAATCATGCCCGCAGGCTGCTTCCAACTTTTTGATGTGCTGACTGACACCCGGTTGCGTCATGAAGAGTTTTTCGGCGGTTTGGGTGAAATGACCGATCTCAATCAGGGTTTTGAACGTATTAAGCCAGACGGGATTCAGCATGCTGTCGTACTCAAGCAGTTAATAAATTTCCATTATTATAATGACTGCTCGCCATAACAGCTATTTCTGATTAGTGCTGTTATCCCTTCCTCATCGTCAATCTGCCACCAGCAAGCAAGAGGTGAAGTATGTCATCGCACACACCCGAAAGACCCTATCCTCGCACTTTTTCCCATATTGGTATTTCCGTGCCCGATCTCGACGCCGCCGTTAAATTTTATACTGAGGTGTTAGGCTGGTATTTGATCATGCCACCCACAGATGTCGTCGAAGATGACTCCGCCATTGGCGAAATGTGTACCGATGTATTTGGCGCAGGCTGGGATCACTTCCGGATCGCGCACATGTCCACCGGTGATCGTATAGGGGTGGAATTGTTCCAGTTCAAAAACCAGACCAATCCTGAAGATAACTTCGAGTATTGGAAAACCGGCATCTTCCATTTCTGTGTGCAAGATCCGGATGTGGAAGGATTAGCGGAAAAAATTGTGGCTGCAGGCGGGAAAAGACGGATGAAAGCGCCACGCTACTATTACCCGGGCGAAAAACCCTACCACATGATTTATATGGAAGACCCATTTGGCAACATTCTGGAGATTTACTCTCACAGCTATGAGCTGCACTACTCAGCCGGTGCCTACAAATAAACCACGCTTACAAATAGCCCCTGCTGACCAACGAATACAAAAAAGCCCCAGCACACAGGCTGAGGCTTTCATTTATTAGCTTGAATCGTGACCGATTACTGTTGGCGACCTGTACTGGTGGCCATTGCGCCTTTACCGACACCTTCATAAGCAACCACTTCGATAGCTTTACCCATCGCCACACTGTCACTTACTTTTTCTGCCATGTATTGCGCCAGCAACTCAACCGTGGTGTCCGTTTCCAGCATGTCCGCTTCAGCACGGGCAATCGCCAGCTCAAACTCACCTTGTGGTGCGGTGTAACGGAAACCATAGTGGGTGGCATCCGTTACCGTTGCATTCTGGCTCAGGTTCAATGACGCGACTGAGCATTCGTCTTCGCGGCTGCCCAAGTAGATATCTTGCCACTGACTCGCCCATTGCTGTTCAAGCTCTGCATCACGCTGACCATCAATAAACAGTTCAACCGGTGAACGGTGACCGTGGGCAATGCGCTGACAGTTACCGTCATGCTTTTTCAAGCCATGACTATAGTGGTAAAACGCGCCATCAATACGCTCATGACGCAATGTTAGCGCTAAGCCTTGCACGTTCTCTGGCAGCTTACCTGCCAACACCTGATACAGGTGTTCTGTAACTGACTCAATACTCACTGACTCGGCGTCAATCAGACAAAATGCTTGATCCGGGCAATGCAGGTGGATGCTGTTTTCGCCACGCAGCAAATCGACCGTTGAGTAACCAGGCTGGGTCGGGGCAATGCGAATAGCTTCGCTGCGGCTAGGCACGATCAAACGGTGGTCGACATATTCATCCACAATCTGTTTGATCTGCTTTTTCACTCGGCTGAAATCAAGCACCATGCTCATTTCGTTCAGCTCACCCGACATCACCACATCGAGGATCCAACTTTCTCCTACCATGCCTCGCGCTTCGCACAGGTACGATGCGTCGATAACCGTAAGATCTCTCACAAATAGCTTCAAATTGAAGTCCTTATTGATTCAGGTTGCGGCATGGCATTATACGCAGCTTAATTTCTGAGTAAACAGGTAGGTTAATCCGTCAGAATCGGTAGTTCACCCCTGCATACGCTGAGCTGACACCTTTCAATTGTGACTCAACCGTGACTGCTTCACCGCTCTCAGTTTCTGCCTGCCATGAACGTCGTGTTGACGGCATCATGGTGTGTCGCAGCCCTACTTCCAGCGCCAAACGTTGTGTCACTTCCCAGCCTAAACCTGCCTGCACACCGAACACGATACCGCTGTCGTCGTAACTGTCAGGGAAGTCCGAATCTGTCTCAGCAAAAGCGTAACCAAAGTGTAAGCCCACAAAAGGACGCACATTCAAATTGGGCTTAAAGAAGTGATCAGCACTGATCACATGCAGCATGGCTTGTGTGTCGTAAGCATCTTTGCCTTCAAACTGGGTGGTCGAACGGTGAAATTCAAAACTGTAATACACACGCCCTGTGTCATTGGGCATATACATACCAATATCAAACGCACCAAATGCACCAATACCACCGTCATCAGAATCCACAGTACCGCCATTGGCAAATACAGCACTGTCATCGTTACCCATTAGGCTGCCGCCACCGCGCACACCAAAAAAGTATTGTGATGCATTCTTCTCAGATTCCACCGCTGGTGCATCTGTCGCCTCAGCCCATACGGTTGCAGGAAGCAAAGATAAGCACAGCGCACAGCCTAATAGGGCTTTCTTGTTTGCTCGTTCTGTTTTTAAATGGCTCATGATGTGGTTATACCCCAAAAATAAACAGCAAACGGCTTTTCACCATTTGCCGAACAATAAAAGGGTACACCCAACGCGTAATCGGTTGGGTATACATCCTTGTTAATCGGTGAGCTGTCTTTAATGGCATCACTTTTATCTTATGCAAACGACAGCATCACACCTTATGCATCCATGTTAATTCAATCGATATTTCAAGGCCATACGAATTTTTACTCGTAACCCATTTTCCCCTGAGTCTGCTACCTTACACACGCAACCAATTTATCGCATCGATAGAGTCATCAAAGTAGCGGACTTCACCGCTAATGAACCAGCCGCCGACCTTACTCATAACTTCTTGCCAACGCTGGTTGCCATAAATGGCGACTTTGTGAAATTTGCGCCCGTGTTTTAGGCCCAATTTCAAATCGTCCCACGCGGCTTGCAGTTGCCAACCTTCAAATTCGGTACCGTCGATATAAACATTGATGATGGGATGCTCTATTCCTTCCATGGCATCTTCAATGAGTGGCGTTATTTTTTCATAATCGCTATGCGTCAGCGTACCGATGGCTTTAATTTCCATGAAGATTTGGTTGCCGACTTGTTCCACATCAATATGAATACCGTGTATGTTGGTCATACCCTGCCTCCTGAGAATGTGTAATACGCGCTTGCTGTCTCAAGTGTATACCTAAGTGGCTATGACAAGCACAAAAAAGGGCACAATCGCTGCGCCCTTTCGTCTGGGTTACCCTTACACTGATTTATCCATCTGGCCCATTTAACTCATCCTAAATCTGGATGCTCCGTCTGGAATGCTCACAGCCATAAAAGGTTTAGTGAGTCAGCATGGCTTCAATGGCAATCAACTGGGTACTGGCTAAGGGAATATCCCGCGCCAACAGCCCGTTTTCTTCATAATGCACTTCAACTTCGCCGGGTAGAGACTCCAGCAATTCGCACAATTCACCCAATTGGTATTCGTCCACATCCTGCGACAAAATCACTTCTGCCCGCACTATTTCACTCAACTGAAAGCCCGCTTGTTTGATGGCCATTTTTAACGCCACAATTTCGCGTTTAGCTTGTGATAGCAGATGGAGGTGTTTGTTGGCACCACAAGGTTGATCGTGCTGAAAAGCCGGACGTATGAATGTGACATCATCCCCTTTGGCAAATAAGCAGGCTAATGGTAAACGGAGCATTGGCAGCACATTTTGTTGCCATGTACATTTCAATCCCATCGCTGACTCCTTATGATTACAATGTGACGACAAACGTGATATGCATCGCATCTCTATTAATCATAGTCAGGATTTTTTCACCGTGTTGTCATGGTACCTTGGTAACTGGCTTCGCTTCTCTTTAATCCGCCAATATTGCGCTCGCTAACCAGTCATTAACACCAACGTCTCACTTCTTGGCAGTATTTCGTGTAACGCTTACCAAACATTGCCTGCAAAACTTCTTCTTCCGCCGCAATCTGGAAATGATTCATGTAAAGGACAAAAAGTAACAACATGATCACATTTGATAGCGCAGAAAAGTACACAAAGGCCGCCAACAAGAAGCACAGTAAAGCAAGGTACATCGGATTACGACTATGCTGGTAAATGCCGGAGGTCACCAATCTCGACGTGTTCTTGGGATAGCGCGGATCAATGGTGGTATTGGCAATAGCAAAAGAGCGCACAGCGGCTAAGCCCAACAGGACACCCACCAGACACAGGATAACCATGATTCCCCACTGAACCTGCGTCCACGGCTCAGGGAAAGCAAAATGATAATACGGCCAATAGTGCGACAAACCATACATACCGGCCAAAGTCAGCAACATCAGTAATGGTGGCGGTAAACGTAATTCCATGTTCTTATCCTTGATTCTTCTTGATGCCATTCGATGATTTCATTGTGTATCCTCTTCTTCCCACCTTGCTTAGCGATTCAGCCCTGATCTTGCACGCGGTTGGTTAGGTCGTTAAAATCCGCCCTTTCCATCATCCATAAGCGAACAATAATGCAAGAACTCAAATACCTGCAAGGCTATCCCGCCAACCTGACGGCTCAGGTTCAAAACCTGATTAAAGAGGATAAACTGAAAAAGTTCCTGCTAAAAAAATACCCGCATTGTCACGATATTCAATCAGAAAAAGCGCTTTATGACTTTGTGATGGAAATTAAAAACCAATACCTGCGTAAATCCGCACCGATCAGCAAGGTCGCCTACGACAGTAAAATCCACGTGGTAAACCACGCGTTGGGTTTGCACACCTTTGTGTCTCGCGTGCATGGCAACAAACTGAAAGCCAAAAATGAAATTCGCGTGTCATCTATCTTCAAAAATGCGCCCTTGCCTTTGCTGCGCATGATTGTGGTGCACGAATTGGCACACGTGCGCGAGAAGGAGCACAATAAGGCGTTTTACCAGTTGTGTTGTCACATGGAGCCCGATTATCACCAGCTGGAGTTTGATACCCGCCTGCTGCTGACACAGATGGATAACGCCGGGTCGATTTACGCAGAGTGATCCGATTTCAGGTATCGGTAAGGCATAAGAAAATATCGGCTGGCCACATGAAAAATCTGACATTTGCCACACTTTTGCCTACAATACCCCGCTAACTAAATATTTAGGTGTTTACATGAAAATTTGTGCTGTTGAGCTACGTAGCAACGAAGCAGTAATCTGTCTTCTTACAAAAAGTAACGGTCTGTTTGATATTCCTGAGTGCCGTTCACAAAAGTTCATCATGCAGGACTCGCTGGACAATGAGCAGATGCGCAAATTCCAGCAGACGTTCCACAAGCTACTTGAAGACTACCAAATTGACCGCGTTGTGATCCGTGAGCGCGAAACCCGTGGTAAGTTTGCAGGCAGCTCTGTAGGTTTCAAACTAGAAGCCGCTATTCAGTTGATTGACGGTGTTGAAGTGGACTTCATGTCTAACCAAGACATCAAGCAAAGCATGAAGCGTAACCCACTGGGTATCGACTTCCGTGCAACTGGCCTTCGTCAGTTCCAAGAAGCGGCATTCATGACTGGCTATGCGTACCTTAGCCAAAAATAATCACGTGTTTGCATCCTCGTTATGATGCCTCTCGTGTCAAAAGCCAGCGTTCGCGCTGGCTTTTTTGTGGCTCGACATTTTGTACGTGCAGCAAAAACCATACACCCCACCCTTTATAGACTGGCTTCCTTATCAGCCACTTTATCGCAAATGTACTGGCCAATCGGAATCGCTGAAGTCGCTGCAGGTGATGGCGCATTGCACACATGCAAACTATGCGCACTTTCGGCAAACAGAAAATCATGGACTAAGGAGCCATCTTTTAAAACGGCCTGAGCGCGGATCCCCGCCGGATATGGCAGTAAATCCTGCTCGGTAATTTGCGGGCAGTACTTATTCACCAACGCTAAATAACCCGGTTTCCACCACGAGTTTTTAAACTCTTTCAGTCCCACCTTCAAATGCTTCGCAGTGACTTTCCAAAACCCAGGGAAGCCCAGCATGTCGCGGATATCCTGCCAGTCCACATTCCAGGTGCCGTAACCTTCTCGCTTCCACCCTTGCACCGCATTGGGTCCGACAGTCACAGAGCCATCAATCATGCGGGTTAAATGCACACCCAAAAATGGCAAATCCGGATCGGGGATAGGATAAATCAGGTGATTGACGATCTGATTGTGTTTTTCAGGCAGACGGTAATATTCACCACGATATGGGATGATTTGAAAGTCGGTCGGCAACCCCATCATGTGCGTCATGCGATCGGCCATCAGACCTGCACAGACCACCAAGAAACCACCGAGATAAACCTGTGACGATGCTTGTTCTACACGCACCGTCTCAGAACACACGGTCACGCGCACACCGTGTTGCGTATCTTCCAGCCCTGTCACCGCCGTATTGAGCATCACGCGCCCACCCAACGCTTCAAACGCCGCCGCCATTTTCTCGGTGACTTCACGGTAATTGACAATACTGGTGGTCGCGACTTTGATTGCGCCTAATCCCACAATATTGGGCTCGGCCTCGTTCAGTTGTGCGGCATCTAACAATTGCACATCAATGCCATTGTCCAGACAGCGGTCGTACAGTGCCAACATACGGGTATATTCGGCATCATCCGTCGCCACCAGCAATTTGCCACAGTTTTCGACCGCGATATCGTGTTCCGCACAGAAGGCTTTGGTCGCCTCAACACCTGCTTTACAGAACGAGGCTTTCAGACTGCCCGGCGCGTAATAGACACCGGCATGGATCACGCCACTGTTATGGCCTGTTTGATGGCACGACAACGCCGCTTCTTTTTCTAACAATAAAACGGATTTGTCCGGATAACGTTGCTGCAATTGCCACGCCGTCGAAACACCGACAATCCCCCCGCCAATGACAATGTAGTCATAGCGTGTGTGATCATCGCTTTTATGAGCGTCGCTTTTATGAACATCACTGATGGCTTCCTTTCCCATCTCGTTATTCTCCTTTCAACGCAGCTCTCATCAGAGCGCGCTATTCATCAAAACGTATAACTAGAACGCACGATAAAAACGCACCATTAGAATAGTTCTAGAATAGTTTTAGAATAGTTCGCAACGCATCAATGCTTCGAGCAACGCACGTACCGATACGTCAACGGATTCGCCTTGGGTATCAATACGAATAAGTTTGCCGCTGGTGATAGCCTGTGCATCCCAAGGTTCATAATGTCGCTGCTGTACATCGGCCCAGGTTGGCAACGCCATATTCGTCACGGTATTTTCGCGATGTTCTACGCGAAAGCGGTGTTCATTTTGATCACCGCAATACACTTCGATGTTGAGATACTGCGCCCCAGCACTTATGGCGACTTGTTGCCATTCTTCACGGGTCAGCGAAATAGGGTTACAGCAGTCTGCTATCACACTGTTCCCTTGCAGCAAATTGTCTTTTGCCACACGGTAACTGAGGCGGTATCCCTCGCCCTCTACCTTGAACTGGCACAAGTCTCTCAACGCTTGTTCGATGGTATCAATCCGCAGATATACCGCGCCGGTTTCACGGGCGAGCCTTTGTGCCAAGGTAGATTTGCCTGCACCCGGCAAGCCAGAGAAAATAAACAAGATCGGGGTAGTCATTCACACTCCTTGTGTTATATCGCTGGCGTGCTTAAGCCGGTTTTTGACAGGCGATAAAGATGAAATTCGGCTTGGTTGACAAGAACGCGTAGTGATCGGCCGACATGGCTTTTACCGCTTCACTCACCATGCCTTCATTCATCCCCGTCACCACCATACCGCTGCCTGAAATGGCTTGCATGATCTCAGTCAGTGAACGGCGGTAGAATTGCACATCCACCGGTACCCCAACGGTATCCCACACATCGCGCACAATTTCACGCTCGAAATAGTTACCCGAAGTAGAGCATTCAATATCTGCAAACGGGTGATGGGTGGAGAATACAAAGCGGCCGCCTTTTCTCAGCACACGCGCAATATCAGAAAACAACGGCGTCAGATCTTCCAGGTAATGGATCATCAGCGGTGAGATCACCAAATCCATACTTTCATCGGCTTCGTTAGGCAAACCCGTTGACAAATCTTGCGCGTAACACGTGACACGGTCACCAAAACTGCCACTAAACTTACGATTCACTATCTCGACCATCTCTGGTGAATAGTCGATACAAGTCAGTTTCTCTGCTCCATTATCCAGCATGTATTGTGCATATACGCCGGTACCACAGCCCAAGTCCAGCACATCACAACCAGCAACCTCACCGATTAATGCTTGCAGTGACGGACGTTCATAATGGGCGTTAAAAACATTATCTTGTACCGCCGCATCATATTGCTCTGCATACTGGCTATACAATTTACTGACTGGCGCTGGGTTACCTGAAGGCTGTTTCTCGAAAGACTTGGACATCGACTTATCTCATTGTTTATTCATTACCTATAACGGCCTATGATAAATCGACTGGATAATTTGTCCTATGGTTTCCTCTCATCGCTGATTAAAAACCTCGTCTAAACGTCGTTCTCTCTCTTCTGCCATCCCGAACCGTATCAAGCCGTATCACAAGCAGCATCATAACCAGCGCCGTACTTGTTGGCAGTATTCCACGTAAACGACACCGAATTTCTCCTGCAAGAATGCTTCTTCCGGTTTAATTTGAAATTGGGTGATATAAACAATAAAGCCCGCCACATACAGTAGTAATAGCGATGCACCCTGCAACACGGCAACACCCAGTAAGCTCATTGCCATGGCGACATACATTGGGTTGCGGGAATAGCGAAAAATGCCGGAATCCACCAGCGCAGAAACTCCCTCTAAGGCATAGGGATTGACCGTGGTTTGATGGCGTTTAAAGCTGATAACAGCGAACACAATTATCGTGACCGCCGCAGCCCATACCCAGCAGGCTAACCAAAGTTTGGTGCCTGCATCTAATGCTGAACTATTGGGGTTTTCTACCGATGCCCCGTTTCCTGTCACAATCATCAAACCGGCGACTATCGCAGTCACTAAGAGTGGCGGTACTTTTAAGGCTAATGTCATGTTGTTTTCTCCCTGTCATCACGTCTGTCTTTCCGCTTCAAAACGGGTGACAAGGACAGGTTACAAGGCGTCTAACATGAAAAATTGAATAAACAAGCTACGTGATAGGATTATCGGCGATGAAGATAAGCAAAAAAATCGCAGCATGTTGAAAACAACACGCTGCGATTTCTATGGTTTTGTCACTGTGAGACTGTCGCAGTGAAGCTGTCGCAGTGAGACTGCCACAGTGAGACTGCCACAGTGAAACTGTCGCAGTGAAACTGTCGCGGGGTCTTACCTGATTATGCTGACGTGTACGCCGGGTAATCCGTCAAACCTTGCTCTGCGCCACCAAACAATGTGTTTGGATCGTGCATCGCTAATGGGTAGCCATGCTGAATGCGGCTTGGTAAATCTGGATTCGCAATGAACGGACGACCAAAACCAATCATGTCAGCCCAGCCTTCCTGCAAGGCCGACTCTGCTTTTTCTGCATCGTAACGACCCGCATAAATCAGCACACCTTTGTAGGCTTCACGCACAGCGTGTTTGAATGCCATCGGTGTATCCGGTGCATCATCCCAATCCACTTCTGCAATGTGAACATATACGACATTCAGTGAATCAAGCAGTGCCGCTGCAGCAGTGTAGGTTTCAACAGGTGTGGCATCCACCGTGCCGTTCAGTGACGTAAACGGTGCCAAGCGTACACCCACACGATCAGCGCCAATGGCATCTGTCATCGCTGCGACGACTTCACCCAAGAAACGCAGACGGTTTTCAATCGAGCCGCCGTATTCATCGGTACGATTGTTGGCTTCTGAATCAATGAACTGATTGATCAAATAACCGTTTGCAGCATGCAATTCAATGCCATCAAAGCCCGCTTCCATCGCATTCACAGCCGCTTGGCGGTACTGATCAATCACGATTTGGATATCCGCTTTGGTCATGGCGCGTGGTTCAACCACATCCACAAAGCCCGGCGCATCGGTACCATTATCGATGAACACTTTCACGTTTTCTGCTTTCAGTGCAGAAGATGAAATAGGCTGCTCACCGCCAATGTTGTCTGGATGAGTCACTCGGCCTACATGCCAAAGCTGTGCAAAAATCGCCCCGCCTTGTTCATGCACGGCGTCAGTCACTTTTTTCCAGCCCATGATTTGCTCTGGTGTATAAATACCCGGCGTCCAGGCATAGCCCTGACCCATTGGCGAAATCTGTGTGCCTTCTGCGACAATCAAACCGGCAGAAGCGCGTTGTGCGTAGTACGCCGCCATCATGTCATTGGCGACATTACCTGGCTGGCTGGCACGAGATCGCGTCATTGGCGGCATCACAATACGGTTATTCAGCGAAAGTTGACCCAGTTGAACGGGTTGAAACAAGGCTTCAGTATTCATAACAGTCATGATTCACTCTCTCAATTACGCGTCAGTTTGGATCAGTTCGATTTGGTAACCATCTGGGTCTTTCACAAAGGCAATATGTGTTGTACCGCCTTTCACTGGGCCCGGCTCACGGGTCACGTTACCACCCAGTGTTTTGATCTTGTCGCACGCCGCATAGATATCATCCACACCCAGTGCGATATGACCGAATGCCGTCCCCATGTCGTACTGGTCGGTATCCCAGTTGTAAGTCAGTTCAATCGTGGTGCCGCTTGGATCGTTTTCATAACCGACAAATACCAAGGTGTAACGGTATTCCGGATTTTCTACACGTTCTAACAGGCTCATGCCCAAAACATCGGTGTAAAACGCGATAGAGGTGTCCAGATCCGTCACGCGGATCATCGTATGTAAAAACTTCATGCTGCATCCTATTAAGACATGGGAATGTATGTGCAATGTGTCATCGCTTTCTTGATAAACATCCTAGCGTGTGAAAATAGCCAACTGAAATTATCATTATTTCTTATCTTGATAATTTTTTGTTATGTACATTCAAACGCTGCCACTAGCCCATAAGATCCTATTAGGCTTTATCGCAACGTGTTCACCATGTCGAGAATGGTACGGTTCACTAAATCAGGGTTATCCAATTGGATGTAATGACCCGATTGCTCATCGGCCAGCACGACCGTATTGGATGACTGTGCCGCTACCTGACGTTGCAGGGCAACCCACTGCGTTGCAAATGTCGCATTCTCCTGTGCACTCAATCCTGCATCCTGATGCGACGTGGCATAAATCAATGCCGTCGGCATACTCGCGCCATCACCCGCTGACGGGTTACGTCTTTCCATGAGGTTGTCTGGGATCGAATTCAACTCAAGCAGCATCGACTCGACATGTGGCAAACTCGCCAATACGCCTCGGTATTTCGCTACGCCTTCTTCCGACAAACCTGGGTTCGGAATTTCATTGGGCGACAGTGCCAATAAGCCGATCTTTTGCATGACAGAGACCACTTGGTATTCCTCTGCCGCCTGCTGCATTTTCTTCTGATGTATGGCGCGTAAATCCTCCGACTGTTCAGCGTGTAATGCATCAATGAGCACCAACCCAGCAACGTCTTCACGGTGTGTTTGGACATACGCCTGCGCCAACAATCCACCAAAAGAGTGACCGACCATGATATAAGGCGGAGCCACATTCGCCGCATTCAGTAACGTTGTGAGTTCTTCTACACGGGTCTCCACACGCACGACCGCTTCTTCTTCGGGATTAATCTCACTCCATCCCAACCCAGAACGGTCATAAGCACATACCTGTGTCGTGGTGCTAAGTACCCCGTGTACTTTTTCCCAAATAACGGAGAAATCCCCGGCGCCCGCTTCCAAAATAACCGTTGGTGATCCGGTTCCTAAACAGTGCAGGTGCATATTAAACCCACCGACATCGACCCATTGACCTAACGGAGTATTGCTCTGCTTAATGGCCGCCTTCGCTTGGCTGCCTTGCCACACCACCAACGCAACATAAGCCGCCATGCCAAGTACGATTACCCCTACCACCCATTTCACTGTCCGTTTCACCGAGCGCATCTTGTTCCATCCCATTCAACGTCAATTAAGTAGATAAATGCTATCATGCACTCATGGTGCAACTTGGTATACACAGGGAATTTTCAAATGATGTCACAGTGCCTGTGTCGACTTTGACACGCTGTCAATCATCAATGGTTCGATGCGAGCACTCATTGTTTACCGCTTATTTTCTGAGCGTTTGTCGCCTATTTCCCGAGCATTTGTCGCATAAGGAAATACCTGATGTCAGAAAGGTTACTCGCTGTCTTTCTTCATCCTCACTATTATCGCCGCACTGATTTTGTGAGGTTGTCATGTTTCGATATCTGCTTTGTAGCTTTGCCTTTGTCTTGCTTTACCCAACGGCGATTGATTTGTATTTAGTGGGATTACCGCAAATCGCCCAAGATCTTGGTGCGAGTGAATCCCAGCTCCATATTGCGTTCTCTGTTTATTTAGCCGGAATGGCCGCTACTATGCTGTTTGCCGGTACACTGGCCGACCGCATTGGCCGCAAACCCGTCGCGATGGTGGGTGCCGCCATTTTTGCTATGGCGTCGTGGTTAGGCGGCCAAGTAGACAGCAGCACACCTTTTTTGCTCGCCCGCTTTGCCCAAGGCATTGGCGCAGGGGCCTGTTATGTGGTGGCATTTGCAGTATTGCGTGACACACTGGACGACCAGCGCCGCGCCAAAGTGCTGTCTATGCTTAACGGCATCACCTGTATCATTCCAGTGATTGCGCCAGTTGTTGGGCATCTCATCATGCTGTATTTCCCATGGCCGACCTTGTTCACCACCATGGCGGCAATGGGGGTATTAGTCTGCTTACTGGCGACAGGCGTACTCAAAGAAACCAATCCGAACCGACGTCACCGCACAGACCGAGTCCTAGAGAAACAGACAGAGACCGACACACAAGAAACCTTTACCACACCGTATTTTATCAGCCGCATGCTGATCAGCTCACTGGCTGTCACCGTGATTCTGACGTTTGTGAATGTGTCTCCGACCGTGCTGATGAACGGCATGGGGTTCTCGCGTGGTGAATACGCCTCGACCATGGCTCTGACCGCATTGGTCAGTATGATCACGTCTTTCGCAACCCCGTTTGCCATGGCATGGGTGGCACAGCGCACCTTGCAGCTTTTATCACAAGGGCTGTTTGTGTTGGCTGCGATACTGCTTGCCTCAGCATCACTCTATGATTTGCACAATATGGTCACGCTTGTGGGTCTTGGGATGATTTGTGCAGGGTTCTCAGTAGGGTTCGGCGTCACCATGAGTCAGGCTCTCAGCCCGTATGCTCGCCGTGCCGGGATGGCCAGCTCTCTGTTGGGCATCGCGCAAGTGTGTAGCTCGGCTTGCTTTATCTGGCTGATGGGCTTGTGTGATGTAACGGGCTTAGCCATGTTGATCGGCATTTTGCTCACCACTGGCATTATCAATGCAGCTTTACTACTATGCGTGGCAACACCGCCGCGATTATCACAACAAGCACCACAAAAACCACAACAACAATCACCACAAGCCGCTGAGCCACATGAAGAAATCTCTTGCTCGTCTTGATTTGAATTTGCTTTTCACCCTGCAGCTGTTGCTGCAGGAGTTGAGCGTGTCTAAAACCGCGAAAAAGCTCAACGTTACCCCCTCGACGGTCAGTAAGTCCCTCAATAAACTGCGTGACTGGTTTGATGACCCGTTGTTTGTCAAAACGCCGCAGGGATTAAGGCCGACACCACTGGCAATGAGCATGGCGCAAGATCTGTCTGACTGGATGCAGATGGGCAGCCAATTGTTAACCAAGCGGGGCGATGAAATTCCTGATGGGGTACAATTCCACTTAGCGATGGAATCCCCTATGCTGCTGATCCACCTGCATGCCCTGTCGCAGCAGATCTACCAACGCTACCCAAATGCGAAGGTCAAAGTCAGCAGCTGGGATTACGATTCGTTAGAAGCGATCATTCAGGGCGATGCGGATATCGGTTTTACCGGACGAGAAAGCCATCCACGCTCGCGCGAGTCGTTAGATTTACTGCCTTATTTCGTGAATTTTGAGGTGCTATTTTACGATTTACCCATGGTGTATCTGCACAAAAATCACCCCGCCTTACAGGCCCAGTGGGATCTGGATGCTTTCTTGCAATACGGGCAAATCAATACATTGTGGGAAAAGAGTGAAAGCTGGGCGCTGGATGAAATTCTGAAAGAAACGGGACAGTCGCGCACGATCGCGCTCACGCTGGAAACCTTTGAACAATCGCTGTTTATGGCGGCGCAGCCGGGACAAACTTTGGTCACCACTGCACCACAATATTATCAGCACTACTGCCGTCAAATGCATCCGGATCTGGTATGCCTACCAATCCCGATTGATACCATCGCGCAAGAGAAATTGAAAATCCCGTTTACGTTAATCTGGCACAAACGCAATAACCAGAACCCGAAAATCCAATGGTTGCGGGACGCGATTAAAGCGCTCTATCAACCCATAAATACATAAGCCATTTTAAATAGAAATACTCAAACGGGATTCAGAGCAGTATGAATCTGAATACCCGTTAGTGATCATCCCCGGCATAAATCCACATAGACGCGGTTTGCCCGGCTCGCTCAAACCCAAGGGATTCATAAAAAGCGATGGCTTTGCCGTCAGCAGTCAGCATTTGTTGATGAAAGCTGGCATAACGGGTTTGCATAAGTTGCATCATCTGGCGGCCAATCCCCTGCCCTTGTACATCCGGATGTACCAACATGTGCGGGTAATATACCACCAGGTGTCCATCTGAAATGGCATTGCCGATACCCACTAACCGCCCGTTCAGGCGAGCGGTCACCAAACTGTCGGAATTAAGTAAAGCGGGAATAAGCTTTTCAGGAACCTGAGCCGATGACCATTCATTGGCTTGATAAAGCGCGATCACCTCAGCCAGCTCTATGTCACGACTGAACGTCACTTCCAGCATTTGATTTTGCGTATGGCTCTGAACCGTACCGACGCAATTAAGGTTGTCTTTCTGTTGCATGGCATTCCTTGCCCTGTTGAAAAATTGAACTCACCATGATGCCAAATGCCCCGATGAATTCAATGGCTATTTGGGTACAAGTTCATTCCAACAAGCTCTTTTCATTTGCCCATATAAATTCGTTTTTGCATAGTGATAATGACTTAACCAATTGATACAAATGAATTAGTGTAAATTATTAAACGATTTAATAATTGCCACCACTGACTGTTTCAACATGCACATTCAACTGCGGGATGAAGCTCACAACGAACTACCTAGTTTAAGCGCTTACGTTGCCTAGATATGACCCCTCCTTCCTCAACAGCCCGAATATTGACACCTTGATTGATGTTCATATCAATGACAATTACCAAATTATTTGCAGCCCTCATCCTAAAATCAATATCTCTGTGTGGTGATTTAGTGAAATGTGTCGATCGTCAACTTAGAGAAAACGAAAAAGCACGGAGACATAAAATTTGAGAAGACTTTCGTTTTAATATTAATTGATAAGATACATTTTATTTATCGATTAGATAAATATTTTTAAATTAACTATTAAAATCAATGTGATGCAGAGCAATACTTTCCATTGTTTTTTGGGATATATTTCGCCTCAAATTCTTGTTCGAAGCATCAACGACATAAAAGTAAATGCATCAAAAGAGCATCTAAAAAGCGAATTATTAATAATCCAAGGTAAAATCATGAAGAAAATTAAGTTGTTTTTCACATCAGTGATCGCAGTAATGCTTGTTGGATGTGGCGGACATGGCTATGAAGGTGAGTATTCAATTGAGTTCCAAGATGCCTTCTTTGGGAAAAAACAGTCTGGTGGTTCTGCGGTAATGGTTCTAGGCAGTGACTACATGGAGCTAGATGGTGATCGCACCGAATTTGATAGCATCAAAGTCGTAGATGGAAGATTGCTCCTTGAAACAGATGGAAAACAACCTGAAACTCTAAAGATTATCGATGACTCAACAATCGTAATGGATGCTGGGTTTGGTGTAATGAAGTTTACAAAAATCTAACTGACCATGATTTTAAAGGTCTAGTTATTACTAGACCTTTGATTTATATCCCATTTCAATCATCCCTCAAGTTATACTGAGGTAAAATGACAATCAAGCTGAACCACCTAAAACTATCGGTAGGTGTACTTCTTAGACAGCGACTCCAATACTTCATTTATCTACATCGCAACTCTTGAGCCTTTATTCTGCTCAAGAGTCGATACGTAACTGTAGATGTAGTTATACAAGGTATTAGTATTTAAGAGGCTTGATCACACTCTCCAGCCCTTCAATTTTGAACTCCAAAGCCAATGCCATCAGCATGCCGAGTTCACCTTCCGGGAAACCTTTCTTCTGAAACCACAGTAAGTACTCTTCCGGTAAATCAATGATCACGCGACCGGCATATTTGCCATACGGCATTTTGACATTGGCCAATTTAATCAGATGTTCTTTCTCAAACACGTCGTTCTCTTCTTCTTGTTTGCTTGTTTGCTTGTTTGCTTGTTTGCAATAGCGCTGCACGAGCTCTGCAATAGTGTAGTAATGGTATGGCGGGCATGTTAGCGTGATTAATGAGGTTCGGGTAGCAATACGAACAGACTAAAATCGCTACCCTCTAAAACACCCACAGCCGACCAAAGCCGGCTGTGAGTGGTATGTCAGAGGTTCAGATATCAAGCCAATTACGTAGCAGGTTTAAACACCAAGGTCGCATTTACCGGCACGGTCAACAAAATCGATTTGAGCTTGGCAACTTCTTTCAGTTTGGTCACGCCGCCATCCAAATCAAACTGGTTCGCCATCACCATAACCGGCGCTAACGTATTCACTAACAAGCCGCCACCCTCTAACCCTGTGATTTGCACTTTTGCGGGTAAGTCTTGCGTTTTCCCGTGTAGATCTAACGTGAAGGTCACTTCATCTACGCGGGTTGTCCCCGGTGCCAAGCTGCGCAAAATCGTGCCATCGACGTTGGCACTGATGGTCGCATTGGGAAACGTCTTGGTTTGGAACAACATCTCTTTCATGCGGGTGTCACGAATTTCGATATTGGTGTCCACACTGTCGAGCGCAATGGTCAGCGTGACCGCCCCTTTATCATCAATCGTGCCGCTGAGCTGCTTGAATCCGTGATTTTCGACCACGGCATCATTTTTCACGGAGGAAAAATCAATCACAGACTGCTGATTATCCAGCGCCCATCCTGCATAAGCAGAGGCTGACAGTGCCCAAATCCCTAATCCCATCGCCACCCGATGACGGATTGTTTTCAGTGTTAACGCCATGACTTACTCCTTCCTTTTGTTTTTATGGTCTCCCATGAACTATAGGGTATGTCGATGGCGTTGCCTGTTTGATGCGTAAAATGCGATATGAATCGATGAATACCCGCTTAATCCCGCTCTTCAATCGGCGGAAATGCGATACGCTCCCCTTCTGCCGTTAAAATCGCGATATCTACCGGTTTTCCGTTCTCATCCAATCGCACTTCCCCGATAGCGCTGCGGTTAATCAGACGATGATTGCCCGGTAAGTCCGGATCCCGCTTGAATACTTTTAAGCGCTTACGTTTGGTCAGCCAGTTTAAGGGCGAACGAGGGCTATACAGAATGCGATCCATAAAGTCACACACACGCAATAGGCCATTCGGGAATTCGTTTTTGATCCCGCTACAGGTGATTTGATAAATATTCGGACTGCACTTTCTAAATCGCAGTTTCACGTCATACGCGAAGGAATAGTGCACATCCCCCGACAAAATCACAAAGTTCGTCGGCGTTTTGGTATGAGTAAAAATACTGATGAGAGTATTGGCCGAGCCGGGATGTGCCATCCAGTTTTCTGCATCCACCAGCAAGGGTTGGCCGATCCATGTCATGCCACGTTGCAGCATTTCAATGAACTTCACCCCGAACATAGGCGCGGCTGACACAATGATCACAGCCGGTTCGTGAATCAAGCCTTGATGCATTTCAATCAATGCTTCCCAGTCCATCAGGCCCGACGGTTTATTCATTTTCGACTCTGAACGCCAACGGCGGGTACGGGTATCCAGCACCAACATTTTTGGGGTGGTGTTCACCGTGTAATGCCACTGCTCAAAACGGTACAGATAATCAATCAGGCTGTCTTGGCGATCCCGATTAGGCGCACTGAAAAAATCCTGCATGCGCGCCATAAACGTCTCATCGAAATTTTCTGGCGCGTTACCCCACCCTTGGAACAGCCAATAGCTAAGCAAGCCATTACCGATAATACGACGCGAAAACGGGTTACCGTATGCCGCTTGCTCCCAGCCGACGGTCAGGTTCCAGTCATCGGTCACGTCATGATCATCAAAGATCATATAAGTTGGCAAATGGGCCAATAGGCGCTGAACTTGCGGCAAACCTGCAACAAATTCATCAATAATTGGTTTTTCATTTTTCCACACTTGCTGCCATTGCGGCGCAAGAGTATGTCCATGCCAGGTGAAATCCAGCTGTTGTAACTTATTGCTATCGACAAAGCGCCACAGCACCGGTGACCACACCAGCAAATACATGGCGACAAATTCACTCAGTGTAATGAGATGATTATTGGATTCACGCGAGCTAAATACCGGTACTTTTCGACGTAACCAGTTTGCAACACGTGGCACACGCTCGAATACTTCTTCCCCACCCTCTAAGTAGTGAGGCAAGATTTTATCGCGGTGGTAAAAGTTATAAGGGTGTGCAAACAGTGCGTTACTGTTATCTACCTGCGCTTTTTCAAAACTCTCGCCGTGTAAACCCAGTAAAGCAATCACTTGCTGAATAGCATCCAGCATAGGGCCAGCAACATGATCGGCATAGATCTGATCGCCACTCATCATCAATAGACTTGGGCGTTCGTGCAATGCTTGGCCGCCCACTTTATTATCAGCAGCAACAAGACTGTCTTTACTTGGATAATGCGGATTACGGCAAGAACCGTGCATCACGTAATCCGCACGGGTGTTAATGGTAAAGCGGATACGGGATTCACCGTCATACAACAGGTGCGGCAACTCGTCGGTCAGTTCGCCCTGCTGCGTAATAATCTGATAACTCAACGGCGCATCAACGGGAAACTCACCTTGGAACGTAACTTGATAAATCCAGGCACGCTGACCAATTTGAATATGCTCCCCTGTCGCGAGATCACCGCTAAAGAACGGTGTCTCTGACAATGAGGAACTGAGCGGATCATCCTGATACACCTGAACGGAGCCTTCCAATGGCTGCGACACCGTTAGCCACAGCGTAATCTGTTGCGCGGTGACTTGACGTAAAATCGGCCCCGCCAGAATCAGTGGCAAAGGCTGAACAGTGTTGGGAGTAATACAAGGCTCTGGCATAGCGCAAACGGTCTCTTCTTTTTCTTGTTTTGTAATGCTAAATATCAGATTTCTGACTAGGTACTACTAGGACAGTAACAGGTGAAATTTGTTTAATCTATATTCTCAAAAAGGATACTGATCAAGCTAACAACTAGAATATCTTCTCCAGTTCGTTGTACATCCATTCCATCACCGGCCCGATACCTTTGTCACGCCGTTTCACCACACCGATCTCGACCATTAACGGATGCGGTATGGCCTCGGTTGATAATTCCACCAAATCATTCGCATACCACTGCTCTTTCGCCACATGCTCAGGCACAAGTGCCCAACCTAAGCCTCGGATCACCAACGCTGAAATCATGTAATAACTGTCGATATGCCAATAATTCGAGGCCAAAGGCTTGGCCTGTCCTAATCCCATACGGTCACGGATCACCAATTGACGATACCGGGTAAGATCTTGTATTTCAGGAACAGGAATAGCAGAGAGCGGATGGTCGCGGGATACAATCAGCGAATGCTTAAACTGCCCGACAGAGGTAAATTCCAGATTTTCCGGCAAACTGTGCTGATGAAATAGCACACCGATATCCGCTTTACCGCTGGCCGCATACTGGGCGATATCTTGCTGAGAGCCATTAATGATGGTCAGCTTTAACAGCGGAAACTCACGCGCAACGGCTTCAAACATGATTTCAAAAGCCGTTACCGGCACGGCTTCGTCGATCGCTACCGTGAACATGGTTTCTTCACCGGTCGAGACGGTCATTGCCCTTGAACACATTCGCTGGCACTGTGCCAATACCGCTTGCGCTTCGATATACATGTCTTCACCCGCCGGAGTGAGGACCGGCAAACGGGAACTACGGTCAAATAACTCAAAGCCTAAATCCAGCTCTAGGTTATTAATGGCAGTGCTGACCCGCGATTGCGCCTTGCCCATCTTTCTTGCTGCCGCAGAAAATGATCCTTGCTGCACCGCCGTTACAAACGCGTCTAATTGATCAATTGTCCAATTCATTGCCACCTTGCTCACTTACCACACCAAAACTATGCCATTTAAGCATCACAAACCAAAATCGATCAAATGCCCCTACCACTTACTGCCAATTCTCTTCGAATTACCGTCAATCTATCCGAAAATCGGATAGTAACCAACTTTAATCAATCCGAATAATTACGATAATAAGGGTATAAATCACACAGAAGAATGATAACAATGCAAGAAATTACCTCCAGCAGCATCGACCCTAACAGCACCAGCAAGACCTTCTGGCGCTTTGCGATTCCTTCTATTGCTGCCATGCTCGTGAACGGCCTGTACCAAGTGATCGATGGCATGTTCGTTGGACATTATATTGGCTATGAAGGCTTAGCAGGTATTAACCTTGCCTGGCCGGTGATCGGCGTACTGGCGGGTCTTGGTCTGCTTGTCGGTATGGGCGCTGGCAGTATCATTTCCATTTTCCGAGGTGAAAATCAACAGGTTAAAGCCCAGCAAACCTTGTACACCGCATTAGGTTTGATCGGTATTGCCGGTCTGCTGATGATGATTTTCCTCAACATGCTGGCGCCGACCTTGTTGATTGCACAAGGCGCAACCGGCAATGCGTTGGAAATGGGTATCGCCTACATTGAAGTGTTCAGCTGGGGTGCCGTCTTTACCATTGCGGCGGGTGCCCTGCCGATGCTGATCCGTAATGATGACAGCCCGAACTTTTCCACCGGCCTGATGATGGCAGGCGCGATCATCAATATTGTTTTAGATTACCTGTTTATTGGCCACTTTGGCTGGGCGTTGAAAGGGGCCGCTGTTGCCACCATCATTGCGCAAATCAGTATTACCTTGGTGGCAGTACTGTACTTTTTCTCGCGCTATTCACAGCTTAGGCTTAGCGTGCGGAACGCCTGCTTCAACGTCAGTATCGCACTTAAAACTGTAGGATTGGGTACATCTAGCCTATTAATGTACGCCTACTTCAGCTTCATGGTGGCACTGCATAACAAATTGTTCATGAGCTACGGCAGCGCGGTCCATGTAGGTGCCTATGCCATCGTCGGTTATCTGGTCACCATGTATTATCTGCTGGCAGAAGGTATTTCCAGCGGCATGCAACCACCCGTCAGCTACTACTATGGTGCGAAACAAGGTGAGAAGATCCGTGCGACACTGGTATTGGCGGCGAAAATTGTGGCGTTTACCGGCCTGATTGCCATCGCGGTGTTGAACATCTTCCCGAACACCTTGGTGAATTTGTTCAGTCAGAATGAACCGCAGCTAGCTGCAGAAACCATCAACGGTATTCGCCTGCACCTGTTTGCGATGTTCTTGGATGGCTTGTTCGCACTGGCATCGGTCTACTTTATGGCTATCGATAAAGGCGGCAAAGCGCTGGCTATCTCACTGGGTAATATGTTGATTCAGCTGCCGTTCCTGTATTTCATGCCAAAACTGATGGGTGTCGACGGTATCTGGTTGGCGGTACCGCTGTCTAACATTGCCCTTGCCTTTGTGGTTATTCCTATGGTGTGGATGGACATTAACCGTCGCGCATTGATGAAGCCGGATCATGAAATGGCATTAGCAAACTAACACGCCAGATCCCTGTCTCCATCTTCATTCAATTTTATGCAAAAAGCGTCAGTCTGCACTGGCGCTTTTTTCGCCCTCTCGCCCCCCTTCTCCCCGAAATAAAGCACACAATGCATTACACCTTTACGGAGTGAATTGCGTGAAGCAGTGTCACAAAATACCGTAAAAGATCCCGACTACAGCGGAAGATCTCCGCTTTTAATTTGCACAAAATAAGCATTCTGATATTTATATTCTTAATACTTGTGACAACGGCAAACTGCATGAAAATGCAGGACGCAAAGTTTCCGGTCTAAGGGTAATGCATTGTTATTCAATCCTTTACCTATGACAGCGGGACTGCCTCAAGCGTTGACCTCGTATTATACACGCCCTACAAGCGACTTCTTTTGCGCGGCAAACATGCGCTCTGGCAGTGCCCTGTCACTGCGACGCATGCCCTTTCCCAGCAAAAAGAGTGCTTGTTTACCCCTGTATAAACGGAGCCTATTTTGAAAAAATCTCACATCGCCCTGCTGGTAAGCAGCTTGATCACAGCAACGGCAGCAAATGCCGCTGCACCGGGTACACCTAGCCTTGATTGGGGCACGCATACCTACGCACTGGTTGAATTAAACCGCGACGCGCAAAGTTACAAAGAGATTGTGGTTGCCCGCCACAATGAAATTCCGGTGACCGTGTCCTGGCAAACATGGAGCGGTGATCCTGCGCAAACAGCCAATGTCTTATTGGATGGCAAAACGGTTTGGACCGGCAAAGGCAGCAGCAAAAGCGCAACCTTCAATCTTAGTCAAGGCGGTGTGTATGACATGAGCGTGGAGCTGTGTAACGCCGACGGTTGTAGTGAAAGCACCTCAGTAAAACTAACGGTGGCAGACACCGATGGTAGCCATTTAGCACCACTGGTACCTACCCTGCAGGAAAACAACAAACCTTACACCAATACGTCCGGGAAAGTGGTCGGCACCTACTTTGTTGAATGGAGTGTTTACGACCGTAAATTCCCGTTAGATAAAGTGCCAGCACAAAACCTGACTCACATGCTGTACGGCTTTACGCCTATTTGTGGTGGCGACGGCATTAACGACAGCCTGAAGCAAATTCCGGGCAGTTTTGAAGCGCTGCAAAAAGCGTGTGCGGGCACACCAGACTTTGCTGTGGCTATTCATGACCCGTGGGCTGCCCTGCAAAAAGGTCAGCAAGGCGTGAATGAATGGACGGACCCGTACCGTGGTAACTTCGGTCAAATGATGGCGCTGAAACAAGCGTACCCAGACCTGAAAATTTTGCCGTCTATCGGTGGCTGGACCCTGTCTGATCCGTTCTACTTCATGCACGACGAAAGCAAACGCCGTGTATTTGTTAATTCAGTAAAAGAATTCCTGCAAACGTGGAAATTCTTTGACGGTGTCGACATCGACTGGGAATACCCAGGCGGTGGCGCGGCGAACCCGGAACTGGGTGATAAAAACAAAGACGGTGAACTGTATGTCACGCTGATGAAAGAACTGCGCACCATGCTAGATGAGCTATCAGCCGAAACAGGCCGCACTTATCAGCTAACCTCTGCGATTGGCGTTGATGTGAAGAAAATTGATGTGGTGGATTACAACCGCGCCCAGCAGTACATGGATTACATCTTCCTGATGAACTATGACATGTTTGGTGCGTTTGATCTGAACAACCTAGGCCATCAATCCGGCATCTACGATGCAAGCCATAATCCAGCAATCACCCACACCGTTGAACGTGGTGTGAATGACCTGCTGGCACAAGGCTTGGATCCAAAGAAACTGGTCATTGGTGTGCCAAAATACGGTCGCGGCTGGCAAGGTGTTCACAATATCACTGGCGATAACCCAATGACAGGTCAAGCCACGGGTGCCATTAAAGGCACATGGGAAGCAGGTGTACTGGACTACCGTGATATCGTAAATAACCACTCAAGCAACGGCTGGGAAAACCGTTACGACGAGCAGGCGGAAGCCTCTTACAAGTGGAACCCAACCACCAAAGAGCTGATCAGCTACGATGATCCACGCGCGGTGAAAGCCAAAGGCCAATTCGTTCAGGAACGCGGCCTGGCGGGTCTGTTCTCATGGGAAATTGATGCTGACAATGGCGATTTGTTGAATGCCATGCATGAAGGACTGGGCCACGGTGACGGCGGTGTCACCCCGCCACCAGTGCAGAATAAGCCACCGGTTGCCAATGCGGGTGCTGATCACACAGTCATGGGGCCTATCACTGTGACCTTGGATGGTTCAAAATCCTACGACCCTGAGCAGCAAGCGATGACTTACCAGTGGACACAAACTGCTGGTGATAGCCTTGTGATCACCGGCAGCGATCAGGCTAAAGCGACGATCTCCCTGCCTGCGGTCGATGCAGATACACAGTACCACTTCTCACTGGTGGTGACTGATGAAGAAGGCCTGACAGCGCGTGACACCGTCACTGTAACCAATAAGGCAGAGCAAGCAAACCAAGCCCCTGTCGTCACACTGCCAGAAACCCTGACCGTGGATGCAGAAGCGACCTTCTCACTGAATGCCAAAGCCAGCGATCCTGACGGTGAGCCACTAACGTACACATGGACGGTTTCATCACAGTTTGAAGTGGTATCAGGCCAAGGCTCAGCCACACTGCGTTTGAAAGCTCCGGCAGTGACAGAAATGACGCAAGACAGTGTGTCTGTCATGGTTTCTGACGGTGCACTGGATGCAACGGCACGTACGTTGATCACCGTGAACCCGAAAGACATCGGCGGCGGTAATGACTGTGACATCAACGATCCAAACGCAGGCAACTACCCTGCATGGACCGGTGGTGCGGTGTATAACACCGGCGATCAAGTCAGCCACGACAATCTGGTTTGGCAGGCAAAATACTGGACACAAAACAACGAACCAAGCATCACCGCAGATCAGTGGGCATTGATCAGTGATGTTGAATTCGGCTGGAACGCCGGCGTCGCTTATCAGGGCGGCGAGCAGGTGAACCATGACGGTCAGCGCTGGAAAGCCAAGTGGTGGACCAAAGGCGAAGAACCAGGCAAAGCCTCTGTCTGGGAAAGTGTTGGTGAGTCTTCTTGCCAGTAACGCTTAGCGATTATTAGCCATACATTGAATACGACTTAACGCCCCTGCCCTTACCGGCAGGGGCGTTTTAGTCTTTTTAATTGAACGTCGCTCAATTTTCACAATATCCACATAAATTTTAGTGAATTACCTCGCATTCACTTTTTCATGCCGTATCCAATTTACCTGTGCTCGCTTACATTTCTCATTCTTGCATTACGCCGAAACTCTCGGCTAACAACCTCATTAAAAATGGATGATTAATATATTAATGCTTTATAAAAAACCATTGATGAGCGTTTTCAGTCTGACTTTATTAACTTCATCAGCCATCAGCTCCGCAGACACAATCAACGCTAAAGCCATTGTGGGTATTCAGCACGGCAAAATATTATCGGAATTTACAGCTCAGTTATCCTCCACGACCGTGCCAAGTCAGGTGATTTTTGCTAAAGAGGTTAAGGTTACCGATCCGAAGATAACCGTCTCTAACCCATGGCAACTCGCTTACCCTTGTGATGAGAAAAACTCTGATGGCAGCGCGATCATTGTCATCACGGAAAACACACATGTACTCCGATCCTGCACAGCACTGAATAGTTATGACGGTTATGAAATGTCTATTGAAAAACACCCTTCGACCGTTTTGCCTCAAGGTTCAGCCCGCAGAAACCTTCCTGACGCAATTACTCTAAATCGTGATGTCTTAGTTATTCCATCAGAAGCCGGGGTTGATAGTTACATCGTTTGGGATGGCGAAACGTATATCTTTGTTATGCCTGAAGAACCCGAATACCTAAATTAACCATGAGCATTGTTTTAATGCGCGACGAACTAATTAACATCGAGTACAACTATGCGCTATCGCCCAAAAATAAGTATTACCGTATCTCTACTCTTATCCATCATTGCCTGTTCAAGTTCCGCCAATACAGCGATACCCAACATCCCCTCAGATATTAGTTACGGAAAAGTCTTATCTGAATTTACTGCCAACTTAACGTCTTCAAAACATCCAAGCAAAGTGGTTTTCGCGAAAGACGTTAAGGTTACCGATCCTAAAATAACCGTCTCAAACCCATGGCAAGTCGCTTACCCTTGTGATGAGAAAAACTCTTACGGCAACGCCATCATCATTATTGCTGACACGGTGCATGTACTCACTGCTTGTGGTGAGTTAAATAGTGAGGAAGGTGACGAAATGTTCATTGAGAAATTACCTTCAACAGTAATTCCTCAAGGCTCAGCAAGAAGCAGATTACCTGATGATGTTATCAAGGATCTGGATGTCATCATGGTGCCTACACCTGCCACCATTGATACGTACATTGTGTGGGATGGTGAAAAATTTGTCTTTACTGCACCCTTAGAGCCTGAATATCGATAATCGCTTCTCTATTCAAGTTATATGAATGCCATAAACAGAAAGAGGCCAATTGGCCTCTTTCGTATCGCGATGAATGTTTGGGTGCAGTGATTGCCCCTGTTACATCTTTTGTTCGCTTAAGCTCATTACCGTGCTCGAGACATTTTCTGCCCCTTTGTAGATCTCTTCCATCACGGTTGAGACTTCAGACATCTTGGCGCTGCCCAAATCTGAAATTGTCGCCACTTCTTGCATAAACTGGGTAATGTCAGTGGTTAATTCTTGGTTCTCGTCCACCACATGGGTGATTTCAGCAGTGGATTCTGCCGTACGAGACGCCAGTTTTCGCACTTCATCCGCCACCACGGCAAAACCTCGGCCTTGATCACCGGCGCGTGCCGCTTCAATCGCCGCGTTCAATGCTAACAAGTTCGTCTGCTCAGCAATGCCTTTGATGGTTAACACGATCTGCGAAATGTTGTTAGAGCGCTCATTCAAATCCGCAATTTTCGCCGCCGCACCAGCGACTTTTTCACTGATTTCGTGTGACACTTCTACTGAATCTTGCAGCAGTTTTGAGCCTTCCAGCGCAATTTGTGAGGTTTCAACCGAGGTGCTGTAAGCCACTTCTGAGGCTTGTGAAATGGCTAAGTTACGTTCTACTTGCTCAGTCACATCAGTGGCAAACTTCACCACGCTGACCACGTTACCCTGCTCATCCAGGATCGGGTTATACGTCGCTTCAATCCACACATTGCGGCCTGAAGAGTCACGGCGCAAGAACTGACCAGACTTGTAACGGCCCGCACGCAAATCAGACCAAAAATCTGGGTTTTCGCGGTAAAAATCATCAAAACAGAACATGCGATGATGCTGGCCGATAATTTCGCTTTCACGGTAACGCAGTGTATTAAGGAAATTGTCGTTCGCGCGGATCACTTTTCCGTCGATAGAGAACTCAATCACCGCCATCGACTTATTCAGCGCATCAATCACACTTTGTTTTTGTGCATCTGTTTTATGCACACTGGTAACATCAGCAGCAATTTTGAATACACGTTCTACCTGACCCTGGTCATCAATCACCGGAATATAGGTGGCAGATAAAATCACATGGTGGCCATCTTTACAGATACGGGTAAACGTCCCTTCAAAAGATTCCCCCGCAGCCAGAGCGCGCCAAAACTCTGCATACTCTGATGAATAGGTATAACTGGTTTCACAGAACATGCGATGGTGCTTATTCTGAATTTCCTCAAGTGTATAGCCCACGCAATTTAGAAACTTATTACTAGCAGTAAGAATATTGCCACTCTTATCAAACTCAATATAGGCTGTGTTCTTAAAAATAGCAGCGTATAGATTTTGTTCAAAAGAGGGCTTACTGTCAGCTTGTTTCTTTCTGAAAAACATAGAGTTACTTAATCCTATTCATATTATTGTTATTCACACACCTCGTACAAAACAGCATGCGGTTACATTTTCTCACAATAAGATACAAAATGGATAGTAATTTATCTATTAATAGCCTTTGTAGGAATATTCTCACACTGTGTAGCCACGAAAAGATATATTTCCTTAGAAACTTTGTCTCACCGGATTGTCGTTAAAATAAGCAACCAAGAAATCGACAAAGACACGAATACGGTATGGCTGATAAGCATCGTCTTTAAATACGGCATGCATAGGTAAACTCATCGCCTGATACTCGGGTAATACAGGCTCTAATACACCTGATGCAAAATGTGGCTCTGCCATCCAATGGGGCAAAGCCGCAATACCATGACCTAACGTGGCCATTTTCAACAGCATCTCAGCACTGTCACTGGTAAACACTTCCTGCACTGGGATAATAGCCTTATTCGTAGGTACGGCGGCCTCATAGACGGTCCATTGATGTGACGGGCGCATCAACGAATAGGTTAAACAGAGATGCGATGATGGGTGATGTTTAGCCAAATCATCAGGAATTACTGGCCTCCCCTGTCGCGCTAAATACGCTGGCGCGGCCAAAAAGACAGCGGTGTTATTAAACAAGAATCGCGCTTTATAGCGGGAGTCGGACAAATTTGCCACGCGGATAGCCACATCAGTTTGACTGTCGATTAAATCCACTTGCCTATCGCTCACTGACACGTTCACGATCAATGCCGGGTGTTGCCGCATGAATGCACTGATAGGCTCCGCTAATAACTGCGTGACCATCACACTGGGCACAGACAGTCGTAACTCACCACGGACTTCAAGACGATCGCCCCTTAAACGCGTCTCGATAGTAAGCATGTCCGTCAAAACCTGCTCGCAATGTTTCGCATACTCGTCCCCTTGTGGGGTTAGCGCAATTTTTCGACTGTTACGGTGGAACAAAGCAAAGCCCACTTGCTGTTCAAGCCAAGCGATCTTCTTACTCACCGCACTTTGCGTCAGGTTCAATGCATTGGCAGTTGCCGTAAAACTGCCAAGTTGAGCAGTACGGATAAACACATTCAGACAATCAAACTTATCCATTTTGCATTCTCACTGGGAATGGATGATATGCCAAAGCTACCATTTATCCACTCACTCAGGAATGGTTAAATGATACCAACAGACAACATGACACATTAAAGAGTCCCCAATGACACTCGTATTCATTTACTTACTGATAGCCTTCTTTGTTTTTGCCAGCTCCATTAAATTACTGGGTTGGCAACGATTCATTTTTACTACCCAGCTGGCTTTCTTCCACAAATACGGCTTGAACCGGACGAGCATGTTTTTGGTGGGACTTATCGAACTCACCGGCGCGATACTGTTAATCAGTTATATCGTCATACCGACAAAGGCGTGGTTACTTTTTGCGGGGGCGGGACTATTAGGCATGACATCTGTTGGTGCTCTGTATTTTCATTTTCGGTTCGACGGTTGGAAGGATGCGATACCGGCGATAGTGACGCTCAGCTTATCCGTGCTAGCCGTGATGTAGCGTACCCAATCAATAGCATCACCCATGATGGAAATGAAAACGGCGCAGGTCATATCGACACTGCGCCGTTTACGTAATGGATGACGCTCAATCTTATTGTGCTTGATTCGTTGATTCCTGATCTGGAACCGAAACCACCATGAAATCAATATCAATGATGGTTGAGTGCTTTGGGCTGTGATTCATTCCCCAACCAATGACGCCTGCGGCCATCCACATCACCGCATACGCTTCAATGCTCACGATGAAAATCAGGAAAGGGATCCCCACTAAGAATGACACGAATAATTGGCTATTTGCACTGTCTTTCTCGGCCGAGGTCGTCTCTTTAGCGGCATTGAAAAGGCCGCATTCTTGGTCACGATCCACCGGAAACAGCTTTGCTTTGCATTCACAGGTATACACGCCTGCTGTTTCAATTTCTTCAACCATGAGGTGTGTTAACACCGTTTTCGTTTGACAGTGTCCACATGTCAGTTGGTAACCCGCAAGCATCATCAATCCTTTTTGTGCCTGTATTTAGATGACGGAAAATTACGGGTAATACTGGAGTAAGTCGATGAGCAGGAGACACATTTTCGAGTGGTAAAGCAGTATTTCTATTGAATAATCATGAAATTACACGACGAATAATAACAATAGACTAAGTAAAAACCTTCACCATCGGGCCTGCCTGATTTCCCTCAATAAAATCAAAACCCAGTGCCTGATAATACTGAACAAGCTTTGGAATTTTGAATAACTTGATCATCAGCCCTTTTTTATTGCGATGCTTAGCTTCCTCTTCTATTCGCTGAATCAATTGCTCTGCAATGCCCTGTCGTCTCTCATTCGGCGCAACCCACAGCATGCCAAAGTACAAGGTGTCAGATTCTGGCGACGGGGTATGAAAACAAACACCGGCGATAAACTGCGCACCGCGTTTTACCACTAAAAAGTGACTATCTTCATCTGACAGGTTTTGCATAAACCGTTCATGTGATTCAAAACGCAAATAGGGTTTTCCCGTAAAGGCTTCATACTCTGCAAAAGCAAGATTAATCGCCTCACACAACGCAACGGTGTCTGTTTCCGTCATGCGGTGGCGATCTAACGGGATATACTGAAAGATAGGTTCTTTCATAATGACTGACTCACTGCCTGCTCATGACGGAATAAAACAGCGTCATGAAAGCATAAGAAAAAAGAGGCACTCGGCCTCTTTTCAATTCTGATGATGAATGACATCCATCAACTTTCCATCTTGCGCATCTGATTCAGATACTGGATCCAACTTTTCGATGCCGATGTCGACTTGATGTTATCCGCACGCTTGGCATGAATAATCGCCTGATCGAAATTATTCAGTTTGTAGTACGCGCGCACTTTTGCCAGTTCGACATCCGAGGCATGGCGCTTGCTGGTCACTTTATCTAACTGTGCAATGGCACGCTGGTACTGCCCTTCCTGCAACAACAACTGCGCCAATGGCCAACGGTACTTATTGTTGAGTTGAGCGGCAATTTTCCAGGTCGCAATGGCTTTGTCCCACTCTTTGGCCATTTGCCAGTATTGTGCTTGGGTCGACACCAATTCCACATCTGTGGTGGCATTATCCAGTTCTGCATACAAACGTGCGGCACGCTCTGGCATACCACGCTGAGCATACAATTGACCTAGCGTTTTTAAGTCTTGCTGAGTCAACTCAATACCTTGGCGTTTCGCCAGTGCCAGCGTTTCCAGCGCTGATTTGGCATAACCGATACGCAATTGAATACCGGCCAGTTGCTGCCACCACACGGTCTTTTTCGGTTCAAGGGCAATCAATTGCTCCAGTGTCGGGATCGCCCCTTTCCACTTCTTAAGTTGTAACTGCGCACCCAACTTCAACGTTAAGGCTTGCACGTCTGCTTTTTTGGCATAACGCTGCTGTTTAGCAATAGCTGTCAGCACAGACTGCCATTCAGAGACTTGATAGTGAGATTGCGCGATACGGAACCACAACTCATCGGCCTTTTGATTAGCGGGTACCGATTTCGTCAAAGCATAGTAATGCGGTAAGGCTTGTTGATATTGACCATTAGAGAGCAAAATATCTGCCAACATGCGCTGAGTGATCCACGCTTGCTCGTCTTCTAACAGGCCGCTTTTCACCGCAGTAGTAAGATTCGCAATGGCCTTCTTGCTGTTCCCTTGCTGCCAGTAAAACACGCCCAACATACGTTGAACGAACGCTTTATCGTAATCACGTGAAGGGTCCATGCCTTCCAGCATTGCGATGGCTTGGTCCAACTTGTCTTCTTGTTGCAGCGTATTGGCACGCTGCACTTTGTTGGCGGTGAACTGCGACAGTTCTGCAGACGCTGACATGGATGCCGTGCCTAACGGCAACGCTAACGCGACAAGGAGTGCTATTTTCTTCATCATTTTTGAATTTTAAACTCCAATCTCACCGTCTGGCCGATCTGCTCAATGGCTTTACCGTCCAACACTTTTGGCTGGTACTTCCATTTCTTCAGAGCACGCGTGGCTTCACGTTCAAACAAACGACGCGGTTTGGCTTCAATCACTTTCACGTCCGTTGGGCGACCTTGGGTATCAATCGTGAAAGACATCACCACATAGCCTTCAGCTCCCTGCTTCATCGCACGGGCAGGATAACGCGGTTCAACACGATACAACGGCATAGCTTGCTGATTGGCACCAAAGTCGGAGAATGTCGGCATATTAATTGCCAGACCTGACACGGCCGTGTCCAAGTTCAAGCTTGGCATACTCGGCGCAACCGTATTGGTCACCGCTTGCGTGCTGGCGGTTGGCATGGCTTGCGGTGGTGGCTCTGGCGTGTCGGGCTTTTCAGGTACCGCACGCTGACGACGACGGGCTTCACGCTCCTGCTCGACCATCACCATATCAATCGCAACAATGGTTTTTTCTTTCTCAGCACGTTGGTGGCCGTTATCGACCATCCATGCCATGAAAGTAAATAGACCCAGTGCCATCGCTAAAGCAATGGGTAAGGCCACCAATAAACGCAACATTAGCCTTTCTCCGCAGCCAACGCGATACTCTTCACGCCCGCCCCTTTCGCTGCATCCATCACTTTCACAACGGTGCCATTGTAGGCATGCTCATCGGCTTGGATCACCAAAGAAGCATCCGGTTGTTCCAGTAGCATATGCTCAAGGGTCGCTTGTACACGCTCAACATCCACTACACGTTTGTCGATGTAAATGTCATTGCCAGAGGTCACTGCGATAAAAATACCGGCATCTTTCTGGCTCACCACGTTGCTGGCTTGCGGACGATTCACTTCCACACCGGACTCGCGCACAAACGAGCTGGTCACGATGAAGAAGATCAACATAATGAAAACAATATCCAACATGGATGTCAGATCGACCTGTGCATCTTCACGGGCCGCAGAAGGACGGTTCAGTCGCATCACTGACTCCTCAATAATTTTTCTAATTTCAATTCACGGAACTGACAGGCTTTTGCCAAACGTGAATGAATAAACATACCGGTCAGCGCGGCCACCATGCCGGCCATGGTTGGCAGTGTCGCCAAAGAAATGCCCGATGCCATTAAACGTGGCTGGCTGCTGCCTTGGGTTGCCATCACGTCAAACACGGAGATCATGCCCGTTACCGTACCGAGCAGGCCCAACATCGGACAAATCGCGACAAGCACTTTGATCAGATTCAAATGTTGGTTCAGAGCAATATGCGCCTGGCTTAACCAGCCATCACGCAAGGCATGGGCATACCAAGAGGTTTGATCGGTACGATCTGCCCATGCGTTCAACCATTGCTTTTGCTGGTTGGGGTAAGTGAACAGCAAGTACAACACTCGCTCAACCACCAACACCCAACACAACACGACAACGGCAGCCAGCCACCACAGTACCTGGCCACCTTGGTTCATAAACTGCTCTAATGAATACCGCCAGGCGTCAAAAACTGACATAGGTGCCAAGGTGACTTCAAATAAGCTGTTTTCCATTATGCTGACATTCCTGCTTTTTCGGCTTGCTCAGCAACAAGGCTAATGCCCTGCTTCTCAAGAATATTGCGAATGTTTTCGGCTTGTGTGCTCAACATGTTATGCGCCAGCAGCAATGGCATCGCTGCCACCAAGCCCAGAACGGTTGTCACCAGCGCCATCGAGATGCCGCCTGCCATCACCGTTGGATCACCGTTACCGAACTGCGTGATCACCTGGAAGGTTTCAATCATACCGGTTACAGTACCCAGCAGACCCAGCATCGGCGCCAGTGCGGCCAACAACTTCAGCATTGACAGGCCTTTTTCCAGGCCGTGTTGCTCATCCACAATCGCTTCAAGCAAACGCAGTTCAAGGGCTTCCACACTACGCTGTTGTTCTTTGTTGTACACGCTCAGCACACGACCCAATGGGTTGTTGCCCGGTTCATTTGGCTTTTTCAACTGGCTGCGGATTTGCTGACGAATGACCGTCAACTTCGCACCACGGAACAGTGCAATACCCAAACCAATGGCCAGCAGACCAATAATGATGTTACCGATCACGCCGCCGTAAGACAGGCGATCAGACAATGTTGGGCTGTTGGCTAACTGCTCCAGCATGATGCCGCGAGACGGGTCAACCACGGTCGCTTGCAGACCACTTTGCGTCAGGTCGGTCATGCCGGTAAATACCGGACCATTTTCAGGTTGCTTCAGATAAGACTGCGCCACATCACGCTTGCCGTCCCATGCCAGATAACCCGCATCACCGATCAAGCCCATGCTTCCTAAGCGGTACGCTTCCACTTCTGAGCGGTGACCCTGACCATTAATGAAAGGCACTTTCACTTCACGCATTTCACGGCTGGCCGCGATTTGTTCGTTCAAACCCTGCCACAGGCCGGTGAGTTGCGCTAAGGATGGCAATGCTTTGGCTTCAACAATCTCATCAACAACCGCACGGTAATCATTGCGGTCCACACCGGTAACCGATGTACGCATTTCTAGATCAAGATCTTTGGCTGCCTGACGGACAACGCCAAACAGCTCACCCAAACTCCCCGTTTCCAAACGCAGTTGTTCTTCCAAACGTGCTAACTGGTTTTCGTTGTCGCTGAACGTTTTGCTTAGCTGATCAGTTTCAGCCTGAAGCTGTTTGCGCTGCTTCAACAGGGCATCACGCTGCGCTTTAATCTCTTTTTCCGTGAGGGTGAAGCCTTTTTCACGTTGCTGGTTATGCGCGTTTTCCACTTTTTGTTCTTGGCGGGTTTGCTCCACCAACGTTTGACTAGACAAGGCTTGGCTGGCACTGGCGGTCATCGGCACACTGAACAGACACAGCGCAACAGTTAATGCTTTGAATTTCATCTTAGTTTGTCTCCACATTAACAGACACTGGCAGTGTCAGCAGGCTTGGTGCGGCTTTCTTTTCTGCAATCGCAAAGGCTTTGTTGATGTCTTTGCTGTAGTCGTTCGCCAACGGCTGCCACTTGGCGGTGTTGTCATTCCATGCCCAGAACTGGGTGCCATCTAGGCTACGCGCCACAAAAGAGACGCGGCCAAGGTAGAGCAAGTCAGCATCAATCTGATCGTTATCCAACGCGATCTGACCTTGGTAGATACCCATCTTGGTGCCGTAATCCATTTCGATTTGGTAGGCTTCCAAAATACGACGGTACTTCTCAGCATCACTGATGTCCGCCTGTACCATCATTTTTTCCAGTTTTTCGATACGCGCCAAACGCTGTTCCTGACGGATCGGCTTGTCGTTGGCCACGGTTTCTTTCAGGCCAGCCAACATTTGATACATCAGTGGCACCACGCCCTGACGGGTTTCTTTGATACCAGCGATTTGATCATCCAAACTTTTCACTTCTTCCGCTTGGCTGGCGACAAGATTTGCCATGTGATCGCGGTACACACGCAGGTTTGCCACTTCTTCTTGTAGTTGCTCAATCTCTGCGGTCATCGAAAACGCGGCTTCTGCGCTTTTATCAATTTTCTGTTGGCTGCTCGCAGAGGCATGGTTCATCGCGCTTTCAACCTTACGTGCATCGTTCAGTGCACTTGCCTGTGCTGCAGAAATCGTGCTTAGCATCAACAAGGCCAAGCTGGTTTTCTTTAAGTTCATTTGATCGTCAATCAAGTTAAATAAATGAAAAAAATCCCTCATTGAACACATGGCAATGCAGGGTCTGAGGGTGATTTGTAAAAAACAAAAACGGCCGTATTATGCCGGAAATTCGCAGGCTTTCAAATGCAAATAAATATCATTTGTATGAAAATACAACGAAAAATGGGGAAGTTTTCACTCCCCCATTTCATTTATCACAGTATTAGTAGTTGAACTGTACCGTTGCCATGTAGTTGCGGCCTTCACCAATGATTGTCTTGGTCTGGCTGCCACCTGCTAGGTAGTCTGTATCAAACAGGTTGTTTACATTCAAACGCATGATAACGTCCAGGTTTTGGTCATACTTGATAGTGTGAGCAATACCGGCATCGACACGTGTGTAAGCATCTTTCTTGTACGTGTTCTTCTCGTCACCGAAACGTGAACCTTCGTAGAAAAGACCCAGGTTAACATCCGTGTTGTTGGTTACTGAGTAACGCGACCAAATGCTGGCTGCAAACTCTGGGACATCCGCAGGACGGTTACCGTCGATGCTCGCATCTGTTGGGTCAACAATCTTCGCATCCAGGTAGGTCATGCTACCGTTCAGGGCAAGTTGCTCAGTGACGTAACCTGATACCGAGAACTCTGCACCACGGTGCTTCTGCTCACCAACCTGTGTAGTAATTGAAGTATTACCACCCGTGTTTACATCTTCGTTCACGACTTTGTTTTCTTGTGTGATGTCGAAGATTGCACCAGATACTAGCGCCTGACCATCAAACAGTTCCCACTTTGAACCCAGCTCGTACAACGTACCTTTCACTGGATCCAATTCCATGCCGTCGTTCACGTCATTTTCGTTGTTAACTGGATCTTGTGGTTCAATGCTTTCAGAGTAAGTAAAGTAAATGGAACCATTCTCTGCCGGGTGGAAAATAACCGCTGCTTTTGGCAGTACGTTGTTGTAATCACCCTGCGCTGTTTCATGGCGGTCAAAGCGTACACCACCCAGTACTTGCCATGCGTCGTTAATCGTGACCATATCCTGCACGTAGATACCGTAAGAGTCACGTTCTGTTGGGGACTTTGATTTACCATTTGAATAATGTAAATCAGCTGGCTTATCCATTGGTTGACCAACATGACCTACATAGTAATTACAATTTTTACCATCTGCATCACAACCATTCTTATCTGATTGTGATTGAGTTTTATAGTAATAACCCAACCAGTTAGCACCAATAAGCATCTGGTGAGAAACACCTAGTGCATCAAATTCACCCACGAAATCGACGTTCGCCGTATCAAATTTCCAATGATCCCAACGATCATACCCTTGATACAAGAACTCGCCAGTCGCAGGGTTATAGCTATCAGGTTGAGTGAAACTTTCTGTGTCACGACGCTCAAAATCTTGGTGGTTGTAGCTTGCTGCCACACGCCATGAATCAGTCAGCTGTGAGTTCACATCCACACCGATATTTTCGACATCGTTTTCAATCTTCGACCACTGAGCATCCCACACATGCTTTTCACCCAATACAGGCTTACCATCAACGATGTATGCACCGGTATCTACACTGCCGTTATCGTTAGTACGGTCATAGTGGAAAGACACGGTTGTGTTGTCTGTTACGTCATAATCAACAAACAGGCCACCCACAAAACGTTCTGTTGAAGGTGTTGAACCGTCATTGTAACGACGCCATGAGTCGTAGCTGTGTTTTGACAAAATGGCACGTGCACGCAGTGTTTGTTCTTCGTTCAACGCACCGCTCACGTCAAGCACGGTACGTGATTCATTGTCAGAACCGATATCCTGGCTCACATTCACTTGGGTTTCATAGGTCGGCTTCTTCGACACCATGTTGATCAAGCCGCCCGGTGCAGATTTACCGTAAAGCAAGCCTGCTGGGCCTTTCAATACTTCTACACGCTCAAGCAATTCAATTGGCTGACGGTAGTGAGACCAGTGCTGCTTACCATCACGCAGGAAGCTGTCGCCACTGTCTAGTTCAAAACCACGTAGGAAAAAGGTTTCACGGTTACGACCCTTGCCGCCTTCCGAAATACTGGAGTCATTACGTAGTACTTCACCCAACGTAGTCGCACGCTGCTCATCGATCACTTGTTCGTCGATGATGGACACTTGTCCCGGAGTTTCAAGTTGTGTCGCTTCAATACGCATTGCACTGGTGTTGGTATCGGCTTTGTAACCGTAGTCACGGCCTGTTACGACCATGTGTTCATCAACTTCAGTGGTTTCAACGTGCGTTTGAGCCATTACTGCAGGCGCTGCAAGGACAGCACCAATAAACAAAGCCAACTGACTTTTAGAAAACATATTCCGTTACTCCAAAAATTGTACGGTACTCGTGCCAAATAGTTAGAATTATCAATCGGCAGACTGGCTGTACCTGAGAGCGCTTAAGCGCCGCTAAAAATCTGAAACGAAATATAAGTGATAACCATTACCATTTGCATTAAATTTACAATCTTTGCATTTGTAACGTTTTGTCAGGTTATGTAAAGCCCACTCTCACAATGGTGATTCTGATTGCTTTACGCTATAAATCCTGTTATTTCGCACGGTGAGAGGTATAATGCAGCCGTTTTTTTACTACCCGGTGTATATGAAGTGACAGAAGTAAACCTAGATGACGTTCGTCGCCAACTTAACGCATTAAATTTCATTGCTGACAAAATGCGCATTGTGACCGTTTCTGCAATGGATGAGGACGCGTTAGAAAGCTGTACAAAAGTGGAAGGTGAATGTTTCTACAACAGCTACATGAACGTGATTTATGGTAAAGGTGAGCGTTATGTATTGGGTTACCGTTGTGAAGAAACGGTGATTGACCATGCAATCATCCGTAAAGGCGACAAGTACTATGACCCTACCCTACAAGCGGCAGGTGATTTCAAAGAGTACCAGTATGCCATCCTGACCGAATTTAAGGTGTTCGACATGATGACACACGCGAAGTCAAACAAAGACTTCCCGCCTGATGTGGATTACCTATTGACCAAAGCGAACAAATTCAAGAACGTGATCAATGTAGAAGCATTGAAGAAATAAACGTTTTTACGCTCTGCCTGACAGCTTCTTAGTTGAGAAGCTGTCTGCCCCGCCTTTCTTTGCAATATTCCCTTCTTTTGTTATTCGATTACGCCATTTACTGCGTCATCCCTTATCACGTTCTTCGGCTTCGTTTTCTTCCTTGGCACGAAACGTCATGATCAGCATAAATCCTTCAGGGGTATTTTCTGCCTTCACCTGCCCTTGCATGATCGCCATAGACTCTTTCACTATCGCTAACCCTAAGCCGTAGCCCCCGGCAGATTTTTCACGCCCCGCTTGTACACGAGTAAAGGGGTCGAAAATCGATGGTAAATGTTCAGGTGCAATCCCCTTGCCGGTATCACTCACCCGCATTTCCACTGTTTTCTCTTGATTCTGATTCTCATGACGATGCAAAGAGACCGTAATAATGGCGTCCGCCCCAGCGTATTTCATGGCATTAGTGAGAGTGTTCTTGAGCACGCGGTTCACCAGAGCCTGATCCGCAATGACGCGATATGCTGAGGTGTCTGTTTCTTCTGCGAAGATCAGGCGCTGTCCAGCATGCAACCCTGATTGAAGATGGTGTTGCATCTCGTCTACCTGTTGCTGGCACACTGCATGTAAATCCACAGCACCTAACTGGGTTTGATAACGCCCTGTTTCCAACTGGCTGAACGCCAGGATCTCATCCACCAGCGTATTCATCTCATTGGCTTCAGTATCCAGTCGCTGTAACGCAGTGTGATACTCCGCCGGTAACTTGCGTTTTAACAAATGCAATGCCAATTCATGGCGCGCAAGCGGCGTTTTGAGTTCATGGGACACATCCCTTATCAATCGCTGCTGCTTCGCTGTTAAGGCTTCAATGCGCTGTGCCATATGGTCAAAACTGTCAGCCAGCACTTTAAACTCCGTGACACTGTCACCCACCGTCTGACGCACACGGACGGTGAAATCCCCTTCCGCCAATTGGTGACTCGCCGCTTGCAGCTTATTCAGTGGCGCTTGGAGTTTCCGCGCTAACAGTAACGACAACACACCAAGGATCAACAAAGCAATCACCACCTTAATGGCGATGAAGTAATACGCGAAGGTACGGGCAGGATGATATTCATGAGGAAACTTGATAACGATACGATGGCCTGACACCAACGGGATAGCAATAATGGGTTGGTTCACTTGGTTATCAAAACGGGTATTAATGTCACGGGCAAACCGTAACTTAAATCTGAAATGGGGATGCATAGCCCGCCCGCTGACAACCTGATCGTCTTTATCCAGCACAAAGACGGTATACGATTGGGCGTCTTCCCATTGTGCTAACGCCTTGGGATCATCTGCTTTTAACAACGTATCCGCTTGCTCAGCCATATCGATCATTTGGGTTTTGATACTTTGCGGGATAAACAACAAGGTACGTACCAATGCGGCTTCCGCTAAATTTTGCAACACGAGAATAATGAATAAGCTGACGGCAAAGGAAGAAAAAAGCTTAAAGGCTAATCCCTCTTTGCTGCCCAGATGAAATGATGCGGTTAATTTAGGCAAGGTATTCATGATCTCTTTCTGTCTATCTTTTCGCTGTCTAGCTGTTTGCTGTCGTACAACTGTCAGACATGTTAGCCAAATGACTCAAGCAGGCGTATGAGTGGTGTTTGCACGCAGGGTATCACACCTTGGCAAGCTACAAAGTCGTTAATATGTTGCGTTTCAGGGCTTGAGATGAGGCAAAAACGGATCTATTTCAAATATTTCGTGAGATCATTCTAACCCATCTATAACTCTTGCCTTTCTTGACTAGGTCTGAACAGCCATCTCCCCTATAGTAGACAGCGTCGTAATAAGGGGACATACCAAGGATGTGTATGACTCTATACTCCTATGACTTTTTGTAAACAAGCAGCGCGAGTAAGGAGGCAGTATGATGCGTATTGTGTTGTTTTTCACCGTTTTACTACTTAGCGGGTGTAGCCGTGGTATTGCGGTTAACGTACCGGACCCTCTTTCCTCATCAGATACCCAAGTCGGCTATCTCGCTGGCAGTTTAGGGGTGACGACTGAATGGCCATCTACCGGCAAAAAAATCATTACCACGTTGAATATTCGTCACGTCGCCAGTAATGAAATCATCACCATTGCCCGCGTGGAATCCGTACCAGATTTTGAAACTGAGCAACTGGAAGGGCAGCTTTTCACTCTGACATTGCCTGTCGGCCAGTACGAGCTCGATTCCGTCAGCTTTAAGGGCAATAACGGCGTGCAGACGGTACGTTCCAAATCAGAAAGCGACTTAGGGGGCATGATCACCATCTCACCCAATCAAGTCACTTATATTGGTCAGTTCATTACTTCCAGCCTGATTGCAAAGAGTCCATTGTGGAACACGCAGTACCCGAGCGGGTACGCCAAAATCCAACATGACTATGTGCTAGACCGTGATAAGCAAATTTTTGATGAGCAGTTTCCTGAATTACGCGCACTGGCCTTTATCTCTGAGCCTTTGCAAGGGCTCGACCCTCAGCAGCTGGTCTCCACCATTTTGGAGTAACAGGCTCTGAGCGAGTCGCAAACCATGTGGCTCGTCCTGCTCCGGATGATCGTTCTGATCCTAATGATATAGATCGATAAAATGGGCACATAAAAAAAGCAGCGAGTTGATTCGCTGCTTTTTATTTTGGTTTTCTCGCCTATCACCCTGAACTTACTTCAGTTTGATTGGCAAACCTTGCTGAGCACTCAATGCCTGATTCAACATCTGGCTTGCTTCGCTGTCAGCACTTACCGCTGCCAACAATGCATCCGGTGCGCTTACCGCTTTAAATTCACCCAACTGGGCTTCATCACGAGAAAGCGGTTCATGCACTTCCACATACACGGAACCATCCGGCTCCATGGTCTCTTTCAGTGGTTGGTTGATGATGCGAACCACAGTACCGCGATTGACTTGGCTAAACAGCCATTCCACATCCCACGGGTTCATACGAATACAGCCCGAGCTGACACGCATGCCAATACCAAAGTCTTTATTGGTACCGTGGATCAAATACTGACCGCCGCCTTTAGACAAACGCATCGCGTAATCACCCAATGGGTTTTCAGGGCCTGCTGGCACGACTGCCGGTAACTCAATGTTGTGCTTTTCACGGTATTCACGTCGAATATTTGCCGTTGGTGTCCACGTCGGGTTCTTGATCATCTGGCTGATCTGGGTGGTCATGCGTGGCGTTTCACGGCCCACACGGCCAATGCCGATCGGGAACACATACATCTTGTCGCTGTTTTTCGGGAAGTAATACAACCGCAATTCAGCCAGGTTGATCACAATACCTTCGCGCTTCACATCCGGCAGAATCAACTGCATCGGGATAGTCAGTAACGAACCCGGTGTTGGCAAAAAGGGATCCACCCCAGGGTTTGATGCCATCAGCAACAACAAACCAACATCATAGCGGTTTGCAATATCCAATAAGCTATCGCCTTCCATGACTTGGTAATACTCCATGACGCCCACAAGCTTACTGTCCGAGGCTGGTCGATTGTATTCCACCGCTTGTGCCGACAACGACATGAAACTAACAAGTATTAAGAGCAATAAGCGTCTCAAAACAATGCCTCCATCAATTTGACCTCTCAATTATGGCAAATTTCGTTCAATGACTGGATCTGTGCAGTACGTTTCTCATTTCTGAGACTCGCCTGCGCCAATTCTACGACGTGACTTGCATCGTATCGTCATTTTAACGTCAAGCCTGACAATGACCAGCATTCTATCACTACACGACAAGCAACAAAAACGGGGCCTCGGCCCCGTTCTCAATTTACGCCATACAGACTGTTCAATACTTGTGCATGTCTGCTCTTACGTATGCGCACTCGCACAATGATCTTTTTGCGTGTCAGGCATATTGCTCTGTCAGACGTTTCCATATTCTGCGCTGGTCTTCCAGTCGGCACTTCATTTCATGGTATTGCTGCATAAACTCGAAATTATCGTAATGTTCCAGCAAATGTTTTTTCTTCAGTTCTAGCATCCGTTTTTGCGCGGCATAGTAATCGGCCATCTTTTGCAGCAAGGCTTCATACTCTTCATCCAATCGCTGCAAACGTACCTGCGGATTAGGTAGTGTCAGCAATTTCTTGTGCAAACGTTGATGCAGCATGGATGCACGGGCTTTCTCGACTTTGTCTTCCGGCGTCACACGCAGTTTTTTAGTCATCCCTACCCATTCGCAACTTTTAATCAGCCACTTAGTCGGATCAAACTGCCACCAGCGAATGCCATTACGGTAATCATTTTCAAAAATATGGTGGAAATTATGGTATCCCTCACCAAAGGTCAGCAACGCAAGGAAGCCATTATCACGCGCGGTATTGTTATCGGTATAGGGCTGTGATCCCCACACATGCGCCAGCGAGTTAATAAAGAACGTGGTGTGATGACTTAACACCAAACGGACAACACCCACCAGCAATAGCGCCCCCCAAACATCACCATGGATCAGACCGAACAACAACGGAATACCGATATTGGTGGCTAAGGCGAGCGGCAGGTAATACTTGTGCTGCCACATTACAATTGGGTCTTTCTGCAAATCACGGCAATTGGTGTAGTCGTGGTAACGATCAGCATGGTAATCACGCAACATCCAACCAATGTGGCTGAAGAAAAAACCGCGTTTGGCTGAGTACGGATCCACATCATTATTATCCACATGGCGATGATGAATGCGGTGATCAGACGACCAATGCAATATGCTGTTTTGCAGCGCAAACGCCCCGCCAATGGCAAACAGCACACGCAGAAACGTGTTGGCTTCATACGTTTTATGTGACCACAAGCGATGGTAGCCTGCCGTTATCGACATACCGCAAAACGTAAACGCCACAAAGAGCATGGCCAATTGCGCGCCATCAAACCCGACATACCATGCATACAGTGGTGTGCCAATCAATGCGATTGCCAGCGTTGAAGTAAATACAATAACGTTTAGCCAGATCAGCGGTGGTTTGGTGGTTGTCATCCTTAATTAACCCTTATCAATTGAGCTTACACTTGTAAGCCAGATTAATGACGAAAACGTTTGCCGTCAATATAGTAAATAGTTACTCAGCGCACATATGTAAACTTTTTTGATTCACTTCTTATTCAACATGCATCATGAAAAAGCACAGATAATAAAAAAGCGCCTTTGCATTAGGCGCTTCTCTCTGGTTTCTGAGCGGTGGCGGTAACGTGCCGTTATGCCCCTTGCTGTTGCTGTTGCTGTTGCTGTTGCTGATTTTTCACTGTCGCCAAATCCGCCTGCAAGGCTGTGATGGTTTTTTCTTGCTCATCTTGCAATTCTGTCAGCGTAACATTATCGCTTTTATGCTGTTCACACGTCGCTTCCAGTTCACTGATTTGCGCTTCTAATGCTTTCACTTGCTCTGCACTGGCTTCCAATTCTGCTTTTAGCTTTCTGCCATTGCGCTGCGCAACTTGCTTCGCTTTGACCGCTTTATTGGCTTCGGCTTCTGCGGCTTCGACCTCAGCAGTGCGGGATTGCAACGCGGTTTCCAGACTCTCAATGGTGGCATTCAGCTCGAGTACCACTTTTTTGTGCTGTTCAAGATCGGCTTGTAAGTCAGCGACAGAAGCGACTGACAGTCCCGCCAACATTTTCCATTGCTCACTGATTTGTCGCGTAAATTGATCCATCACATCAAACGGGAATAGCAAGGCTTGTTGCTTATCCGTGTTTGTTTGGAATTGTTTATCCATGGCTTCCAGCAACTTCACACTGTGCTGGTAACTCTGTTCAATCGCTTGCTTGGTGCTGGCCACGGTAATGGACTCGACAGCCTTTCCTGCCAACATCATGGCCTGAAACTGTTTGATGATCGCCTCTGGTTGAGTGGCTTGTGTCAATTGAAGCAAGGGGTGAGACTTAAAATCATATTCCATCATGTATTTCCTGCCATGTGTTAACGTTCAATAAGTAAAAAGAATACTGTCACTGTCTTCTATTCTTATATCAAATCCCATTCTTTTTGCGCATTGAGGTTCATAAATTTTGAACTCAATTCAATGAAATCACACTCTACCTGTCTTAGATGACATTTTTTCGCATCATCTTGTTCAGCAGATCACGTCTTTGGCTTTTTCACACTGTCACACCATTGCGACAAATACCCACTAGGCTTAACGGATTAATACACTGCTACGATAAGCCATGAAACGGTTAAAACGGTACCAATACGAACAGTACGCCATTTTGTGTAATTTGGCCTATCCCGACACGTTTGATCACACGTTATATGGGTTCAGTAAAGCGGGACGCCATGAAATCACTGACCGCTGGGGACGCACCATTATTCGTTTGTTATGGGGAGAACAAAAAGAGGTCGTCGTTGTTTTTAAAGGCTCACAAAACCTGTGGGACTGGATGATTAACTTGGCGTTTTTTCCCAAGAAAATTCCGGCGGGCGATACGCATTGTCACGTCCATTGGGGGTATTACGCCTTGCTGGAACAATGCAGTAAAATCCCGAAATCCATCATGTCTGGCTACCTCACTTCTCGCCACCTCACTTCTGGCCACATCAGTGACAGCCAACGGGTAGAGTGGCAACACAGTGTTGAGCGGCAATATCAACAACGTCATCTGTCGCTGTATCAACAAATCGAAGGCGTGTTAGTGCCACTCATACAGTCGGGCAAGAAAGTGGCGTTAACGGGCCATTCTTCTGGCGGTGCGATGGCGGTATTGGTTGCACATCGCCTGTACCAAACTCACCCAAACGCCATTAAGCGGATCGTCACTTTTGGTCAACCCGCGACGGGCTTCTGGAATTTTAAGCAGCACTATCCGCTTGCTCAGCATACCTACCGCATTTGCTGCGATCTCGATATGGTCACGTTTTTGCCGCCGCTCCCCTTGGTGTACTGGCATGTGGGCAAAATGCTTTGGCTGCACAATGGGAAAATCTATGAAGACACCCCCACTTTCCAACGCCTCTATCGCTCACTCATCAGCTGGATACTGCGCCCTATCACTTACCATTACATGAACAAGTACATTCGCAACAAAGACTTTTTCGACAAACACTGACCTGTTCATGCCATAATATTGCCCGTCTTTTTCGCATATATGCATACCGCTCGACGCCTTCACGCACAAGGCGGGTTTATCACAGGTGATTTCATGTCCGACACATCCGCGCTTTATCATGACCTTGTCCACTCGCGTCGCTCTGTACGCAAATATGACCATACCGTTCCCTTTGATCACGACGCCGTGGCACGTGCTCTGACATTAGCCACCTTGTCGCCAAACAGCTCGAACATGCAACTCTGGGAATTTCATCGTGTTATTTCCGATGACAAGCGCCAGTTGCTGGCGGAATACTGCATGGGACAAAACGCGGCCAAAACCGCCAATGAATTAGTCGCCTTTGTGGTTACCCCGTATAAATGGCAAAGCCGCGCACAACTAAACGCCTCGCAAGTACGCCAAGCCTTTACCGGACGTGACGATGCCACGGCTAAACGTGCGCTCAAGTATTATGAAAAGCTGATCCCTTTTGTTTACCGTAATGACCGTTTCGGTCTGTTAGGGGTAGCCCGCAAGATCCTCACTTTCTGTCTTGGGCTGAAAAAACCGATGGTGCGTGAAGTCAGCAAAGCCGATCTGCGTGTTTGTTTGCACAAAAGCAGCTCCTTAGCCGCGATGACCTTTATGACCGCGATGCGCGCCGAAGGGTACGATACCTGTCCGATGGAAGGCTTTGATTCTGTGCGTGCCAAACAATTGCTTGGCCTGCCCCATGATGCGGAAATTACGATGATCATCAGTTGTGGCACGCGATCAGATGACGGGATTTACAGTGAACGCCACCGTGTCGATGCAGATGACGTGATTTTTAATCATTAATTAAGCATTTAACCGCGAAGCCATACCTTCCGTCTATTATTTACGGTATGGTGTGAATAATCCAAGCAACGATCACGGTCAGCAGTCTCGATGCAACAATTAATAGATCTTAAAAACACGTGGATGGCCAGCCATATCACTGACGCAGAATTCCCTACGCCAGAAAGTGAAGTCGGCCTGGCACTGTACCAACGCGACCAGCAAACCCAACGTGGTGAGGTGGTGTCTGAACCGCTCGCTGAACCGGATGGTTCGCTGTCTATTTATCCTGTTGACTGTCATCCGCTGACGATTCGCTACGCCCTTGTACTGGGCAGCAAATGGGATGCGCAAGACGAAGAAAAAGACGCGCTCATCGAATACCTGACACAAATCATGTTTGAAGATGACTCGCCTGCGCAATTGTTTGTCGGCTTTTTCAAAGGCAAACCCGCAGCTTGCGGCATGATTTATCAAGATGCCGAGCAAGGTGCATTAATCACAGATGTGCATGCCTTACCGCTGCCAAATCAAGCTGCACTGATTGCAGAAATGCAAGCGGCATTGCTTCAACGCACTGCCGATAAAATGCCGCTGCTCTACCTGGAGCACTGATCCCAATATCCCAATACTGAGCATGGGTTCCCATCCCATGCTCATGCCTAAAAAGTCAGCCTGTGCTGACTTTTTTGTTGCCCATTTTTGACCTGCCTGCTTTCCTTTCCCATACTTTTATTAACGTAAGTGCTTCAATTCGTGGGCCGCCGACCACACCGTGTTTGCAGAGAAGATGTAGCCACGTTCCTGTAAGCAATCAACCGCAACAAAACCACATGACAGCGACCACAAAGGTACAACAGACAACGGAATGTGAGGGATTATGAAAGGCATCATTTTCACCGAGTTTATTGATTTAGTTGAAAACGAATTTGGGCTGGAGATCTGTCAGCAGATGTTTGATGAAACCAATGATCATGGCCATTACACCGCCGTCGGCAGTTATGACCATCGTGATCTGGTTAAGCTGATCATTGCCTTAAGCAAAATCACCGGGGTGTCGCCAGAAGCCTTGCAAGAAGTCTATGGTGAAGCTGTCTTTAATAGCTTACTGGAAAGCCTGCCGGGTATGCCGGATCAACAGCACAACACCTTTAGCTTTATTCAACGTGTTGAAGAACATATTCATACCGAGGTGAAAAAACTCTACCCGGATGCCACACCACCACAATTCCGGTTTTTATCTCTGACAGAAACGCAAATGGTGATGGATTACCGCTCTGCACGTTGTATGTCACACGTCTGTTTAGGGCTCATTAAAGGGTGCGCCAAACATTTCAATGAGCAAGTGCTCATCAATATGGATCCCTATGATGACAGGAAGAGTCATGTCAGATTTTCGATTGATTTGATCCCGGGGTAAACATGGATGAAGAGCAGCGTATTGCCTTGTTGATGAAAAAGGTGGCTCGTGAGCGAGCGGCCCGTACATCAGCGGAAAAATTGCTGGAGATAAAAAGCCTCGAATTGTTTGACGCGAAAAAGCTGATTGAAAAAAGCTTTGAGAAGGTCAAGGCGAAGGCAGAACTGGATTCGGAGCTCTTGGCCTATCAAGCTAAAGTAGAAAGCATGCTGCTGGAATTTGGCCGGAAATTCCTTAAAGATCCCCCTTCTGCCGCATTGATCAAAGAATTGGCTGACTCGCTGGTCGACAACGATTCCGTACGAGCCTGTGGCATTGTGATCACGAGTTATCCGGATAACACCCTTGCCATTGAGCACACGTCTGGACGTCAGCAGGTCTGGGACTGTCCGGTCGACCTGAGCCAACAGCACCATTATTGGGACCCCGTCGAAAAGGTACTGTGGATCTCGCTGGATAACCATCTAAACACTCAAGGCTTTTTTGCCACCAAGCTGCACGCCACGGGTAATTGGCTTAATACCATTCAGAAACACATGCATTTATTCAGTGAAATGCTGCGCTCCTCTATCGATCGCCAATTAAAACTGGAAGAAGCCATCATTGCCCGCCAGCGTGCCGAAGCGTCCGAGAAATCGACCCGCGATTTCCTCGCCATGATCAACCATGAATTACGCACTCCGCTAAATGGTTTATTAGGTACAGCCGAACTCATGGCTGATACAGCATTAGATGCTCACCAGTCTCGCCTGTTGAGTACGCTGAATCATTCCGGCGAATTACTGCGGGCCATCATTAATGACTTACTGGATTACAGTAAGATCAATGCGGGAATGCTGGAACTCACCCACAAACCCTTTGACTGTCACAGCATGGTGAACATGCTCAACGACATTTTTCAGCATCGCGCTAATGAAAAGCAGCTTTTCTTTTCGATCCATTGCCCAGAAGAGACGCCCCGTTGGATGATGGGCGATCAAGACAGAATCAAACAGATCTACGTGAATTTAATTAGCAATGCCCTGAAGTTTACTGCCAAAGGAGCGGTCAACGCCGATATTCACTGGCAAGAGGGTGAACTGGTTTTTACGGTGACAGATTCAGGGTGCGGGATCCCAAAAGACAAACAAGCCCAACTTTTTGAACCGTTTACACAAGTAGACAACTCCAGCCAACGCAACCATGAAGGGACAGGATTAGGGTTAGCTATCTGTAAAAAGTTAGCGCAACAAATGCAAGGCAGCATTTCAGTGGACAGTGACGCCGGTCAGGGGGCATCCTTTACCGTCATTTTGCCCTTGTCGTTATATCATGTGGAAAACGAAGGCAAAGACAACGAAACCAATGCGAACAAACCCATTGATAACCTGTCTGTCTTAGTGGTGGAAGACATGAAAACCAACCAAATGATCATCACCTTAATGATGAGCAAATTTGGTATTACACCAACCATTGCCAACAATGGCCAAGAAGCATTAAACCAACTCGCTGAAAAACCTTTTGATATTGTGCTGATGGATTGCCGTATGCCCATTATGGATGGCTACACCGCAACACAGACGTTACGATCACAAGGCTATACCAAACCCATTTTGGCACTGACAGCAGGGACAACCCGAGCAGAACGCGAAGAATGTTATACGGCAGGGATGAACGATATTCTCAGCAAGCCGTATCAGGCTCACGAGCTCAGGGAAATGTTAGAAAAATGGGGAACCTGATGCTCCCCATTCAATAAGCTACGCGTAAATAACGTCGCGAATAATTACTTAGACACGCTCAGCAACGCATTAGCCAAGTAATCCAGTTGTTGCTCTTGCAAACCGGCAATGTTGATACGGCCATCACCCACTGCATAAATTGCAAATTCATCACGTAGGCGGCCAATCTGCTCTGGCGACAACCCCGTAACCGAGAACATCCCTTTATGCTGCTGGATAAAATCAAACTGAGTAGAGCCCTGCTTTTGCACCGCCTGTACCAAGCCGGTACGTAACCCAAGAAGACGCTGATTCATTGCACTCAACTCTTGCTTCCAGGTTTGCGTCAGTGCGTCATCCCCAAGAATCGTTGCAACCAACGCCGCGCCGTGATCAGGCGGCATGGTGTAAGTAGAACGCGCAAGGTTCAAAATGCGCCCTTTGGCTTTCTGTGCATTGGTCAATGTATCGCTGATCACCATTGCCGCCCCGGTACGCTCTCGGTACAACCCGAAGTTTTTCGAGCAGGACGTCGCAACAATCATCTCTTCAACGTTGTCTGCCATATAACGCAGGCCTGCTGCATCTTGCTCTAGGCCATCACCGAACCCTTGATACGCGATATCCACAAAAGGCATGAAACCTTGCTTGTTTGCCATCGCCGTAATGGTCTGCCAATCTTCAAACGTAATGTCAGCACCGGTTGGGTTATGACAGCAGCCATGCAGCAATACCACATCTTTCGGCCCTGCTTTAGCCAACTCAGCCAGCATTGCCTCTGAATCAACTTGTTTGGTTACCGGATTAAAATACGGGTAATAGCACACCTTCAATCCTGCAGCTTCCATCACCGGCTTATGATTGACGTAGCTTGGGTTAGTGATCCACACCGTGGTCTCTGGCTGAGCGATATACATCAGATCGGCCAACATGCGTAATGCCCCACTCGCCCCCGGTGTTTGTACAGCCGCTGCGCGTGCATGCGCTGAGGTACCAGACAACAACAAATCCATCATTGCCTGATTAAACTGCTCATTACCGGCTAAGCCGACATAGCCTTTGGTAGTTTCATTGTCCATCACACGCTGCTGCGCTTGTTGTACAGCTTGCATCACCGGTGTAATGCCCTGATCATTACGGTACACGCCGATACCTAAATCGACTTTTTCTTCCCGCATATCCTCTCGAAATGCAACGGAGAGGGACAAAATAGGGTCAGGTTGCGCTGCCGCTAGATGTTTAAACATGATTAAATTCCGTTTTGTTGTGCCTGTCTGAGACGTGTTATTTGTTCTATTACTTTCAAGCTACCACTTCATTTTCAAAACGTCATCATGTATTTGCACTCCGCATCCCTGTCTTCCCCCTTCCATCAGCAGGTAATTGTTAATAGTAAAATCAATAGCAAAATTTGATCTGGGATAAACACGGTGCAGGTCGTGTTGCAGACTACCTGACAGAGCCTAAATTTAAAGTAGTGATAGGCTCACTCACCCGAAGGGTGAACGGAGGTTATGATGAAAAACAATGTTGATGTCCGTACGCTGTTAAGCGTCTACGAAAAAATCAAAACACAAGGTCACACTATCGACTTTGGCAGTGAACTCGACGGTATTCAGTGCACAGAAAATCAAGATGGCTACTGTGTGAGTATGTCTGATGGCACCGTCAGCTTAGATATCAACTTCCACAACACGTACCATTTCCATACCCGTAATGAAGATCCTGACGGGGTGATTAACCAAACCACCACCGAATTCCACAATAACAACGAAGCACAAATCCAAGCCTTCCTCAAAAAGCTGGAAGTGTTAGATCAGAAGTACTGATAGCCGTCATCATCAACCAGTATGCGCCATCACACATGGCGTCATACTGCATGCATAACCGTATGTTTTTATGACATACCTTTGACAGAACCCTGACAGAATCTAACCGTAATTTATTTACTCTTTACCGCAGAAAATACGTGTATCAGACAAAGGCACAAACAGAAGCCGTCGAGATACACATCACGACCTTGGTTGACCTGTTGCCTTATTCAGACTCAGTTCACCTTGCCCGTCGTAATGTAGAGACATAAAAACAAGAAGCGCAACGTTGGCACTATATTGCTAACACATCATTAAATTGATACTGGATAAATAACATGAACGCACAACACCTAAATAAAAATGAAGTTGACGCGGTAATTCTTGCACTGGATGAGTGCTATCGTCGTCTTCATGCGGCCAATGTATCAGCGAGAGATTTAACACAAGAAGGCTTTTCTTTAATGTTTAAGTCCGCTTATCAAGGTATTATTCAGAAATAATCTATTTTATCTATAGAAAATAAAATAGAAGACACAAAAAAGCTCAAGTATCAAACTTGAGCTTTTTTCTATCCGATTATTTCATCAACGGTTAATATGGAGATTATAAATCCCAATCGAGGTTCTGAAGTACCACACGATATCCGTCAATATCTTCAAATGTTTTACCTACTTTCCCCCAATACGGATTTGCCGCATCTACCACCACAAAACCCGCATCAATCATACTACGGCACGCACGTTCCCACGCTTGGCTACACGGGATATAAAAGACCAATAAATGCTCACCACCCGGTGCTCGGCCTACCGTTTCTCCGACTTTACTGACAAACTCAATGTGATAACTGTGCTTCTTGTGCCCCAGTACAATCCCATCAAAACCATCATGATCTTCAAATTGCTTGAGCACATCAAAACCCAGTGCTTTGCTGTACATCATTGCTAATGCTTTGACATTATCTGTCGGTCTAACCACACGCAGCGTTGAATCAATCGGTAACATAACGAAACAAACTCCATTTCTCGTTGCAATTTAATTAAATAGTATGACTCAACCCTCCGTTATTCAATATCACTCTCCGCGATAGCGCACATTCCTTGATGTCTATCACACTCAAATGATAACAAAATAATATTTATCGCTATCCGCCCATTACCCTTCGCTATTTTTAATTACAAAATATCTCTTCTGGCACATGAAACTATTCCCCTACATTTATCATTGATATTCCAATAAATAGCCATTCTCACCGCAATAAAGAGGGCGTATTTCCTTGTTTATTTTATCTATAAAAAAAGAGGCAGCCTATAATAGCTGCCTTCAGATAAGAAAGGTGACATCTTTGAGATATACAGTTACCGTCAACTACGACAACTCACCACTCGCAAGCAGTGAGATACTGTCTGGCGTAAATTTTTGATAACTGATTTCTGCTTTTTGGGGCGGATAGATGAATTTGATCACCTTGACGACATACTTGGCAATCACATCACCATTCATGTCTTTTTCATCATACCAGAACCAATCCACATCCATTTTTTTGCCTTCGTCCCACTTCATATCCGTGCGAACAAACGCATGCTCACTGGGTATTCCCAGTAACTCACGGTACATCATGATACTCCAACCTCATTCTTTACGAACTAAACTGAAGCCATAATTCCATAATTTTAATGTGGTCAATGTTTGTTAAATCACAGTTTAAATATTGACCACTTCCACAGCACAAATAGATGTTTACGTTGTGATCAACTACCGACTTTGCAATGCACCAACTGTCGCTTCGCTGACTCCGCACGCAATTCACAACGCTGTTTATCCCACAAGAAACCGGATGGAACCGCAGATTTCTCAAGCACTAAGAAAGCATCTTGACGTTGTTCCTGCAAAAATGTGCTCAGATCGGTCGTCATTTGCTGGGCTTTACCGGCTGAATAAAACTGTGCCGAAAATGGCCGTTTGTTGATATACACCAACGCACTATTTTCTTTTTCTGCCTGTGTAGACCACGCTGCCATCAGTTCTTTTTCAGGTTCTTTCCCCACAAGGTTCAGGTTAAGCAATCCCGCCACCAGCACTAACAACACCGGCGTGATAAGGCCAATTTTAAACACTTTCTCCGGCAGCGGTTGACGCGTGTGATACCCCGCAATCAGCAGGCCTAAAGCAGGCAAGCCCGGCATCACATAACTTGGCAGAATGTTCCCCGCCATCGTGAACAGCAGCATGGGAGACAACAACCAGCACCACAAATACCCCATATAACCTGTCTGAGTCGTTTGCACGCCCTCCTCTCCCGCTTTGAAAAAGCGAGCGACTTGATAGAACAACACCGGCGCCCATGGCAAAGCAGCCAAGAACCAGAACAACCAAATAGTGCCACGTACTTCATCATGGGCAGAGCCGTACAAGTCCCCCTGCCAACCACTCACCACAAAGCGTTTAATGTGCTCGCCAATAATGAAATAGTTCAGAAAGCCCGGACTTTGCCACTCGGCCAGTACATACCAAGGCAGTGAAATGGCCAAAAATAACAGCGTGCCTTTCACCCAGGGCAAACACGTAGGAATGCGTTTCCAGCGTTGATCTTGCGCCAACCACAGCGTCAGGCTGATCCCGACCAACACCATGGTCAACGGCCCTTTCGCCAACATGCCAATCGCTAAGCCGACGAAAAATAGGTATCCCCAGAAACGAGACTGCTTTTCCCAACTTAGCCAGAACCCCACCATGCTCAATGTCACGCCCAAGGTCAGTGCGGTATCTGTCATCACCGCACCGGCAATCACGATAAAGGCGGTGGTCGTTGCCAGAATACCTGTGGCTAACCATGCTTCATCACGCCCTCGTACCTTAGCCGCGAGGATCCACGTCAGCACAAGGATCATAATGCCTACCACCCAATGCGGCATGCGAGCGGCGAATTCACTCACGCCCAACCATTCAAAACCGGCAGCACTGAGCCAGGTAAAGAGTGGCGGCTTGCCCCAAAATGGCACGTTGTAATCAAACATGGGGGTGATCCAATTACCCGTTTCATACATGATGCGGGCCATTTCCCCGTAGCGGGCTTCCGTCGTATCCATTAACGGATACACACCCAACGTGAGTAATCGAACCAATACCGTACCGATAGCCAAGACCATCGCATAACGGGTTAATGTTAGTAGCGTTTTTTTCTGACTCACGCGGTTAATCCTTTTGCCACTGCTCGATTGTTGAAAGCTTGATTATTAAGAGCCTGATTGTTAAAGGCTGTATTGAATGATTGTTGAACGTGTTTACCTAATGACTGTGAATGCGGTGCTTGGGCTAATTCTGTCGGTATATATTGCATCCAGTTGTAAGTCATCGCGCGTTGCTCACGTGATTGCGATTGAGATGACGATGCCGAATCGGCCGCGTTATGCATCGTCTTGCTATCAGACGACGCCGTATTGGCCTCTTTACCTTTGCGCATAGCATCTTCCATCACCACAAAAAGCGGTCGTTGCTTGGCTTCTATAAACAACCGCCCCACGTATTCGCCTAATAAACCAATCGACAGCAATTGCACGCCGCCCAAAGTCAGCACCACCAGCATCATGGAGGGATAACCTGCAACCGGATCGCCAAATAACAAGGTTTTCACGAACACCGTGACCGCAAACACTAAAGCGGCGAGTGAAATCAGCAATCCTGCCGCCGTCGCTAATCGCAATGGTCGAGTACTGAATGAGGTGATCCCTTCAAACGCCAAATGACATAACTTGCGGTAATTCCATTTGGTTTCACCCGCCAAACGTGGATCGCGATCAAACTGCAATGTGGTGCGTTTAAATCCCGGCCAAGCGAATAAGCCTTTCATGAAACGGGTACGCTCTGGCAGTTTATTAATTTCATCCACCACACGTCGGTCAATCAGACGAAAATCGCCGACATTTTCCGGGATTGGCATTTCAGTAAGGTGGTTAATCAGTTTGTAGAAGGCTGCTGCCGTAAAACGCTTAAACCAACTTTCGCCATAACGCTGACGACGCTGCATGTCTACCACGTCATAACCCGCTTGCCATTGCTCGACCATGGCAGGGATCAGTTCTGGGGGATCTTGCAAGTCCGCATCAATCAAAATCACCGCTTGCCCGCTGGCAACTTGCAATCCCGCACTCATTGCCGCTTCTTTGCCGAAATTGCGGCTTAATCGCAGGGTACGAACCTGATGGTGTGGACTGGTCAGTTGAGAAGCAATGGTCCAGCTCTCATCGCTGCTGCCATCATCCACATAAATCAGTTCGCAGGCATGGGGTAATGCATCAAGCGCGGCACACACGCGTTCATGGCAGGTGGCTAACACTTCCTGCTCATTAAACATAGGAATAATAATGGAGAGATACGGTGTCGTTCCTTGCTGTGCAAATTGACCTGTCGCGTCTTGCGCTGAATGGCGTTTGCCGCCACGTTCGCGATGCTGTGACAGCACGGTAATAGAAGACATAATGAACCTCGAAAAATAACCTGACTCGTTCTTGGTGCATAAAGTACGTCATACCGTGTGTGAAAAAGGTCATCGACATTTTTTTCACCTTTATTTATGGCATTATTAGGCTGTTCTCCTTATTCCTACAGGCTATTTCATGAAGCTACTTCTGGTTGAAGATCATCAAGATATCGCGGGCGTCATTTTCGATTTCTTTGAAATTAAAGGATACACCCTCGACTATGCCAACAATGGCCAACACGGTTACGAGTTAGGCCGCACAAACCATTATGATTTGATCATTCTGGATGTGATGCTGCCAAAAATGGATGGTTTTACCGTTTGCCGCCAACTGCGTGAACAAGGCATTGATACGCCTATTTTGATGCTGACGGCACGAGACACCCGTGAAGATACCTTGGAAGGCTTTCAGCATGGCGCAGACGACTATTTGGTGAAACCATTTGATCTCGACATTTTAGAAGCGCGCATAAAAGCCTTAACCCGTCGCCGTCAGGGAGAAACCGCTGTCTCCACGTTAGCGTTTGGCGATTTACAATTGGATCTCAGCAGCCATAACTTAATGCGTGAAAACTGCTGCTTTGCCTTAAACCCGACGCTGTTTACCATTTTGAAATTGCTGATCACCCGAGCGCCAAAAGTAGTCAGCAAGCAAGAACTCATCGCAGCGTTATGGGGAGATGACGAACCGGAAGGCAATGTCCTGCGTAGCCACATCTATCAACTGCGCAATCAAATCGATAAGCCATTTAAACACGCATACATCAAAACCATTCCCAAAGTGGGCTATCAGCTTATCCAAAAAGGTGAAGAATGAACCCAGCACTGATGAAGGTAAGAAGCGCCAAGCAAATCACCTTTACCTATTTCTCTATCATCGCTTTTGGCATTGTGACGTTGCACTTCTCTTTGTTAGACGCCACCTTAGAGAGCTTTGAGCAAATCAATGCCAATAACCGATTGATTTATGCCAAAGGGATTGCGGAAAACGCGCTATCTCATCAACGTATTGACGAATTTTCTATTCCACCTTTTAGTCATGCGTATTTAGATAAAGCCTTACTGCCCAACGATTTGGTCTTACCGCCCGATCTACCGCAAGATAAAGCCATCGAGCTGTTTGACGATGATGCGGGTGTGACGGACTATTTCGTGATGCACACCACGGTCAATGTCGCCGGTAAGCCAACGCCGATTTATCTGCTGTATTTCGATGATATTTATGAGATCAGTGAAGAAGAAGTGTTTTGGAACCAAGCCAAGCAGTTACTCATATCCATTGTGTTATTTGTGATCAGCTTAATTGTGGTACTCAAGGTGTCTAACCGTTTAACCCGCCCTATCACTCAACTGGCCAATGATCTTGAGCAACGTAAAGCCGACGATCTGTCTCCGATTGTCGCCCCCGATGGCATTGCCTCGCGCGAGTTGCTGCAATTAGTCGACAGTTTCAATGAATACAACCAGCGTATTTGCGGCTTGATTGAGCGTGAGCGTGCGTTTAACCGCTATGCCAGCCATGAACTGCGCACGCCGCTAATGGTGATGAAAGGGGCAATTTCACTGCTCGGGCAATCCAATGACCCTAAGTTCATTGATAAACAACGTCAGCGCTTGCTGCACGCCAGTAATGAGATGAATGATTTTGTCACCACATTATTATCCCTCACTCGTGATGATGATCTCGACAAACAAACCGAGCGTGAACTCGATTACGATGAAATCGCCGATATCATGCACGCCCATGAAAGTTTACTGAGTCATAAACCCGTGACGTGGGACGTGCAGATAGACGAGCCCGTTTCAGTGAAAGTGCCGGAAACCACCTTCAAGATCCTGCTGGGTAATTTGGTAAAAAATGCGTTTGCCTGCACCGAGGAAGGCAGCGTGACCGTCACAGTGACCCATAATGCCATTACCGTCTGCGACACAGGTATTGGTCTGGGTAGCAAGCCCCGTGGCGTAGAAGGCTATGGATTAGGATTGCTCATCGCCAAAGACATTTGCCATAAATATCACTGGGAACTGCACCACAGCAACCGAGAGTGTGGCGGCTGCTGTGCGGCCATTACGCTGGTGCCGAACGAAACACCCAACGATCAGCCAACGTATAGTTAATCACCATCCCTAAGAGAATACCGGGGATCATGGCAAGATACGGCCAGCACTGAATGAAACGTGCGCTGTATTCTGTCATGCTCCCCGGATTCATGTCCCCCAGCGTCATGAACAACGACGTTTCTAGCCACATCAATACTGAGTAACAGCCCACATTGGGGATAAAGCCTACACACGACGCAGCCAAAAACTGCCCCCATTGTTGAGAGATTGGCGTCGTGTTTTTATTCTCCCTAAAGGTCAACTGCCTATTCAGCCACCAATTTGACGTCGCCGCGATCCAAAAAGCCGCTCCCCGTGCCAGCGGTAACGGCAGCCAATGTGACAACACAAATAACGATGTGGCATCCACTAAAAAGCCGCACCCTCCCACCATGGCGAATGTAAACATACGTTGGTATTGCTTTATCATGAAAATCATCCAATTAACGCGTTTACTCCGTACCTTACGCATCAACAGATGTAAAAAATGTCTAAACAGCGGTTTCTCGTTGCGCCCTCAGTGAAAAAGGACTTTTTTTTCACCTTAAACAGGTATAATGCCACCAGTTTCTCATTCATTTAAAACGGAAAACCATGAGTAAAGTCTTTACTTTTCTAAAAGGGATGGCCATGGGTGCAGCAGACGTTGTACCGGGCGTATCTGGCGGTACTATCGCCTTCATTACAGGTATTTACGACACGCTGCTGGAAAGCATTCGTCGTGTAAACCCTAGCCTGATTGGAATTTGGCGTCGCGAAGGCTTCAAAGCCGCGTTTGCCCATATCAATGGCACCTTCTTGATCTTGCTGCTATCGGGTATTTTGACCAGTATCTTCACGCTGGCACGCGTGATTACCTGGATGCTACACACTCACCCAATCCCACTGTGGTCTTTCTTCTTTGGTTTGATCATCATCTCTGTGATCCACATGTTTAAGCAGGTGGAACAGTGGAATGTGGGCCGTGTGATTGCCGTGATTGCCGGTACCGCTTTTGCTTATGGGATCACCGTCTTACACCCGCTTACTATGGAGCCGACTTACCTGAACATTGTGATTGCCGGTTCTATCGCCATTTGTGCCATGATCCTGCCAGGCATTTCAGGCAGCTTCATTTTGCTACTGATGGGTATGTATGGCCCTATTCTCGCTGCCGCTAAAACGGTTGATGTCGTTACGCTGGGGCTGTTTGCCACCGGCTGTGTGATTGGCTTGCTGTCATTCTCACATGTGCTGTCATGGGTACTGCGTCACTACCGTGATATCGCGTTGACCTTCCTGACCGGCCTGATGATTGGTACCTTGAGCAAAATCTGGCCTTGGAAAGAAACCCTGACTTGGCGCACTAACTCAAGCGGTGAACAAGTGCCATTGCTTGAGCAAAACCTGTCACCATTCAACTTTGAACACGTAACAGGCCAGCCAGCTCTGCTTGCTTATGCCATCATCGCGATGATTCTGGGCGTTGGCTTGGTATGGGGCCTGGAAAAAATGGCTGAGAAATAATCCAGCCTTACAACTCGCCGTCCCATCCTGACCCGTTCGAGAGGCAAGATGGGACGACTTTCTACCCGCTTCATCACAAAATAACAACCCGCTTTCAACACCTTATATAACGGGTGGTATGATCGGCATCATTGTTTGTGTCGGTGCCTCCTCTATGCTTATTACCTTCCATAAATACGCGCTGTTTGTTGGTATCATTGCCATCGCATTGATGCATTACTTCTATACCGATCCCACTTCGTTGCCCCATCACACGACGTCTGTAACAGAAAGCATCCAGCCTTGTGTGTTATCAACAACGCCGTGCCAACAAGGTGATGCCACCATCACGCTCGATAAAGATGTGATACGTCCGATGGAAAAGGCCCGTATTGTTGTTGAGTGGCCAGCACTTTCTGAGGATATTGAACAATTAGCCTTGTCATTAGAAGGCGAAGAAATGATGATGGGAGTTTACCGTATGCAGTTAATGCGTGAGGCGGGTACTTCGCATTTTTCTGGTGAGCTTATGCTGCCTTTTTGTACATCAGATGCCATGACGTGGGTTGGCAGTGCACATCCCGTTACGGATGATCCGCAGGCACCTCACCGTAACCGCCTCTCTCTTTCAATAAGGATGATAAAGTGAAATACCAATGGATAATCCTCGCGTTGGCATTAGCCGGCGGCCTCATCGCCAGCCTGGTCGTTAATCAACGTGACAATGCCAACTTTGAACCTGACTACCCGATAAGTTTGCTCGAAACCAAAGACAAAGCCGTAGATTTATATAATGCGAATGACCCTCGCATTCGTGTCATTTATTTTGGTTACACCCACTGCCCCGATGTTTGCCCTACCTCACTGGCGGTATTATCTGCGGCATTGCAGCAAATTGAACCTGAACAGTTAGCCCGTTTGTGGCCGATTTTTATCACACTCGACCCTGAACGCGACACGGCTGAAAAAAGTGCGGAATACGCTCAGTACTTCCATCCGTCCATCATCGGCATGACGGGTACAAAAAAACAAACCAAAGCACTGGCTGAAAAATACGGTGTGCTTTACATGAAAACGGAACTTAAGGATTCTGCGCTGGATTACGCGGTAGACCACAGTTCGTACTTCTATTTCCTTGCCCCAGACGGCACTTTAGTGAAAAAAGTACAGCATACACTCAACCCCAATATGCTGGTTGACGCCATTAATACCGTGCTGGAAACCCCAGCAAGCTAAGGCTTACAGCCCTTTAAATTAACCCGCTGCGGCGGGTTTTCTCATCTTTGAGAGAAAAAAATTCCTAAAAAAAGGGTGTTTAAGCAGCAATTTGAGCCATCTCTGCCATACTAATTCTGCCGATTGATTATTTAACACTCGGTTTGTAGTGGCAAACAAAGGAGAAGAAAGAAAAATGAACCGTTCATTATCTATCCTTACCGGTATTATTCTGAGTGCGACTTTGATTGGTTGCTCAAGCTCAGACGAAGTCGATCAAATGCAGCAACTCACTAATAAAGTCGATATGCTCTCTGATCAGGTAGGTGCTTTGCAAAGCCAACAAGATCAAATGGCAGGCGCTGTTAACGATGCTCGTGCAGCATCAGATGCAGCATATCAAGAAGCAATGCGTGCTAATCAGCGTATTGACAACATTGCAAGTTCTTACAGAAAGTAATAACAAAAAGTGGCGCATTAAGCGCCACTCTTTTTTTATTTAGGCTAAATGCCCTACGGTTTCAAGAAAGCTGTATCCTTTTCCTCGTACCGTCTTAATATGGTTTTTAGAAAAACCAGACTGCACCATCTTCCTGCGAATGTTACTAATGTGCATATCTAAATTACGATCAAACGGACTCAATTCTTTTTTCAGTACCACTTGCTGCAATTCTGCTTTAGAAATCACTACACCGTGATGTTTAACCAGGTATTCCAGTAACTCACACTCAGTACCGGTCAACGGTAATTTCAATAACTGATCAATTACCACAGAAGCAGAATACCCTGCCCCACTTCGCTGACGTTCTAACTCAACACGACGCATCATGGCAGTGATACGTGCCAACAACTCCGGCACACGAAAAGGCTTTGGCATAAAATGATCCGCGCCAGCCTGTAAGCCACCTAATAATGTCGCCTCATCGTTTAACGCCGTCAGCATGATGATAGGTGTAGCAAATTCCGCACAGATCTGACGCGCGACTTCGATACCGTCAGCTTGCGGTAGCATCACATCCAATAGCACCAGATCAACAGGATTCTCTTTGAGATACGCTAATCCCGATTCACCACAATGGGCATAATGGACGTCATAACCCTCTTCGCGCAACACTTCATTCAATAGTTCGCACAGTACAACATCATCATCTATTACGAGTACTTTTGACACAAATTCACACTAACAAAAAATCATTATCATTACGATATGGATTATTGAGCGGATTGCCTTTCGTAGCAAGAAAAATATCATCAATAATTAACAGTTTTATTGCTATTAATTAGCCAGATTGGGGGGAAAGTGTGTGGATTTCAGCATGGCAAGATCATTGAATTTACATTGCTTTTGCATGTCATTTTATCTTGACTTTGGCAAAGCCAGCATGGGGATTAGCCTTCGAGCATTTCCCACAGAGTTACTCACAGGTTCTGTGGATAAGAAAGTTATCCACAGATTACAGCGCCGAGATTCTCTCCGAAACCGCCCCTATTATGAGAAAAAGCGAGCACCATGCATTTTGCACATAACATCGTTGTTACACGTCCATTCCACCCAACCAAACACCACAAAATAAGCCTTTAAAATAAAATACAAAGCAAGAAGCACATTTACAGCAATCTTGATGGTACCAGCAAAGAAAACACTTCACTCAGAGTACACTCGCGTGCCGCACCTTGATACGCAACCGTTTTCTATTCACGCGCAAAAATCATGAGATCAATTTTCTGCCCACTCAAACTAAAAAGCTAATTTATTTCAAAATAGTGACACCAAACAAGCTCGTACAAGACCAAAAAGAAACAACAAACCGGTTCGATACATCAAAAAATTCCAGCTTAAATTATTGAATTAAAATAGAAAACAATCACAAAATAAAAATACACGGCAATTTAATCGAAAATCGCATTGACTTCATGAAAGATTAAAATAAAATACGCGCCGTTTGCCTGACAGGTGGACATAACTTGACAGTGACTTATAACGCAAGAGGTATAACAATGGCTGGCGATAACAACTACAGTCTGGGGCCAGTGCCACAATCGGCACGCAAAGGTGTGATTTCCCTTACGATGGTGATGTTAGGGTTAACCTTCTTTTCAGCCAGTATGTGGACAGGGGGAACGTTAGGCACCGGCCTTTCATTTGATGACTTCTTCCTCGCTGTTCTTATTGGTAACCTCATTCTCGGTATCTATACTTCTTTTCTTGGATACATCGGCGCTTCTTCTGGCCTCTCTACTCATCTTCTTGCTCGTTTCTCTTTTGGTGCTAAAGGCTCCTGGTTACCCTCTCTGCTGTTAGGCGGCACACAAGTTGGTTGGTTCGGTGTTGGCGTAGCAATGTTTGCCATCCCTGTTCATAAAGCCACTGGCATTGATACCAACCTCCTTATTATCATTTCTGGTCTGCTCATGACCGTCACTGTTTACTTTGGCATTGCCGCTCTGATGATTCTGTCAGCCATTGCCGTTCCAGCCATCGCCCTTCTTGGCGGATACTCTGTTTTTGAAGCCATCGACAGCATTGGCGGCCTTGAAAACCTACAAGCCATTACCCCTGAACAACCGCTTAACTTCTCGACAGCCCTCGCTCTCGTTGTCGGCTCCTTTATCTCTGCCGGTACACTGACTGCTGATTTCGTTCGCTTTGGTAAAAAGCCAATGGGTGCCGTAATGGTGACCATGATTGCTTTCTTCCTGGGTAACTCCCTGATGTTTATCTTTGGTGCAGCAGGTGCAGCGGTAACAGGGCAAGCCGATATTTCTGAAGTGATGATTGCACAAGGCTTGTTGATCCCTGCCATCATTGTGTTGGGTCTGAACATTTGGACAACCAATGATAACGCGCTGTACGCTTCAGGCCTGGGTTTCTCTAACGTCACAGGCTGGTCAAGCAAACACTTATCAATGATTAACGGTATTATCGGTACCCTGTGTGCGGTATGGCTGTACAACAACTTTGTTGGCTGGTTAACTTTCCTATCGGCGGCAATTCCACCTATTGGCGGTATCATCATTGCAGATTTCCTGAAAAACCGTCATCGTTACAAAGATTTCGCGAACGCTGAATTTAAATCGGTTAACTGGGCCGCTATCATCGGCGTGGCCATTGGTGTCGCAGCCGGTCACCTGCTGCCAGGCATTGTGCCAGTCAACGCTGTACTGGGCGGTGCAATCAGCTACCTGATGCTTGACCCACTGTTAAACCGTCAAACCTCTACTCGTGCGACTCACGCATAAAGGACGCTTTACGATGCAAACCTCAACAACTCTGATTAAAAACGTCACACTGCGCGGCAAGGAAGGCCTGCATCAAATCCTAATTGAAGACGGTGTCTTCAAAACTATCGCGAGCATGGACGACGCGACCCTTGAAAACGCACTGGCAGAAAATGGCAAGGTGCTGGACGGCGAAGGCGGCATGGCGATTGCCCCATTCTGTGAGCCGCACATTCACTTGGATACCACCCAAACAGCGGGCGAACCGAACTGGAACATCTCCGGTACCCTGTTTGAAGGTATCGAGCGTTGGGCAGAGCGCAAATCCATGCTCTCTATTGAAGATGTGAAAAAACGCGCGAAGCAGACATTGAAATGGCAAATTGCCAACGGTGTACAGCATGTACGTACGCACGTTGACGTGTCCGACCCAACGCTGATTGCACTGAAAGCGATGCTGGAAGTGAAAGAAGAGATGAAAGACTGGGTCGACATTCAAATCGTGGCCTTCCCACAAGAAGGGATCCTGTCTTACCCGAACGGTAAAGAACTGCTGGAAGAAGCCGTACAACTGGGTGCTGACGTGATTGGTGCGATTCCACACTTTGAATTCACCCGTGAATACGGCGTGGAATCTCTGCACTACGCGTTTGAGTTGGCGCGCAAGTATGACCGCCTTATCGATGTGCACTGTGATGAAATCGATGATGAGCAATCTCGCTTTGTGGAAACAGTGGCCGCACTGGCGCACAAATACAACATGGGTGACAAGGTAACGGCCAGCCACACCACAGCAATGCACTCTTATAACGGTGCGTATGCCTCTCGCCTGTTCCGCTTGTTGAAAATGTCAGGAATCAGCTTTGTGGCTAACCCACTGGTAAACATTCACCTGCAAGGCCGCTTTGATGATTATCCGAAACGCCGTGGTATCACACGCGTGAAAGAAATGCTGGCGGCAGACATCAACGTATGTTTCGGCCATGATGACGTATTCGACCCTTGGTACCCACTGGGCACGGCAAACATGCTGCAAGTGCTGCACATGGGTCTGCATGTGTGTCAAATCATGGGCTACGAGCAAATCAACAATGGTCTGGATCTGATCAGCACCAAGTCTGCGCGCACTCTGAACATTCAAGATCGCTACGGCATTGAAACAGGTAAACCAGGTAACCTGTTGATCCTGCCTGCTGAAAACGGTTTTGACGCAGTTCGCCGTCAGGTGCCTGTGCGTTACTCTGTCCGCCACGGTAAAGTGATTGCAGAAACCCAACCTGCCACCACGCAGATCCACCTAGGTGACGACGCGGAAAACGTGACGTTCCGCCGCTAAGCGCTGACTCAAGATGTAACCCATCGCATCAGCCGTCAATTAAGCGCTGAATACAACAATGCCACCGCAAAACGGTGGCATTTTTTCTATCTGCTATTTGCTATAAATAGCCGATTACTTTTGCTTGCGACGCAACCAGCCTAGCGCAAACAGTGACAGTAAGCCTGCCCCAATCGTACCGCCTGATGAACTGTTCTCACGGAAGTCACAGTTTGTGTGACTCACACCGGATGAATTCGGGTTGCACATATCCGTGCGATCATCCGCAATGAAATCAGGTTCAACAACCGCGCTACCGGGTACGTTTGCAATGCTCTTTTGTACCCAATCGTAATACGTACCGACACGGGTGTAGAACGATGGACGAGACACAGAACCACACGTTGGCGTACCTACTACCCCACCGCTGACAATACCGATCTGCACCCAGTTACCATTTGCATCTTGTGCACGCAATGGACCGCCACTGTCACCTTTACACGAATCGGCACCATAATCTCCGGTATAAACCGGATCTTGCTCAACCGGGTTGCCGTCTTCATCCAGTTCCGGATCCGGCTCTACGATCGTAATATCATCACGAATTTCAGGCGAGATTGAACAAATCTTCGTGAGATCAAATGGGCTTTCAATGATCCCGTGAATAGAATTGCCTTGCTCAATCAACTGAAAACAGTCGGCAATCGGCAGGAAAGTTAATTCTGCTTGCTGCAAGGTATTCGGGGCTTCTGATGCACCAGGATCCACCGCTCCCCAGCCCGATACTGACGTATTTTTCACACGGTTGGCCGCATCCCATTCCGCAGCAAGTCGCGTATCGATTTCATTTGCGATCTCTGGAGAGGCCAGAGTAATAGGTGTCACGCTATCTGCCGGGAATGAACGGTGAACACGCAACAAGGCAATATCACTGTATAGACCTGTTTTATTGACAATAATGTCGCCATTATAGTCCTGTTCAAAATCACCATCTGGCATATAGTCAGGATGGACGACCACATGCGAAACAGAATATAAGTGAGCAACATCCGATAAGTCGATCGTCGCAGACCCCACCGCTACATTCAGATGTTGAGGTGGAATAACCATGTATTTGCCATTGGATCCAGGGGTCACCACACAGTGAGCCGCAGTCACCAGCCAATTATCCGCAATGACAGAGGCACCACAGTTGTGCGCGTTATCCATAGACACAATACGTAGCGATGCCATCCAGCTTTGTGTGCTGATATCGGTAACGGGATCACCCCCAACCACATAAGGGGTAATATTTGATGCGTTTACCGCCATTGCCGGAAGACACATCGCGGTTGCCAATGCCAGAAAAGCCTTTTTCATGCCTGATTACTCCAAATCCATATATAAAAAGAAGGGTAACAGTGACCTATAGGATGGAAAGGAATACAGTAAGATTATGCGAGTAATAACAGTGTAATAAGACACTTTCATCGATGCTTAACATCACTTTCGTGTCATTGATCACACTTGAAAAATCACGCATCACCTGACGGTGAACTTCTTACAACAGAGAATAATGAAAAAAGGTGAGCACGTTGCTCACCTCTTACATCTATTGCCACTATTTAATACGTATTTATCTTGTTCCGATCTTTTATTCAGCCATTAACGTTGAATAGTACGAAAAAAATCACGGCTATTGATTAAGCACTTCATTCCCGCTAATAGGACAGTGACTGGTGGTGATATCAAAATCAACATACTGCCCACCTAAGTGAGAAGCGATGGTCGGGTAATACCCGAGTTTCGCGGCCTCATCAATATCTTCCATTGCGATGGTATAAATATTAATCCCAAGCATTTTCACATTATTGGGCAGACAACTGCCCGTTTCACCGGACGCAAAGCACGTCTGTTCTGAGGTATCAATATACCCGCATTCTTCTTCTGAAATACCAAGGTTACTCAGGCCTGCATAATCCCCTTCCGGCAGATTATTAGGAATAAAGATCAAATCTTTTGCTTCATCCAATGAATAATATTCCGTCAAGTTCCCGATTTCTAATTTAAAGCCATCGACGGCAAAAACGCGTGTATTCCCTTCTATTGTTGCCTTAATATCTTCGTCTTCGCAGCCAAACAATGCGACTAAAGCAAGCAACATGATCCCTTTTTTCATACTCATCCTCAATCATATACGGCCACTACTTGGGCTTTAATGCCCTTAAATTTATGGAAGATCCATACTTATTGGCTAGCTTTAAATGAATGGAAGCGACAAGTTTAATGCATAGATATTTCTTTCATGGCACTTTTCGCATGAATTTTAAGCGGCATCGCATAGAATAGTGTGATCTTGATCTTGATTCCTTCCCTTCTCAAGATTTGATGGCATAATATAAACAGTACAGTTACCTGTATGGTAAAATTAACCATTACACATCTACGGACTAATCCTATGAGTATTGAATCAATTGTTAAGCAGCGTTCAGGCGCAAAATGTGAACTTTGTGCATCTGAAGATAACCTAAGTGTTTATGAAGTACCGGCTTCTCCAGATAAAACAGCCGGCAGCTGTGTGATGGTTTGTGGTACTTGCCGTACTGAAATCGAAGATGCAGAAACGCTAGATCAAAACCACTGGCGTTGTCTGAACGACAGCATGTGGAGCCAGGAACCAGCGGTTCAAGTAATGGCTTACCGTATGCTTAAGCGTCTTTCTTCTGAAACTTGGGCACAAGATCTTCTAGACATGATGTACATGGAAGAAGATAAAGTTGAGTGGGCTGAAAAAGGTCTACTGGCTGACGAAGACAAGCCACGCGATGTAAACGGCGTTGAACTGAAAAAAGGCGACGACGTAACAATCATCAAAGATCTGCCAGTTAAAGGTTCTAGCATGGTGATCAAACAAGGTACTGCAGTACGCGGTATCAACCTGACTAACGACCCTAAACACGTTCAGGGTAAAGTTGACGGTCAGACCATGTTTATTATTGCAGAATACTGCCGTAAGAAATAAGGTACTTTGGGTAGCCGCTATGGCTACCCAACCTTTTCACGTTTATCCTCTGAACGTTCAGCCGGTTTTTCTTACCGGTTCATCCAGCAATAAATGTTCATTAAAGCCCAGCGCCACTAACGCTTCAAACGCCTGCCACACCTCATCCGGCATCGGTTGCTCAATGGCAAATCCGTACGACGGGTACACTTTAATGCGCTGCAAATCCCCCAGCATCACGTTAATCACATCGCTGTAAGACAATTGCTCATTCGGATAATTATCAAAACTGATCGATGGTGACGTCACGGTGACGGTTTTACCCGGCCACTGATGCATGAACGTTGCGTAAGTCCGACGTTCCATGAAAGGCTTTTGCACCAAAATCAGGCGTTGTGGATCCAGCCCTTTTTCAGCTAACAATGCTTGTGTGAATTGCACGTTCTCGCCGGTATTGGTGGATTGCGATTCAATCAGAATAGCCTCTTCGGGTACACCCATGTCCATCGCCACAGTGGCGAAGGCTTCTGCTTCTGAGCGGTCAAACACTCCCTGAGTCAGGGCGCCTACCCCGCCAGACATCACGATATATGGCGCGTAACCGTCGAGATAGAGTTTCGCAGCATGTTCAGCGACACGAATGTCGTTACTGCACAAGACAAGAATGCAATCACTTGGTGTGATTTCATGATTGAGTAGATGGTAGTTCCATACCTTGGTTGCCAAGGCATGAATGTGGGAAGACATGGCAATACTCCCTTGCGTATATTCACAAAAACCCAATGGCGGCTGAGCGTCACAATGCACCACAGCCGTCATGCATAGTAGGAATATACCCTAGATTGACCACAAATGATGACTTTTCAATGACACCCGTGATCCTGTCTTCCCGATTTTTGCCTTCTTTTGATCAAAAAGGCGAAATGTATGTGCTTAGCGGTGCCACCACTCAGGGGTCAGCGTGCAGCTTTTCTCGCCGGCACTCAGCCAACCTTGTTCGCCTTCAATCGTCAGCTGAAGCTGCATGGTACGCTCAACCATCGCTTCGAGTTGCGCCAGTGTCGCATCATCAAAGAATACAACAGACACATTACCAAACTGAGTGATTTTGCTCTTGTTCTGCTGCCACCAGACTGGTGCTGCGTTGTCACCGTATGCAGCGATGATCACTTTATCGGCTTTGTGCGCGGCTTTTTTGATACGTTTTTCATCTGGCAGGCCCAGATCGATCCAAAGCTCAACATCGTCTGTCAGGCTCTTCGTCCACAGCGCAGGTTCGTCTGCTTCACACAAGCCTTTAGTGAATTGCAGTGATTCGTCTGCATTCAGACCCCACATCACCAAACGCAGCATTAAGCGCTGCAGAGTTTCTGATGGGTGGCACGCTAACGTGTGTGACTGATCCAGATAAACGTGACGATCCAAATCGGCGACGTTAAATTGCGCTTTGTAGATTGTGGCTTTCAGTGCCATGGTGATATTTCCTGATATTACGTGATGACTTTCCCGCCATCAGAGGAATAAAGATGGCCTGAGTGTACGGGCAAGCACGCACGCGTTCAATTTGTTCTTGCAACGCACTCTCATTTTTCTGTCTTGCCCACAAACAGTTGATTAAATTAGCAACAGTTACATTTATTAAAGATACGTTGGCAGCCCCGAAACAGACTTCACCGCCGGCTTTTTCTTTTCTGACGATTTTTTCTTTTCTGACCGTTTTTTCTTTGCCACTTGCTCAGCCATGACATCATGTACACACCGTTTACCGATGATCAGTTGCTCTTTGTGTTTTTTCGCCAGTTGTTTAATGCGATATTCCAACTGCATGGCATAGCGTTTATCCCCTACCGCTTGCGACCAGGCTAATGTCAGGGGTCCTTTGCCTTTCAGGTATTTCGCCCCTTGCGGTTTGGATTGATGCTCCGAGAAGCGACGCGCCACATCTGTGGTGACACCGCAGTATAATTGATTGGCAGCAGTCCTAATTAAATAGACCGACCAAACAGCGTCAACTTTCGCCTTCGCGCTGTCTATTAACTCCGTACTCTCAACTGCCTCTGTGCTCTCTTCCACTTCTGACGATATGGGGGCTTTTTCTTCTTGCGGTTTACTACACATCATTTTCTACCTGTTTTGTCGCACTGCCGTCTTACAGAAAGCAAAAAGCCCAGCAAATGCTGGGCTTCAATATTTTACGCAATCTTCGCGTTTACGTGTAGCGTTGAAAGCAATCAGGCGTTATGCCGTCAGTGATTCAAGCAAGGCTTTGAGTTCCGCCACTTCTTCTTTCAGTTCGGCCACTTCATGTTCCAAGGCTTCAACACGCTCCAGCGCCGCTGAAGAGACAGCAGCAGGCTTGCTTGCTACCGACGCCGCTTGCAACGCTTCTACATCCACTTCCCCGCAGAACAAGTGCATGTAGCGGCAATCGCGCTTGCCTGATTCTTTTGGCAGTTTCACAAGGAATGGACCTTTCGCGTGCGTCGTCAAACCATCCATTACCGCTTCCGCTTCTTTCACATCCGCAAATGTGCACAGACGGTTAGTACGCGTACGAATTTCACCGGCTGACTGCGCACCACGCAGTAGCATCACGCAAAGCACGGCTTTCTCTTGTGGAGAAAACTGGAACGTACTGAATTCAGTATTACAGAAACGATGTTGATACTTCGCCACACGGCTACCAAAGCCTGCCGTGACTTCCTGAATAAAGCGCTTGGCTTTCAATGCTTCGACAGTATCTAACACCGTGGCTTCATCGAGAGCCATTACCGGTTCACGGCTGCTTTTTTGATTACACGCCGTTGTTAATGCATTCAAGGTTAGCGGGTATTGATCAGGCGTTGTTACTTCTTTTTCTAGCAGACAACCCATCACGCGCGCTTCAATTTGAGAAAAGCTAATATCCATGATCTGCACTCACCCTTTTTACAAACAATACGAATTCAACTGGATATCTACATACCCATATCAATATTAATCTACTCTGACATCCTCACCAGAAATGAGCCGAAATCAGAGAGATATACAGTGGAATTCGCACTGGGCAGAAAGGAGAGTAGCACGGACGGGATTAACGACAAGCACAAAGTGAGTCATTTGCTGTTAAAAACAGCAAATGACTCCGAAGTAAAATTTTTTTGTTAGCCAGATCAAATAATTGAATTTTTGTTACGCTTTTTTCACGCCAAATAAGAGAGAAACCTGTTGCTTATTCGTATGGCGTCAACAAAGCCGAACTCTGGCAGCTATCAGCGGCCGCTATCAACTGATTCACGTCATGAGCGGCATCACGTAAATTCTGCTGCAACAAAGCGATTACGACCTTGCTCTTTGGCCTTGTATAGCACCTTATCCACGATCTCATACATGTTTTCGGCCGTTTCTAGTCCTGTCGGCACCCAAGACACCATGCCTTGGCTGACTGTCACGGTATCGGAAGTCAATGATTGTGAATGCGGGATCTCCAACTGGCGAATCGCCTCTTTTAAACGTTCACACTCTCGTACAGCACGGGTTTTGTCGCAGTTACTCAGCAAAACAACAAATTCTTCCCCGCCATAACGGGCCACCAGCTCACCGGCACGGCTAAATTGTATTTTCAGCTCTTTCGCTACCATTTGCAGACAGCGATCCCCTTCCAAATGGCCGTAGTGATCGTTAAATGGCTTAAAGTGATCCACATCGATCATGATGATCGTGAAAGGAAAGTTATTTCGACCATGCCAGGAAATGAACTCATTCAGCTTTGTATCGAGATAACGTCGGTTAGCAATACGTGTCAGGCCATCTTCATTGACTTGCTGTGACAACATTTCATTGGCGCTCTCCAGCTTAGTCGATGCCTCTTTTAATTGATGGCGCATATCGGCAATTCGCTGCATGGCTTTCAACTTGGCTGCCAGTACAATTTTATTCACCGGTTTCACCAAATAATCGTCCCCGCCCATATCAATGGCTTTAGCGATCATTTCCGGCTCATCATGCCCACTCAGGAAAATAATGGGTACCCATTCCGGATATAACTGACGAATTTTCTCGGCGACTTCCGTACCTGACATGTCGGGCATGCTGATATCTAATAGCAATAGATCCGGATCAAACGTTGAATAGCGATCAATCGCCTCTTGCCCCGACGACACCGCTTCGACCACATGCCCCAGGCGTTGCAGACGCATCGCCAGCTGCATACGCTCTATGTGAACATCATCAACCAGTAAAATCCGCATTGCTTCCATGTAGGTATCCTATTGATCTATTGGCTATTCGCATAACGTATTTATAGCACAGCTTCAAAAAGAACCCAGTTTTGTTCCATGATTTCAGCTAAATCTCACCCCTAACGTGATAAAGCTAACAGGTTTGCCCACACACTTGCGTGAAATGACTATTATTGCTAAGTATGCAGTTATAGTTACGCAATGTACGTGTAAATGTATACAACGTACGGTTACTGTTGACATTTATTCAAAGGGCTATAGGATTCCCCCCCTAAACAATTCATGCTGTAGGAATTAGCGATGTCTGATATCGAAAACAAAGAAGAACAAATCGTTGAAGAAGTGACATATACACTGGAAGATTGCTCACCTGAGCTACGCCATGTGATCCAATATGAAGAAGTGCCTGAAGAGCTTCAGGACATGCTGATCAACGTTTACAAAGCTTCTGAGCCAACTTCCCGCGAAGCATGGAACCAGCTACCAGCAAGCGCACAAAACGTACTGGACAACTTTGAGCAGTTCCACGCGCTAATCGCGCTAAGCCAGAGCTACTCAGGTATTGATTTCCTAGGTGAAATGCAAGAGACAGAGAAACCTTCTGACATGACTGACGAAGAGTTCACTGACTACAAAGCAGTCATGCTAGACAAAGTGCTACACAACTGTGTTAAAGACATGTGTAAGCAACTGAAGAAAGCCCGCCAGAACCCACCAATGAAGCGTGAGTTCCAGGACATCTTCAAGAAGTAATACCCCACAGGGAGCACGCGCTCCCTGTTTTTTTATTATCGAATTCCTCTTTTCTTTCATTCACCGATAACGCCGCACCATTGAATATCGAGCTTGTTAAAGCACTATTCAGCGCCTATCTGTTTATATCATCCTCGGTTTTGGGTGTTCATATATACTTATACCCATCGTTATCACTTTGTTCTTATTAAGTCTTTTCATGTCCCGATTTTTATTTCATCGAAAGCGCTTCTTACTCGTATTGCTCTGCCTCGTATTTTCTGGCTGTGCGGTTTACGCCGGACTGACTTTTGATCAGCTTTACGGTAAACCGGCACCTCAGCCACGCCTTGCCAACGCATTGTCACCACAAGCACAATACTATCTCACTGAAGTAAAACCCTTATTAGAGAACCGCTGCGTAGTCTGTCATGCCTGCTACGATGCGCCCTGTCAGCTGAAACTCTCTTCAGCGGAAGGTATCGACCGGGGGGCCAACAAAACCAAGGTCTACGAAGGGACACGCCTGCTCGCGGCCAACACTACCCGCATGTTCATTGATGCACAGACCACCGAGCAGTGGCGTAACATGGGTTTCAATGCGGTCCTGAATGAGCGTGAACAATCGCCAGAAGCCAACACCCAAGCCGGTGTCATGGCGCGTTTGCTACAACTGAAGCAGTCTCATCCCCTGCCGGATCAAACCGTGCTGGATCATGATAAATGGGATTTCTCGCTCGATCGTGACCAACAATGCCCAACCATTGAAGAGATGGGCCAGTATGAACAAAACTACCCGGAATGGGGCATGCCGTATGGCTTACCGCAAATCAGTGATGCGGAAAACACCACACTGATGAATTGGCTTTCTGCCGGTGCCCACATTGCCAGCGTGCCTGCGCCTGATGCCGTCACCTTGGCAGACGTCGACAAATGGGAAACGTTCCTAAACGGTGACAGCCTGAAGCAACAGTTGGTCAGCCGCTACATTTACGAACACTTGTTTGTTTCTCATCTGTATTTTGATGACCAATCCTATGATGACAAACACAAACCGGTTTTCTTTAACTTAGTACGTTCACGTACCGCTCCGGGCACCCCTATCGATATTATCGGTACTCGTCGTCCTTACGATGATCCGGGGGTGAAGCGTGTGTATTACCGCTTCCAGCAAGTACGCGAAACCATTGTGGACAAAACCCACATGCCGTACGCGCTGAACAACGCCAAAATGTCACGTTATAACGCACTGTTCTATGCCCCAACCTACACGGTATCGGCACTTCCCGGTTATGCGCCTGAATTAGCGGCGAATCCAATGGAAGCCTTCCGTCAGTTGCCGGTGAACAGCCGTTACCGTTTCATGATCGACAACGCACAAAACACCATCATGGGCTTCATTAAAGGGCCGGTGTGTCGTGGTCAGTTGGCGCTGAACGTGATTAACGATCGCTTCTGGGTGTTCTTTGTGGATCCGGCCATGGCGGATACCCCAAGCGTGGATGCCTTCTATCAAACTCAGGCCCATAACCTGCGTTTACCCGCAGAGCACGAAAGTAACACTCTGCCGATCCATAACTGGATCAACTATGCCAAACAACAAGGTCGCTTCCTGCGCGCGAAAAATGCGTTCATGAACGACACCTTTAAGCATGGCGAACACCTGACCACCGACCTGATTTGGGATGGCAATGGTGTGAATCCCCACGCGAGCTTAACCGTGTTCCGCCATTTTGACAGCGCCACAGTTACCAAAGGCTTGGTGGGTACTCAGCCGAAAACCGCTTGGGTTATCGACTACTCGTTACTGGAACGCATTCACTATCTGCTTGTGGCCGGTTTTGATGTGTACGGCAACTTTGGTCACCAGCTCATCACGCGGATGTACATGGACTTCCTGCGTATGGAAGGGGAATCGAACTTCCTGTCGCTGCTGCCTGCTGATGTCCGTCGGCAAGAACTGGCTGATTGGTACCAAGGGGCAAACCAGCACTTGAGTGACTTCCTGCAAGGTGACATCAATGCATTTGATCAGCCAACGGGGGTGAAATACACCACGGCGGATCCAAAACGTGAACTGCTCGATCGCCTGAAAACAAAATTGGCACCGGTCACACCGCACCGTTATGACTTCCGTGAAGCCCCACTCTCTGCCCAAGCGATCACCGCACTGTCAGAGATTGATCGACTACACGGTCAACGCGCTACACTGCTGCCAGAGCTGACGTTCATCATGGTCGAGCCAACGAATAAAACACTGGAGCCACAGTTGTTTACCTTGGCCCGCAACAGTGCCCACAAGAACATCTCAAGCCTGTTTGATGAAGAATCTAACCGTGTGTTTGCCAATGATGACGTCACTTTAGTCCGTGGCTTATTGGGCAGCTACCCAGGCGCTTTCTGGCGTGTGAAAGAATCTGAATTGCCGTTACTGGCGATTCAGGCGAAACATCTAGAGAGTGAGAAGGATTACCGCGCATTACTGGATAAATTCGGGGTGCGACGTACTGAGCCGAACTTCTGGGCATTCAGTGATGAACTCAATGCGATCAATCAACATGACCAGCCCATTGAAGCCGGTTTGCTTGATTATAACCGTATCGAAAACCGCTGATTAAGCAGGACGTATCCACGACCTCACACACTGATAAAGGGCCGACTCGGCCCTTTTCTTTTCTCTGTGCCTTAACTACCTCGACGCAAGCCCGCATTGACCAGAACTATATCGGTATCTATCTGAACCTACCGGAACCATACCGGGACCTACCGGAACCACTCTGGAACCACTCCACAGGAAAAGGGAATGAAATGTAAATCAATGAAAATGAGTTACTGCCATTGTGTAACTTATGAGTAAAATAATCCCGAGTCGTCAATGTCATACACGATCGCAGGGAGAGCATCATGACAACATCCACCACTAAGTTACCGGTTTGGGATGGATTCATTCGTGGATACCACTGGCTACAAGCATTATCGGTATTGGGGTTGTGGTACACCGGCACAGAAGGTTTGATGGACTGGCATTTCTCCATTGCCTACTTTCTGATGGCGTTGTTACTCACGCGTCTGATCTGGGGCGTTTTTGGCAGTGACACCGCCCAGTTTGAACAATTTGTTCGCTCCCCTCGCACCGTATTCGCATACTTCCGTCATCCCAATACCACCACTCAACACGGTCATAATCCAGCAGGTGCCTATATGGTCTTGTTCTTTATGCTGCTGTTGCTATCGCAATTGGTGACGGGCCTTTTTGCCAATGACGACATTATTTCGGAAGGGCCACTGGCTTATTTAGTCAGCAGTGCCACCAGCAGTGAAATGACACAACTGCACGCACTGAATTTCGACGTCCTGCTTGGTGCCATTGGCTTACATGTCGCTGCTGTGTTCATCTACTTACTGAAAAAAGATAACCTGATCACGCCGATGATCCACGGCAAAAAGCCGTCACAAGGGCTCCCTGCCCCGCAATTACGTAACGGAATTATCGGTTGGGTGATTTTCTTGGTGATTGGGTTTGTGATTTATAGCTACTGGGCGAAAGACGTGGTGGTGTATTTGTTTTGATGGCAGGTATGGGTAGAAAATAGCGTCAGGATTTCAGGTGCTAGAGGCACAGAATAACGACGCTATTCACATCAACGAGCATCAACCCATCATCAGAAGATGCTGTCAGATTCAATCAATACGTGTTTTTCTTTATCGCTGTACGTATAGATACTCATACCCAAACTTGAAAACTCAAAATATCCACAATGTTCGGTGAAAACGGCAACTTCGTTTTGCTCTCTATTCAAGATAACCAGTGCATCATTAAACTTGCAGTAAGATTCATCTTCAAAATAGAGTTCTACATAATCAGCAGAAAAATCGTGGCAATATAAGCCCGATGTGGCAATCTCTGATGCACTACGTCCTAATGGTTGGCTGAGTTGTTCAGACCATTTAGCCACAAGCTGTTTATTCATCATTGCACTTAACCTGTAAGGGATCTTCACTTTAACGTCAAATTTTGAGGATTTAGCGCATCCACTTTCCACTTGGGATATGAATCTGTGCCTTTTGTGTACCGTCTTTACTGATCAGAAAGATCGTCTCCGTAGATTCATCGACTTTTGTTGCTTGCCAATCAAACTTTGTCGTAGCTTTAGTCAATGTCTCTAATGCCTTGGGATAAGCTGATGCGGCTAGCTCAATCGCCGCATAATCAATTTCTTGACCAATAAATTCTGGATAGACAGGCGAGTCAAAATCAACGTCCGCATAAATATCACCGTTCTCGTTACGGCTAAAATTCAATATTGGGTAGATACACTCTTCAAATCGGTCAATTCGCCATGTGCCACTGCTCGACACGTGACCTTCAGTAATAACGACAACATAGCCTGGTTTCCCTGACTCTATCTGCTTGATATGACGCAAACGCTCTTTTTGACCTAATCGGGTGTCAGCAGGATCGCAGGCATAAACCATCCCACGCTTATCTTTCACTTCTTCTGCCCAAATACGCAGATACACCCCTTTTTCATTTTCTGAACCCCATGACCACTGAACGTTTGTCAGTGGCGCGGAAAGGTTTTCAGCAAAAAAAGCAGACATTGATTTTGAATTCATACACAAGCTCCATTTTATCGCCACGTATTTTATCGCAAGTGAATCCATTACGATAATGATTCTTGATTCACTTTCACTATGAATGCATATTCTCTTTGTCATTGATGAATGAAACTGTGCGACGAAACTATGTGATGAAACCATGCGGCGAAACTATGGCAACGGAACTATGGCGACGAAACTGTGCGACTTTGGCTAGACCCAAACAACGTCCTCATTGGGAGTAGGGACTTCAAACCAAGACCAGAAGAGATCGAGCATCTCTGGTGTCATCTCAAAAGACTTCCCCTCAAGATCCGCATTTCGCGCTAGTGCCCTTTGCTTACAGGTATCAAATGGGACATCCAAAAAATGCAACTCATTGTTAACGCCCATTCGCGATGCCCAATCAACAGCGGTATCACGATCAGCTTTGCGCCAATAACCCACATCGAAAATAACAGGGATCCCAAGAGGAATAAGCTGTAATGCGGAATCTTGAAACAGCTGTAGCAGCGTCGCTAAACGGCGGTCGAACAGTTCACGATCCATGTGTTCGCCGTAAAGCGGGATCATCCATTCATCAATAGAGAAACGAAATCCCCCCACCTTTTCTGCCAAGGCTTTAGAATAAGTGGTTTTACCCGAACCGATAAAACCGCATACAAAATAAATCTGCGTCATTATGCCTCTTTCAATAAGGTCAACGTTTCTCGAATTTAGCAACACGCTTTCAGCGCCAAACTTCTACACCAAATCTCTGCCATTAACCGTTAATATGCTCTTTCACCACGCGCGCAGGGTTGCCGACGACCACAGTATGTTCAGGCACATCTTTCGTCACCACACTGCCCGCCCCCACAACGGCACCGGTACCAATGTTCACACCCGGTAACACAATCACATTGGCGCCAATCCAAACTTTGTCGGCAATATGAATGGGCTTGGCAAACTCTTCGTAGGTATAACGCGTTTTGGCATCTAACGGATGGCCAGCAGTACACAAGGTCACATTAGGGCCAATCATGACGTAATCACCGATAGTGACTTTGCCACAATCCAAAATGACGCCATTGGTGTTCATGTAGAAGTTTTTACCCACCTCGATGTTATAGCCATAGTCACAAAAGAACCGGCCATTGATGCTGGATGTTTCATCAGCCTTGCCGAATAAACGCTGTATCAGGGCATTTTTCTCATCCCGATCAAAACAGGTGCTGATTTGGTGGCACAGCTCAGCCGCTTTCATTCTGTCGTCAGGTAAGCCTTCGGTGTCAGGGTCGTACAACATGCCTGTGATGAAACTTTTTTCTCTGTTGGTTAGCGCATTCATGGTTATCATTTTTCTTTAAAATCAGGATCGATACCGACTCTAGCATAAGTCATAAGCTATTGATGTTAAGTGGGTATAAGTCTCTGAACATGCGCCACAATGACTCCTATCCGTAATAAGGCGCCGTCACTAAGCGGGCACAAAAAAGCCGACGGTCACGTCGGCTTCTGGCATCCCATTGAACAGATACTCAAATTATTATTTGGCAACTATTTAAAATCAGTATGAACCACACCTAATATCAAGAGTCATATTTTCCTTTTGAATATTATTTATGGTGTTATCAAATGAAGTGACTAATGCTATTTTTCTTGATTCTTTGACTGCGAAATTTTCATCCAAGATGCCATCAATACGAATGTTAGCCATTGCTGATTTACAACCACAATACCCAATGACTTTTTTGACATCTATAGACATATCAATCAATGTTAAGTTCTTATATGGGTAAGGTTTACTAATATCAAGTGACACACACTCTGAAATATCATTATTTATGACTGGTGAAACTTCATCTTCACCAGCATTAACAAACAGTGGTAGCATTAACACAAACAAAGCAACATATCTAATCGACATCAGTACTTCCATTTATTTTCACACTTTTTAGATATAAAAAGCCGACAATCACGTCGGCTTCTGGCATCTTTCGTTATTGCTACACATAGCAACAATTACTTGTATTTGTAATCACTGTGGCAAGATTTACAGTTCTTCGCGGCCACACCAAAGGCTTTCTTGGTGGCGCGTTCATCCCCTTCAAGAGAGACTTTCGCCAGCTGGTTCATGTCGGTTTGGAACTGAGTCAGCTTGGCATTAAACCCTGACCAGTCAGACCAAATGGCTGGCTTGGCTTTGGTGGTATCACCCGCCTCAGCCCCTTTGAACTGGAACGCTTCTTCCGGCATTTGTGCCAACTGGGCGATAAACTGTGCGCGCTGGCTAAACTGCGCCTGATCCCAGTCTTTACGGCCTTTTACCATGTTCGCCATGTCACCAAAGTTGGTGGCGATCATGCTAAATGCAGCCTGACGGTATTCAATCGCTTCACTTGGCTTTTCAAACGGGCTGGCGATAGCGCCGGCAGCAAACAGCATTCCCGCTATTACGATGACTTTCTTCATTGACTCACTTCCCTATTATTGTCGCCTTGAAGGCATTTGTGGCTGAGGGGATAAGCACACGTATCCTTTCAGCATTGATGGGTATTTCGCCAAAATGATAGCAAGTTGCCGATCATTGTAAATATTGTGCACCCTCATATTACAAACATTTACATAACCTCTTCGCTACACCCCCTTTCTCGTGCGATAAACCGCTTGCACCATGCAATAAACTGCCTTACTTGTGGCAAATTGGGATAGTTTCAGTGCATCTAAAAGGAGGATATCGGATTCTTGCAGCACAACCGCAGCGAGGCTGGTATGATCTAACAAAACACACAATAATGAGCAAAGTCATGCAAGGAACGTTAAGTAAACTGCACTCCCAGCTTGGGGATGTGGTTGAATACCATCTGCCACTGGGCGATCAACGCTTCGCCTTAAATCCGCACATTGGTCAGCCAATCAGACTGACTTTCACGGGCAACATCTTCTGTGATGCGTGTGGTAAGAAAACCAAGAAGAGCTATTCACAAGGCCATTGTTTTCCGTGTATGAAATCACTGGCGCGCTGCGACATGTGTATCATGAAGCCGGAAACCTGCCACTACGCCAAAGGTACCTGCCGTGAACCACAATGGGGTGAAACCCACTGTATGGTGCCGCACTATGTGTATCTGTCGAACACTTCTGGCCTGAAAGTGGGCATTACCCGCCACACGCAGCTGCCTACTCGTTGGATTGACCAAGGCGCGACACAGGCGTTGGCGATTTTGAAGGTGAAATCCCGTTACCTGTCAGGTTTGACGGAAATCGCTCTGGCTGAATTAGTAGCCGATAAAACCAACTGGCGCGCGATGCTAAAAGGCGACAATGCCGAAATCGACCTCAAAGCCGAAGCGGCGCGTTTACTGCCTGAAATTGAGCAGCGCATCAGCGAGTTATTGGCGGAGTTCGGGGAAGATGCTATTGAGCGTCTGGATAACGACATTGTGAATATCCACTACCCTGTGCAGCAATACCCGACCAAGATCAGCTCTCACAACTTTGATAAAAACCCTGTGGTAGAAGGCGTGTTACTGGGTATTAAAGGTCAGTACCTGATTTTCGACACAGGCGTGATCAACATTCGTAAGTTCACCAGCTACGAAGTGAGTGTGGAAGCGCTGTAAGGTGTATTCACCACAGTGATCACAACACGTATCCCATAAGAAAACGGCTGCTTCGGCAGCCGTTTCTGTTTTATTGAAGAAATAGCAGAATAGCGTAATAGTGCTATTTGACCTTCGGCTGCACAAATTGCCGCTTAGTATCGACGATGGCCACATCACGAATAAAATTCACGCCCAGCACAATGCCTTTACCGGCCTTCAGCACAAATTCTGTCAGCTCATTCAGATCACCCAACTTGGCGCGCAGTTTCACCACCGCTTCCCGATCTTGTCCGTTTTTCGGTTTCATCCAGCGCTCTACCGGCAACTCGACCTGCTTGCCGCCCGTTTTAAATTTCACCCACTCTTTACCATCACGCTCAAAGGCGGTGAGACCGGTCACGCCAATGCTCGACATCGCGGCCCCTTCGTCCACGGTCGCTTTCACAGGGTTGTTCGCTTGCGGAAACATCACCCACTCTTCACGCCCTAAAATGAGCTTACCATCAGGGGTGACTCTCACCACAGGCTGCGGTTTTGGCTTAGGTTTCGGTGTTTCCGGTTTAGCGATCAGAGGTGGCGGTTCCACCGCTTTAGGAGGAAGAGTGACTTCAGGTTCAGGCAACACAGACTCAGACGGCGTGCTTGTGGGTGTCGTTTTTGGCGCAGTGGTTTCCCCTTGGCTGGGGGGATAGATCATACCGTCAGGCATCATGTCCGGATCGGTAGTGGCTCCTTCCTGCTGCGATGATGTGTTTTGCGCGCAACCAGCCAACAACAGGACGGCAGAAAGCCAAGCAAGGCGTCGGTTCATTGTTTTCATCCCTAAATCAGTCACATGTTGCTATTTATGATAGATGAATACAAAAAATGCGCCTAAAGCGGCGCACAAATCTGACTGCACTGTCACTTTCTTGTTGAACAGCGCATTCAACAAGAAAGTACCAGGCGAGAGGGTTAGCAGTGATTGATCATAAATGATCAGTGATGCATTGCCTGATGGAAGTGATCGAACTTCTTTTGCAGCCACGCTTCATCATACCAACCCATATTGCGGCTGTGTTTGGCATCATCCCACAGGCTGAAGTACCAACGGCGCAGCTCAAAACCGTCTGCCAACCGGCAATGGCTTTGATAGCATTCCGCCAACTGTAATTCAGGTCGCACATCATAAAGATGAAAAAGATCCATCTCACGGTGCTTATACCCCACATCACACGGATCAAGGATAGCGGACACCTGATAGGTTTTTGGGTCAAACAGTACATTCCCGATATGGCAATCATCGTGGATCAGTGAAGATTCCGCAGACGCCGTCGATAAAATGTCGTTTTTCATTTCCCAAGCGCGTCGGTACGCCTGTTTAAGTTGCGGTGAAAAGGGCGAACCGGTACTCATCACATAGCGATACACCGGCCCCATCCAGCTTTCAAACGCGGAAGGTAAATCCTGTGCAAATTTGTCCTGCCCGATTTCAAAACCTTGATCGGCATGCTGCTCATGCAAAGTAAACAATAACTGCAGATAACTTTCCCGGAACGCGGCAATGGCTTTGGGATCATTCGGTAAATGATGCGCTGGCACGCCATCGACCCATTCCATCATCAGGTAGTTATAGCCCTCTTCCCGCCCGAAAAAGAGCACGTTTGGCACAGTGCACGAAACTTCCCGTCGTAGGCGCTCAAGTCCTTCTAGCTCTTTTGCAAGTCGCCCAATTTCGCGTGAAAACTTCACGACAACACGACCTTGCTTTGAAGAAAGGAAAACCACCCAACCGTAGAAGGTTTCCTCTATTTCACTTAAATCTGGAGCCTGTCGGAACATTGTCTTGTAGGCAAATTCAGCGATCTGTTTTAGCTGTTGCTTATTCACCTGCACCCCTTCATTACTCTTGCACTTTCATTCCCCCTAGGAATAACCCTTAAAACCATGAATTTTCAAGAATTATTCGAAGGCGCCTTGAGTAATACAATACCTTGCCAGGCGCCATTTTTGGGTCATTAAAGTCAATAATGAGCGAGGGATCTCACAAAAAGTTGTTAATTGGCGCGGATCATTATCAATCACAAATGTATATACAATGTTATCAATAATAAGCGGTGTCAAAACATCCAAAACAAAAGCAAAATAATGCCGTCAATTTAATGACAAACCTATCATTACATCATTGATAAAATACTTTATAGGAATAAGTGCTCTGCAAGCTTGTTATGATCACTCTTGAATCGCGATACCAATCGCGTCTGCAACTTCCTGCAATTGTTCAACTGAATCTAGACGCACTGACCAATTTACACCCGATCCCATTGCGGTGATCACGTTAGCCCCTCGTCCCATTAAGGTAATGTCATCCACCATGGCTTGCAGGGTGACGCGTGCCTGCCCATTTAATCGCACCACTAATTCATGTTGGTTTGCGATGATACGGCCTTCAGAGAATGTGATATTCATGTTATTGCTTCGCTTTCTTATGCTTCATTACCGCAATGGTCAATCGGCTGGTACACACCATGCGACCACGCTCATCGGTGATATCAATTTGCCACACCTGGGTCGTGGCACCTAAATGCGCGGGGATCGCTTTCCCAATCACATAACCACTGCGCATGGCGCGAATATGGTTGGCATTAATATCAAGCCCAACACAGTAGTAGTCCTCGGATACGCACATGTTAGCTGCTAACGAGCCTAAGGTTTCCGCCAGTACGACCGAGGCACCGCCGTGTAACATCCCTAACGGCTGATGGGTACGCGGTTCAACCGGCATAGTGGCCGTTAAACTCTGGTCATCAAACGCGGTATACACAATTCCCAAATGCTCGACGAGCGTGTTCACGGATGTTTGATTCAAACTGTCCAGCGTGAACGATTTTTTCCACATTGACATGCGTTTACCTCAATTTTCATTCCGATTGTGATCATACAGGAACTGATTGATCCCACAATTACCAATTTGGCTGAATTACGCCGCAACATTTGCGTAAATCCGTCGCAACAACTGCGTTAAGACTAGCGAGAAAAAGGGGTTTTGCGTGTATAATCTGAGACTTGGAATAAGTAAACATGACAGGAGTCACCATGAATCGTCCTCTGGCTATTGCTGGCCTGATTGCGGCCACCTTTGCATTGAGCGCATGTAGCAGCTCACCCACTGGCCGCAGCCAAATGCTTTTATATTCACAGCAAGATATGTCGCAGTTAGGGGCACAATCTTTTGACGCACTAAAGCAGCAAGAAAAGATCTACACCGACAAAAAAACCAATCAGTACGTACAGTGTGTTGCGCAATCTATCACGCAAAAACTCACCGGCCCAGAAGCAGCAGAGCAATGGGAAGTGGTGGTGTTTGACAGTGATCAGGTGAATGCGTTTGCCCTGCCTGGCGGCAAAATTGGTGTGTATACCGGGCTGTTGAAAGTCGCCAAAAACCAAGACCAATTAGCCACGGTCATTGGCCATGAAGTTGCCCATGTTATCGCCCAACACAGTAATGAGCGGTTATCGCGCACGCAAATGGCGGACATCGGTTTGGAACTGTCCAGCCTGGCGATCAGCGGGACGCAATACCACGGCGCGGCAATGGCCGGTCTGGGTTTAGGCGTACAATATGGGGTGTTAATGCCTTATGGCCGCGCGCAGGAATCAGAATCTGACATTGTGGGTTTACGTTTGATGGCAGAAGCAGGGTTCGATCCTAATGCCAGCATTGATTTGTGGAAGAACATGGCCAAAGCCTCGGGGGGTAACCAGCCGCCAGAATTGCTTTCTACCCACCCTTCTCACGATACGCGCATTGATGATTTAAAAGCCGAAATCGCAAAGCTGCCAAGCTATAATGCGCCGCGTCCTCAATGTAGAATATAATCACGCAACATAGTATTTTAAGCACCGTTCAATGCCCTTTTATGTCGAAATAGTGATGTTTCGATATTTCGGTCATCGGACGGTGCTTTTTTGATCCACTCTCTTTTACCGCGTGACGAGTCGCATCATGAACCTAGATACAAAATGGCTGGAAGATTTTCTTATGCTGGCCGATCTTCAGCATTTTTCCCGTGCCGCCGAAGCCAGACACATCACCCAGCCGGCCTTTGGTCGTCATATTCGCGCATTAGAAAAAGCCATTGGCCAACCCTTGATTGATCGCTCCACCACGCCCATTAGCCTGACGCCTGCGGGTCGCCAATTCAGAACCGTGGCCAGAAACATGATTGCGCAGATGGAAGATGGACTCAAACTGCTTAACGGCATTGAACAACCGCTGCAAAATCCGATTCGAATTGCCAGCCCGCACTCGTTATCTTCACCGACATTGCTTGATTTGATTGATCACGTAAACCAGCAGCAAGACATGCCGTTTTCTGTCGATATTTTACGGGTCGATTGTGCGGTAGATTCGCTGATCCAAGGCCAGTGCGATTTCTTCTTAGGCTTTGAGATCCATTCGTTACTGCAACCGCCCTTTAGCAACGTATGCATTGGTCAGGGCGATTTTTTGCTGGTTTCCGCGACTAACAGCAACGGTGAGCCACTTTTCCAGCCTTCTGCCGAGCATGCCACGCCTATCATTCGCTACAGTGCCGACTCGTATAGCGCCCGCTTAATTGAACAACACCAACCGGGATTAAAGCCATTACATACCTATCCGGTGTTTGAAAGCTCAATGTGCCAGTTACACAAAGACATGGCACTGCGTGGCAAAGGCTTGGCCTGGCTGCCCGATGCCCAAATTCAACATGAACTGGCAGCTGGTACGCTCAAAGCCATCGATCCGACTCACTACCGCTTCCCGTATCAAATTCGCCTGTATCGCAACTCCGCGCCCCTGCGTCATCATGCGCAGCAGTTGTGGCAACAATTACACAGCGACATTCAACAAGGTTGGCAGCTCAGTCGAGCATGGCATGCAACACACACGCTCGTCACTGACTAACGCGCCGTTATCGCGACTTCCCGCGCTTTTTCCTTATAAACGCAATCTGTTTCTTATTGCCAAAAACGTCTTAACATAACGAGTCAGTGCCGAATCGGCACTGACATATCGATATTTGCATTTCACATTTTCTTGTTTGAGGAGGATACTCCGCGCCAAAGCAAACGATTGCGCAAACTGTTGCGTCAAAGAGGTTACTGTGGCATCCGATACACTTTCGCTATCAGCGTTTTATCATCAATTTCCCAAAGCAGATCTGCACTACCACTTACTGGGCGGTGTACGCCTTGAAACCATGCTGGCTTTTGCCGACAAGTATGGTGTTGATCTGCCTGAGCAGGAAGCGAAATGCTATTACCGTGCCTATCAGCACGAAGGCAGCGTGGTAAAAGGCGGTATAGAAGCGCTGACCTTCCTGTATCAACTGATGCGTGAACCGGAAGACTACTATCGCGTATTAACGGAAGTGGCAGAAGATGCTCATGCCTGTGGCGTGCGTTATATCGAAACCTTCTGGAACCCGAGTGACACAGCCCTGTCTTACGCCACCGTGACTGACACACTGGCGCAAGCCATTGAGGATGTGGAACAACGTTTAGGGCTGATTGTTCGCCTGATCCCGTCTATCAACCGTGAAAAATCCCCCGAAGAAGCGGTAGACATGGTGAATGCGATGATCGCGTACCCACACCCGTATGTGTTGGGTATCGGCATTGATTACAAAGAACATAACGCACCGGTTGAGCATTTCTGGAAAGCCTATGCACTGGCTCAATCACACGGTTTACGCACCACGGCACACTGTTCGGAATTTGGCCTGCACTGGCGCAATGTGGAAACCGGTGTGGAATTGATCCATGTTGATCGTATTGATCACGGCTACACCCTTATTGATAACCCTGAACTCACCGCGCTATATGCACAGCATGGGATCCCATTTACCGTGATCCCTTCTAACACCTATTATTTCAAGCTGTGGCCGGAGCACGAACAGTGGGCGATGAACCACCCTATCCGCACCATGGCGAAAGCTGGCCTGAACATCATTCCGTGTACCGACGACTGGCATATTCATGATACCACCAGCGCCAACTGTTACCGCGTGATGGTGGAGGATTTCGGTTTTGATCTCGACAGCCTGCGCCAAATGCTGATCAACAGCATTGAAGCCTGTTGGATGCCAGAAGAGCTCAAACAGCAGTGGCTCACTGAATGGACCACTGACTTTGATCGCCTGCGCGGGACCTTGGCCGCAGAGCCCGTGATTGCACCACATAAATTGATTCAGTATTGCCGCGCACGTTAACGGCCAGACCTATTTTGACGACTTATAGAGGGACCCCATGGAAACTGTAAGCACCAAGCCCGCTTTTAGCCTTGCCAGCTGGTTTGATTTTAAAGGCAATAACACCAACCTGCGCATAGAAGTGATTGCCGGACTCACCACCTTTGCGACCATGGCATACATGGTCGCCGTAGTACCGAATATGCTGAGCAAAGGCGGTATTCCGTTTGACAGCGCATTGACCGTAACCGTACTGATGACGGTGATCACCACCATTGCGATGGCGGTGTACACTAACCGTCCGTTCGTATTGGGCCCGGGTCTAGGTAGTGTGGCGATTTTCTCTTACACCCTGCTGGGTAACGATGTGCCGCTGGGCATTGCTGCGGGCATTGTGTTCATCAGTGGTGTGCTGTTTATGCTGGTGTCCTTTTTAGGGGTACGTGACTTTGTCGTGCGTGTGATCCCACACAGTGTCAAAGTTTCGGTTGGCGTGGGTATCGGCCTGTTCATTGCCTTACTGGGCTTTAAGCAAGCAGGAGTGGTTGTGGCGGATCCGCGCAAAAACGTGCTGATCTTCGGTGACTTAGCCTCACTGGAAGTCTTAGTCGCCATGCTGGGTTTCTTCTTGGTGCTGTTTTTTGTGTCGCGCAAAATTCAGGGCGGGATCATTCTTGCGGTATTGTTGACTACGTTGATCAGTTTGCCACTGGGTATCACTTCTGTACCTGATAGCCTGTTCAGCATGCCGGGCAGCATTGATAACATGTTTTTCCAGTTAGATGTGATGGGTGCACTTAGCCCTGTCTATCTGCCTTTCTTGCTGGCGTTCTTTATTCCGGACTTTTTCTCTACGCTGGGCGCGCTACTAGGCATTGGTGCACAAGCGGGTTATCTCGACAAAGATGGCAACCTGCCTGGCATTGAGAAAAACTTCCACGTGGACTCCAGTGCCACAACCTTTGGCGCCCTGTTCTCTTGCCCGGTGCTGACGACTTATGTGGAAAGTTCTGCGGGTGTAGAAGCGGGCGGCCGAACAGGCTTCACCGCGCTGGTGACGGCAGGCTGTTTTGCGCTGACACTCTTCTTGGCACCACTGGCGGGCATGATCCCAACAGAAGCGACCGCCCCTGTGCTGATGTACATCGGTATCGCAATGATGAGTTCGATGAAGAAAATCAACTATGACGACATCACCGAATACCTACCAGCCTTTGTGTGTGTCGTGATGAGCGTGTTCAGCTTCAACGCCGGTAACGGGATTGCCGCTGCCATGTTGGTGTATGCCTTCCTGAAGTTAGCCACAGGCCGCTACAAAGAAGATCACTGGTCAGTCTACGTGATTGCCCTGACGATGATTTACTACTTCTACATCATCTCTGCGCACTGATTTTAATGTTGATATCAATAAGCATGTAGGAAGCGCTTAAAACAAAAAAGACCGGTCACAAGTATGACCGGTCTTTTTTTATCAACAAATCAAAGATAACGACATTACTTCGTTAACTCTTCCCACTTGTCGGTTAAATCATTCTTGGCATCGTCTGCTTTATCAGAAGCATCTTCAATCACATCATGCACTTCTTCAAACGAGCGTGCATCCAATGCATCTTCAATCTCGTCTTTAAACGTGACACCGATATACACACCCAGACCCACCAGGGCAATCACAATATATTTCAGCATTACTTATTCTCTTGTATCCATAAACCATCACCCAGAGCCGTACGCCAGCTAAACATGCGCACGCGCCCAAAGGTGTTTCTTTCACTGTGCATTGGTGCCGTTACGCTAGCGCACCAAGCTGATCAACGATTTGCCCAGCAGCCATTCCAGCTCTTTCTCGCTTTCAGGACCAAAGCGTTCTTCACATAACTGGTATAAACGCTCAATACCACGCTTAGAAAATTCGCTGGTCGTTTCCGCCGTCGCAATGTGGTGGAACAGCAGACGCAGTGTCGCACGGAACTGTTCATCATCCAAAGCCACCAGCCAGCTATCGGTAAATTCTTTCAAGCCATGATTCAACTCTAGCTTTTCAACGAACAAACGGAAGATACGACCATCAAGTGCGTTGGCGAAATCCTGTTTTTTCGGAAAATGGTGACTGATACCGGTACGGGAGATACCCGTCTGTTTACTTAATGTGGTGTACGACATTTTGTCGTAACCCAAAGTCAGAATCTGATCGACAACCGCATCCATGATTGTCTGAATGGTGATTTCAGTATCTTCTTTACTACGCTTTGGCATAATGAATGGACTCTTTCATCTTATTCAATTAACAAGCTGCCGACGAATGATCTCAGTGACGATCACAGGTAAGCCTTGTCACTCTCCGGTCATGTAAAGGGGCTAAATCGGCATTCACGCTCAGTCAACGCATTGACAGCCCACACAACAAAATATCCCTATACGGCTACAACTATGCGATGAATTTATATTCAATTAATCACATTACTCTTTCATAAATCGCAACAAGTATAATAGAAACATGAATTTATGAATAGGTTATTAAAGCAATAAAATTGACGCCGCCTGAGCTATTCTGGTCTATTTTCAACAGAGAATCCGCGATATCTTGCCTTTTTTTGACACTGGTCGAAGGCATATGCAACACAACTTATTGACAAGCAACACTTGACCCACCCCTCGAGTTAGCATTATTTTAACAAAGGCATAACAATAAAGGATCGCATTATGACGTTACCGCTGCACATGGATCGCACAGACACATCGGCAACGGCACAACCTATGCCTACCGATATGATGTTAAAATGGGCCGATGAGCGCGCCAATGACGTTTATCTACGTCAGATTATCGACCGACAATTTGTTGATTTCACGTATGCTGAAGTCACGCAGCAAGCTCTCAAACTGGTCAGTGCCTTGCAAGCACAAGGACTGCAACCCGGCGACCGCATTGCTATTATTTCGAAAAACTGTGCCGAGTGGTTCATTACCGATCTCGCACTCATGTTCGGCAGCTTTATCAGTGTACCTATCTTTCCCACCGCAGGGGCCGATACCATTGAACACTGCCTGACACACAGTGAATCCAAAGCCATTTTTGTCGGTAAACTGGATGACGCAGCCGCCATTTCTTCCGTGTTAGCCAAATACCCCGACGTCACTTCCATTGCTTACCCGTATCCTTCTGCACCGAAATGTCACTTTACGCTCGCCGACTTCATTGGCGATCACTCTCCGTCTACGGCGCGTCCTGTCCACCAAGACGATGATCTGATGTCAATTGTATACACATCAGGAACGTCTGGCCTACCGAAAGGAGCACTGCTCAATTACGGTGCGTTTTCTTGGTCTGCGCAACGTCTGGTTGAACATATTGGAATGCAAAAAGGGGAACGTTTGTTCTCTTATCTACCTCTCGCTCACATTACCGAACGCGTGTACATTTTTGGTTCTTCCGTTATGGCAGGTATTCAAGTCGCTTTCCCCGAATCGCTGGATACCTTCATTGACGATGTCAAAATGCATCGCCCCACCCTGTTCATTTCCGTACCGCGTCTGTGGACCGTCTTTCAGCAACGTATTTTCGATAAGTTGCCGCAAGGTAAATTAAATCTGCTGCTCAAAATCCCGTTTATCTCTGGCATCATCAAGCGCAAGCTGGCTGATGGATTAGGTTTAGATCAAGCGCGCGTACTGGGCTGTGGCTCCGCACCGGTTTCTCCTGCCCTATTACGCTGGTATGAAAGTATTGGCCTGAACATCACAGAAGCCTGGGGCATGACCGAATCTTTTGCCTACAGTACGCTCAACCACCCATTCCGTAGCGATAAAATCGGGACCGTCGGTAATGCAGGCCCGGGTATCGACGTGAAAATTGCCGAAGATGATGAGATTCTGGTGCGCAGTCAGGGCTTGTTTGCAGGCTACTACAAGAACGAAGACGCCAGTCAAGCGATGTTTGATGCAGACGGCTGGCTACGTACCGGTGATATCGGCTTCATGGACAATGATGGCTACCTCACCATTCAGGGACGCAAGAACGACACCTTCAAAACCGCCAAAGGCAAATTTGTCTCTCCGGTGCCGATTGAAAAGCGAATTTTTGAACTGGGTAACTTTGAAATGTTATGTGTGGTGGGCTCAGGTATGCCAGGGCCTATCCTTCTGGCGGTGCCCCATGCCTATCCGAACTTCGATCCTGAGCGGTATGCCCGCAGCGCTGAACGGGTGATCAATACCCTCAATGAGGAGCTAGAATCTCATGCCAAGATTAAAGGCGTGCTGATGATCAAAGATCCCTGGAGTATCGAAAACGGTATCCTTACGCCCACATTAAAAATCAAGCGTCATGTGTTAGAGCAGAAATACCATGAGATTGGGGCACAATGGCCGAAAGACCAACTTGTGCAATGGGAGAAGTAGCGAGCCATCGCACACTTTTTCCTTTTTCACCTTATCCGGAAAGCAGTCACATTGACGTGGCTGCTTTTTTCTCACACTCTGATAGATACTTATAAAACAGTTAGTTAAAAGTTATCACGCTATCACCTGTCCCCCATCCCTTACCTAGATTGATATTCTCTACACTTTTTAGTGCAACAAAATTTCGCTCTTCAAAATAACGCAGAGTCACTCCAGAAATTTTGTCCTTATCCCTGCCGCGCCACATCATTAAATAGCTGAACAAAGATCAGAGTGATACGTTGAATATATTTATTACTCTCTACAGCAGAATCTATGAAAAAGCTTAAGACTTTGAATGCGTTACTATTGCTGGCACTCTTTCCGCTGAGTGGCGCTGTTAGTGCCAATGAAACCATCACGTTATCCGGCAGCCAAAGCAGCGAAGGCACCATTACCCTCACCGGATCTTCACAAAACGCCGATGGCAGTTTTTCCTTAAGCGGCCCACAAAGTGCCAATTCGGCCACAACCAACAGTGATACCGCAGGCCAAACGCAACAAAAACTGGATGAGTATATTCATCACCTCAACAGTTACGGCCGCTTCAGTGGTAATGTACTGATTGCCCAAAACAACGATGTGGTCTACGAAAAGTCTATCGGTTATGCCGACGTTAAGCTCAAACGCCCTATCAATAAAGACAACCTGTTCAAAGTAGGGTCGATCACCAAGCAAATCACTGCTGTGACGATTTTACGTCTGCATGAGCAAGGTAAACTCGACATCGATAAGCCTGTCGACAAATACTTCCCGAAACTCAAAGACGGCAAAAACATCACCATTGCAATGCTGCTGAACCACACTGCAGGCTTGTACCGCGATCCGTCATTACGTGAATACGACAAGAGTTGTTCATCTAAAACCTTGGTCAATAACACCGTCAGCAAATCCCGCGTGTATGCCCCAAGTAAAATGTTCAACTACAACAATGCCAGTTACTACCTACTGGGTGACATCATTGAACAAGTAACCGGGCAAGATTACGAAGATTACGTCACCACCGAGATCCTTCGCCCGCTGGGAATGAAAGACAGCAGCATGAAGCTGACGCTCTCGTTCCAACTGGCAAAGTCCTATGAACTGTCTGGCCTTGTCGATGCGCATATCACACCGCCAGGCTGTGCATGGTCAGCCGGTGAACTTATTACCACCGCACGCGATCTTCTGGTATGGAGCCGTTCACTGAATACCGGACAAATCATTTCCCGTGATCTTGTCGCACGCATGTATGATCAGCAATACGGCGTATTCAATGAAGAAATTGGTGGTACCTCTTACTTTATCCATCAAGGGGAAATTGATGGCTTTAAAGCGGTACTCATCCAAGAGCCGAAGACGAACCTAACGGTTATTGCGCTGAGTAACCTGTTCAATACCAATATCGACCTGCTTTCTATCGACTTAGTCAAAATCATGAATGACCAGGCCCCTGTGGGTCGTGTCATTCCGCCAAAAACCAACTTCGCAAAATGGCAGCACGATATTGACGTGATCGGGAATTACTTAGATAACGACGGTGTCCCGTTGCAGGTGGTATATAAAGACGGCGTACTGAAAGCAAAAGTAAACCAATTTGATATTCCACTGAAAATACAGACGCGAAATAGCCTATTTGCAGTCGGGATTGATAATCAGATCCGTATCAATCGCCATGATAACGACACCACGAACGAGATCGTATTCTTCTCCCGTGATGGCCGTTACCTCTCTCGATTCACGCGAATCTCTAAATAACCCGCGTTACGCTCCGGCTGTTTGCTAAAAACAGCCGGAGTTTTTCAACAATTATCATCACTTTGTCACTTCTTTCCTCTTTATCTTCCGCTCTCTATTCCTTTCAAGCCTTCATGATATAAATCTTTATTTATCATTATATTAAGAGGTTAAACCTCAATTAACACACCCCAAGCACTTGTATGCTTACAGCGTTCAAAATGTAGGTTTCAACCCATTACCAGTCAAAGTCTGCTCCTACCTGTTATTTTTTTTCATTTTCTCTCGGCAAAAATGCGCCAAACCCCAACGCAAAGAATCATTAGATCACTAAATAACCACCCACAAACAACATAGCAAACCCGACATTTTGATTACCCTATATTTCATATAAATCATCACCTTAACCAATGACCGTTGTTACACAACCCATTGCACTATGATTAGTGATAGATACAAAATTTCTTACTATTAATCTCGATAAACTACACTAGGGATAAGCATTAGTTTTACTCATTTTACGTCCCCCTGAATTCGGTTCATAGTCCCGATCCGACTGAATACATCTCCTCCCGTATTTATATTGTCGTCGAACACTCAGAGACCCGAGGGTCCAAATAAAGCCACTTTTCTGTCCAGGAAAGGGCTTTTTATTATTTCTGTCTGCTTTTGGAGAATAACGTAGTGAACGAGCACGCTACCGTCGCATCGCGTACGAGTGTTTGGGTACCAGTTACTGGGCTCACCATTTTTGCTATTGCATCAGGCTACCTAATGAGTCTGTTACCGCTATCATTGGTGAGTCATAACATACCTACCTATGCGGCCAGTTGGTTGGCCAGTATTTTCTATGTAGGTTTGTTATTAGGCTCCATGCTGATTGAACCAATCATTAAACGTATTGGTCACCGCATGGCATTTATCGCTTTCATTTCTCTATTGGCAGTGTCAGTAGGGATCATGGCCGTTTACACCTCATTGAGTGTATGGCTAGCGGCCCGTTTCGTGGCCGGTATTGCTGTGGCCGGTATTTTTGTTGTGATTGAATCTTGGCTATTGATCGGCGATAGCAAAGAAGAGCGCGCAAAGAACCTTGGCCTGTACATGACCTCTCTGTATGGTGGTACCACTGTGGGTCAATTTGGTATCGGTCTGTTCGGTACCACAGGTATGATGCCATTTATGGTGGTTATGGCCCTTTTAGCGATGTCTATGATGCCGGCGTTTATGGCTAAAAATGCCAAGCCAGCGGTAGAAGAACACATCAGCCTGACTTGGAAACAAATTCTGGGCCTAAGCAAACCTGCGCTTATCGGCTGTTTGGTTTCTGGTATCGTGATGGGTTCTATTTACGGCCTGTTGCCTTTGGCACTGCGTATTTCTGAAACCACATCGAATAACGATCAGATCGGTGTATTGATGGCTGCAACCGTACTGGGTGGTATGTCTATTCAGCCGATTGTGGGCAAACTGTCATGCCGCATGTCAAAGTCCCTGTTGTTGGCACTTGTCAGCATTCTGGGTGTGTTTGCCATGGGTATTTACCAGCTTGATCAGAACTATGTAACGCACATTATTGCATTGGCACTGCTGGGCATGTCAGCGTTTGCACTGTACCCAATCGCAATTACACTGGCGTGTGACGGTATTGAGTCGGCTTCAATTGTATCCGCGACACAAATCATGCTGTTCAGCTACAGCGTGGGCTCTGCACTGGGTCCTGTGGCAGCGCAATACTTCATGCGTCACAGCCTTGGTCTGATGGGTTTCTTCTTCGTGGTGCTGCTGGCGACTGCCATCTACATGCTGTTTGTCAGCATGAAGACCAAGCCAAGCGTTATCGCAGAATAAGCATCGTCAGTCTCTCTAAAACAGACAGCAGAAAGGGCGTAACTTCGGTTACGCCCTTTCTTTATGTTCGTTTTTTATTTTTTGGAGGAGGGAGAGATGTGTATTTCAGGCTGGAAGACATTTCACATCGCCCAAAAAAGAGCGGGCGCGACTTTCGTCGCGCCCTTTGGTCTTACTTGCAGCAATCCGGCTACTATGGTGCTCCCTGCATCATTCCATGATTGATGCTGTTTCCGTCAGCGTCTTCCCTTAGTATCCGTCCTGGATATGTCCTTTTGGTCATCACCTTGACCCGTCGAAACGTCTTGTCTCGACTCTCTTCTCCGTCCTGGAGGTGTCCCTAACTTCATCCTGAAGTGGTCCATGTCTGTCGTCCTGACGAGTAAGTGTCCTACCTACTCTATCGCTTCCGTTCGATGTTCCCTTCACAGTCCTTGTCCGATACATCTTCCTGATATACCGACCTCATCCTGAGGTTGCCAACATCCTTGGCTACTATCCTGTTCCGTTCCGTCAGTTCCTTCCGACGAGGTACAGATTACGTGATTCAGGCAGGCAAACAACCTATCACGATCACATTTTTCGCTGCATTCTTCTGTACATTAAAGGCTCATTTTATAAGCCTCTGTTCTACAAAGGCAAAATATTTAAATAAATAAACGCAATAAGACAAAATATTAAAAATCGCACATTCCGTGTAAGAGATCTCTTACAAAAAGGAGAGCAAAATGCTCCCCTCTTTAAAACCGCTAAACGAAAGATTGTATCAAAAACAACCTATCACCCGCCTTTATGCCGGCTCAGCTATCTTTTCTAACTTACCCAGCAGGACATTTTTCTTAAAGGGCTTAGCGACGTAATCATCCATCCCGACATCAAAACACTTACTGATGTCTTCATCCAGCACACTGGCTGTCAGGGCAATGATCGGCACACCGGCTTTACCTAAGCCTTGCTCCCACTCTCGAATGTTCTGTGTGGCGGTAAATCCATCCATGACAGGCATCATGCAATCCATCAATACCGCATGATAGTCCTTCTCGGTTTTAATCATATCGACGGCTTCTTTGCCGTTATTGGCAAAATCACAGACATATCCTGCTTTGGTGAGGAACAACCCGGCAACACGTTGGTTCACTTGATTATCTTCCACGATCAGTATCTTATGCTGAATCGTCTCCACGGCTTCTGCAGCAACCTCTGCAACCACGGCTGTAGTTTCAAACGTCGTCGCCTGCGCTCTCTTTTGGGTAAAGGCATTATGGACGACCTTGGCAAAGCGCAGCCCCAGTAACGGCATAGAGATAATGCCATCGACGCTTTCATCCACACTGCGTAAATCAGTACTGTGCTGACTGCACAACAAGAGTGGTACGTTCGGGAACAGATCATGAACTTGCTTTAAAGCGGGCACGAGATCATCATCGTGCATCGGACAGTAAATCACCGCATCAACCGGCTCAGTCGCCGGACATAACGCATGACTCACCCTCATCTCAATGCCAAAGAAAGCACTTTCATGGCGCAAACGCTCCACAATCTCAACGCTATGGGAATCCGGTGCTAATACATGCACCGTTTTACCCCTGCAATCTGCCAAGGCATCGGCGCTTTGCTGCAAGACTTCGACAGTCAGCGTGAAGAAGAAGGTGCTGCCAACGCCTTTTTCAGACTCCAACGCGATCTCTCCCCCCATCAACTCGACAAGTTGGCGACAAATCGCCAAACCAAGCCCGGTGCCACCGAATTCACGGGTAATGGAGCCATCTTCTTGGGTAAACGGCGCAAACACTTGTTGTTGCTTGTCTTTAGCAATCCCGATACCGGTATCTTTCACCGCAAAACGCAGCCCCACTTTCCCCGCTTCATCTGCCGCTTGGCGTGAAATCGCAATGGTCACACTGCCCGATTCGGTGAATTTCACTGCATTAGAAGCCAGATTCATCAATACCTGTCGTAAGCGGTATTCATCCAGTAACACCACATCCGGCACGTCATGTTCCAACTCCACATTCAATGCCAGCCCACTGGTGGCCGCTTTGGCCAACACAATAGAAATGGTGTCATAAGCCACTTCACGTACACGGCATTCACTCGGGGCCAGTACCAAGTTGCCCGATTCAATTTTGGAGAGATCCAAGATGTCATTAATCAACAACAACAAGGTTTGTGAGGAGGTTTCAATGGTCTGGACATATTCAGACTGAGACGGTGTCAGTTTGGTATCCGACAGAATGCCCGACATACCAATAATTCCATTCAACGGGGTGCGAATTTCATGTGACATATTCGCCAAGAAGGAGCTTTTCGCAATACTGGCTTTTTCCGCTTCTTCTTTTGCTTGTACCAAGTTCTTTTGGTTTTGTACCCGCTCCTCAATCAATTGATTCAGCTTATGACTAAACACGGTAAATTCATCATTCCCGTCTGTTTTGATTTTGGCATCCCCACTTTCTGGGTGTTCCAAATTCGCCATTCCACGCAGAATACGATCGAGGTAAGCACCAATACGGCGAATCAAGTTCGTACCCAACCACATCAACAATAAGGTAGACAACACAATGGCCGATAGATACCCCGCAATCAGTTGTTTGGCATGCTGCACAGAAGCATCAATATTGGTCGTTAACTGCTGACTGATTTCTTCCACCACAAACTGAATTAACGACAAACGCTTATCCAATGTGATGATATCTGCCGCTTTGTCTCGTGAGGTTATTTCCCCTTCAAAGGCGGCATTACGAATTTGAAAACTGGCGGCAAAAGCGGGATCCGTAAACACATTACTGAGCAGTTCTATCTGCGCCGGGGTCGCATTGATGGTTAAATAACGCTCAATAGTCAGTTGCTGACGCTCAATCACCGTATCCAGCGATTCTTTAAATTCGCTCCATGCCGGTTGTGCGTACATCAAATGGATGTACCAGTTTTCTTGCTGTGCCCATAATTTCAGCCACTGCAACTGATACAAAATCGACAATTGCTGTTCAATATTGGCATCTCGCACATCGACCACGGATTTTTCCAGCATAACCAGACGCTGAACAGCAAGATCCATTCCCCATTCAGACCAGTCATTCATGTCTTCAACAGCCATATCACCGTAGTCTTCAATCAACATCGGCAATTCTTCATTAACGGATTGCATCTGTGCCATGGTGTCAGCATCTAACGCTAAATCCGTAAACTGGGAGATCGCCGTAATCTCGGTCTCGGCTTTTTGCTTCAATGCTGTCGCATCACCGCCATTCAATTTCGTTATTTTCAAACCGTGTAATGCATCCGACAATTCTGAGCTGGTCGCTAACATGCCCATTCGCTCTTGCAATGCACTTAATTGATTGACCCGTTCAAACAATAGCCTCAACTCAATGACGGTATAAATACTGGCAAATATCAGCGGTAAAATAACTAAGCATAAAAGCCTGAGTTTGATGGAAATACCATTGAGTAGGGCCATGTTCACTCCTTGAAAAAATATTGCCATGTCCAGTTGTAGGGACATCAATGTCTACTATCATTTATAGCAGGGTTACTAAATGATGATGGAAATTTATTGATGTTCAATGGACTGAGTTTGCTCACTTTTTTTCCAGCTGTGCTCATTGCGGCATCCCTGATGCTGACCAGTACAACGGTCACAGCCAGCACAGAAACAAAAAAAACTGAAGAGGTCGAATTTGCCGTTTTTTCGATGAATGGTGAACTGCCGCCACTCACGAAAAGTAAGGCGCGCATGCTCTATAAAGGCAAAACAAAGAAGATAAACGGCAGCATTAAAATCATTTTGGTGGATTTACCTGAAACATCCATTCATCGTGAAGAGTTTTACAATATGTTGCTGGGTAAGTCGGTCACACAGATGAACGGCTATTGGGCCAGTTTGTCGTTTTCTGGCAAAGGAGCACCACCAGAAGAGTTAAGCAGCGATGACATTAAAGAAATCATTGAATGGCTTAATGCCAATCCTAATGGCATTGCCTATGCGCCCATCAATGCGGTACCGGAAAATGCCAATATCTTAATCACTGTCTTACAAGGAGAGTAAAGGCATGTTTAAACTTTCACACCTATCACTGTCTTTGCTTGTTGTCCCTTGCAGCGGGCTGGCTGCTATTTCACTGACGGATAATTTTTCCATCAGTGGCTTTGGCTCAACATCGATTACCCAATCTGATAATAGCGTGCCGATTTTTGTGCATCGGGAAATTACCGATGATGTCTGCTATGACTGTGACACCATCTTTGGACTGCAGGCTGATCTCGCCATTACTGATGCTTTTAATGCCTCCGTACAGGTGATTAAACGCCCGCAAGATGAATGGTCAGATCCGGAATTAGAATGGGCTTACCTGAGCTACGAATACCAGAACTTCACTTTCCATGGTGGCCGATTACGTATCCCGCTTTTTCTTGTTTCGCAATATTACTACGTCGGGCAAGCCTATCCGTGGGCCCGCCCCCCGCAAAGTGTCTATGACAGCTTATTAGGCGTGACGTATTACGACGGATTAAGCGCCGCTTGGCAATTTGACCTGAATGACGAAATCGTCATGAGTGTTTCCCCGTTCTACGGTTTTGGCCGTAAAAATGATATCGATGTGGGGAATAGCACAATCACGGTCGATGCGGATCATCTGGCGGGGTTTGCCGCTGAATTAAACGGCTTTGATTACCGCATTCATTTCAGCTACCTCAACACACAGTACACCATGACCACGGATGTGAATCCGCAAAAAGAGACGCTCAATATTTATACCCTCGGGGCGGAATACCTGTATGAAGATTGGCAGTTTATGGCAGAAGTTCACAGCGATAACATTCAAAGTAACTGGTACTTGTCGGCTGCGTACTCGTGGCAGGACTTCACGCCGTATGTCGTATATGAAGAAAGCCACCAGCGCAGGAAGACAAAAGGTGCCACGGTTGGGGTACGTTACGATGTCACGTCTTCTATTTCACTGAATGCGGAATGGCAAGGCGTGTACATGAAGCGTTCTGACTATGAACAAGGGGATATTGGCCAATTCATTTATCCACCTGTCGTTGCCGGTGAAGACAAAGATGCCAACCTCTATACCTTGATGCTGAATTTTATTTTCTAAGCCGCCTTTATGGCCTGAGTGATAAACAGCACTTAAATAATGTACATACAAAGAAGCCACCTCGCGGTGGCTTCGTCATTTAAACCGATGTTGATAGGCTTCTATGAAGACGGAAATTATTTCACCAGCATCGCCGCGCCGAATACGCCTGCACTGTCACCCAGTTTTGGCTTCACAATCTGTGTATTCAGAACCGGATTAAACAAGTGCGGCAAAATCGCCTGACGACCTTGTTCGTACAGGGAATCCACGTTGCCGACACCACCGCCAATCACGATCACATCCGGATCAATCACGTTAATGATACGGGCAACAGCCAGGCCAAAGTAGTCATGCATACGATCTATCGTTTGCTGGGCAATCGCATCCCCCTCTTGTGCCAAAGCCATAATCTGTGGCAAGCGCACTTTTTCAGTGGTCTGTGCGGTGTCGTTATAAAAACGCTCTAGACCCGTGCCAGACAATACCGTTTCCACGCAACCATGCTGTCCGCAGTAACACGGTGCGCCGTCTTGCTCTAACGGATTATGTCCCCACTCACCCGCGATACCGTGACAACCGTACAGCGGTTTGCCATTTACCACGATACCCGAGCCAACACCCGTGCCCATGATGATACCGAAGACCACTTCTGCCTGCGGATTAATATCATGTGCTGCACCCAGTTTGGCTTCAGCCAAGGCAAAGCAGTTCGCATCATTGGCTAACTTCACCGGTACACCCAAACATGCCGTCAGATCTTTATCCAGTGGCTGGCCGTTCAGGTGGGTCGAGTTACAGTTTTTCATTAAGCCTGTGGCAGGATCTAACGTGCCGGGTGTACCAAAGCCCACCGCCGTCGGATACGCACCGACTTCTTCGGCACATTGGTCAATCAAACGCTTAATTTGGCTGATAACATGCTGGTAGCCTTTCTCACCTTCCGTCGCAATGCGCTGTCTTACTACACAACGATCGTCTTCATACGCCATCACCGCACACTCAATCTTGGTGCCGCCGAGATCGATACCCCAGTAATACTTACTCATTGCTTTCTTGTTCCTTGTTATTTTCAATCTGTCATTGTCACAGCCTGTATGGCGTCGGACTTCTGCGAGTCATCCTGCGTCTTGGCAACAGCAAAGCGCGTAAATTCAGCCATACTTAGACTAAAGCGTTGTGATCATTTGCTTTATAGCAACCTTATCATAGGTGATCTGCAACATTTTTAACGCGTTTTACCGCATACTTTGGAGATAAAGTGATGTTTTTGAAAGAAGCACGAACAGGCGATCTGGTCGATGTGGTAGACATGGCCTCACTGGTAAATCCCTTTCTGTCACAAGTCACTGTGCAGTATCAATCAGGCGAAGATCTGGCTGATCCGGTGAAAATCAACAAGCAGCAGTTGTCCTTTCCTTCCGGTGAAGATTTACCGGAATGCTGGACGAACGGGTTCTATCGTCATTACCCGCAAAAATAATCCCCTGCCTTTGTCGCTCTATATCTAAAGATGCCAGATAGCAGGCAATAAAAAAGATAGCCCGAGAGCTATCTTTTTTGTTTTCTTTTACTTTTCTCGTAATCTTGCTTTCGCTTATTAGCAGCGCTGTGCAATCTACAGTTTCAGCAGGCTCACACGCTGGCTGATCTGCGTGGTTAAACGCTCAACGCCTTCCGACAAGGCTTCCACCTGTGCCGCATAACCGTCCTCCGTCAACGGTACCTGAATGAAGAATGGCTGGCGAATAACTGCCTCGCCCTCACCATTGACTACCATCCACTGGCCGCCCAATTGCGCAAGGCCTGAATAGTGACCATTGAACTGCGTGAACTGCAATTGCAGCTTCGGCAACCCCATGGCACTGACAGCAGGTGTCAGTTGATCGAACCAATAGGTCGATTGTTTCTGGCGTAAGTCGTCCACCACCGCACGGGTTAATTGCTTGGATAAGCTCTCTGCCCACAGGTTGTGTTGCGCCTGCACCACTTCGGTTTGGCTGACCTGATACACCAGGCCATTGCCACCCAGATGCTGCGCCACTTCAACTGGGCGCACAATCATCACGGGTTGCTGCGCATTGGCACTGAGCAAGGTGTTCGGCGCATCATTCATGGGTAACAGGTACGTTGTCGTCGTCGGCTCTGTGCTACTGCATCCTGCCAATACCAAGACAGCGGCAGCTAAAAGACTCTTGTACATACTTATTGTCCTCGTACCGGAATAGGATCCGCCGGTTTCTCACCCGTGAAAATTAATGAATTTGGTTTCTCGTTCAGCTGGCGCAATACCGGTTGTAGCTCAGTCATCACCTGCTCAAACTGATCCAAAGCCTGTTGCAAGTTCTGGTATGGTGCTGCTTCAGGACCATAACCATTCAGGGTTTCCTGAATCTGCTGCAAGCTCTCACGGATCTCCGTTGGGATCGCTTGGGTATCTTTCTTCGCCAACAGTTTGTTCAGCTCATTCGCCACTTTTTCGGCCGCAGCCAGTGTTCCCTGAGACGTTTCCAACGTACGGTTTAACGTCGCCAATGTATCTTCAACCGGCAGATCATTAATCTTGGTCAGAATGGACGAAATTTGTTTCTGGAACTGCGCAAACCCACCCGCTTTGGTCGGGAAGATGTCATAGTTCGCATACTTCGACTCTGTTGGCATCTTGTCATCTGGATACACTTCCGTATCAATCAACAAGGCACCAGTGAGCAGGTTACCGGTCTTCAATGTGGCACGCAGACCATTCTTGAATTCCTTATCCAAACTCTCTTTCAGCTCTGCCAATGTGGTGTGATGGGCATGGGTGTTCACACGGCCCAGCTCAATGCGGATCAATACCGGAATGTCTTTATTGGTGAAGCCTTCACGCGCCGTTGGCAGACTCAGTGGCACTTTCTGTACCGTACCGATACGAATACCCCGGTATTCAATCGGCGCACCCGGTTTCAGGCCACGTACTGATTCATCAAACAGCATGACATATTCCAGATACTCATCGAAGAAACGTTCACGTACATCTTTCAGATTGTTGTACAAACGGAACTTGGACATCTGCTTGGTGATCAATTCACCTGGCTCACGCCCTTTCGGGACACGGAAGCTCACACCACCAGTGATCAGCGATTCAATCGAACCGATCTTCAAGTTAAACCCTTCCGCTGACATTTGCAGATCCACGCCCGACGTTAACCAGAAACGAGTACGCTTACGGATCAAGCTGTCATACGGCTGGAAAATAAACAGCTGGTAATGGGCTTTTTTGGTTTTGGTATCAAAGGTCGTTTGTTCAACACGGCCCACCGTGAAACCTTCGTACAATACCGGATCCCCGACCGCGAGTTTGCCCGCTTCATTATGGGTCAGCACCAGACGCAGACCTTTCGCATCCGGTGGCGCGACAGGTGGCACATCCAACACTTCAAAGTGGCGCTTATCAACCTCTGAACGGCCGGGCTGCAACTGGATATAAGATCCCGACAGCAGGGTTTCCAAGCCTGACACACCGGACTTACCGATACGCGGCTTCACCACCCAAAACAGCGTGTCATCTTTTAGCATACGCGCCGCATCTTTGTTCATCTGTGCGGTCACTTCAATGGCACTGTAGTCTTCATTCAGGGTGACGCCGGTCACCACACCGACTTTGACATTCAGGGCTTTGATTTCGGTTTTTCCGACTTCAATACCCTCAGCCGTGTCCATTTTCAGCGTAATTTCCGGCCCTTGGCTGGTCATAAACTGAATCAACATCCAGATACCAATGCCGATCGCTATGATCGGCACTAACCATATGGAGGACACCTGCTTTATCGCTTGGGTCTTAGCGCTTGATGCTGGTTGCTCGCTCATAAACTCGCTTTCTCTTTATAAGGGTTTTCACTCGCAGACGGGGCCACAACACCATTTTCCTTCTGCCAAAAGACCCGAGGGTCAAAGGTCATTGCCGACAGCATGGTCAGTAATACCACACACGCAAATGACAAGGCTGCCGGTCCCGGATAAATCGCCATCAGATTTTTCAATTGCACCAAGGCAACCAAAATCGCGACAACGAAAATATCAATCATGGACCAACGCCCGATAAATTCAGTCATTCGATACAACTTGAGGTTTTTGATCGCTTTCTTTTCATCGTTCAATACCCCTTTTTTTGCATGAATGTATAACCATGTCAGGGCAAAGACTTTCGCCAATGGGATCACCACACTGGCCAAAAAGATCACTGCAGCAATCGGGTACGATTTTAACTGCCATAACAACACCACCCCTTCCATGATGGTCGAGCCTTCGGTTTTCCCCAAGCTCACGGTATACATCATGGGATACAAGTTCGCAGGCAACAAAAACACCGCTGCCGCAATTAACAGCGCCCAGGAACGCTGCAACATTCGCTCTGGCGCATACGGGTGCAGTTTGGCATGACAACGGCAACAACGCGGGTGAGCAGCCTCCGTCATCGGGTTCAACTGTGCGCACACATGACAGCTAATGTGGTTGTGATCGTTATGACAATCGCCGGCTTTCACCCCTTCGATGGGTTGCAAGGGTAAAAACTGCATCCACAGCCAAGTGCGATCGGCCATCGACACACACTTCACCACCAGCAAGGTATAAATACAGAACGCCCAGAATGACATGCCTAAACCGATATCGGCCAGCGAGGCGATTTTGATCAGGCTGACTAATACCCCAATCAAAAACACGTCCACCATCAACCAAGGTTCAATGGTGATCATAATGCGGCATAACCGTTTTTCCCGAGGCGTAATCTTTTTCTCGGATTTCCCTGTCAGCAAGCGTCCGGCACGGTAATACAGATACAATAGAGCCAGCAGGTAGATGGCCGGTAATACCAATACCGTCAGCAATAACAATACGGCTAACAGGCTGTTTTCAAACACATTGAGCATTTCAGCGGCATGCATCAGGGTAATTTGCTGGCTGATCCCTTTTACGCTGAAAGACATAAACGGAAAACTGATGCTGGCCACCAGCATGACAAGGCAGGCTAAACCGTATGACAGCGGACGTTGAAACGGCTGAGCTATGCGTTTCACTAACGTATGATCACATCGAGGGCATGACGCTTTTTCATCATCTGCCAATTCCGGCAGCGCAACCACTAAACCGCATTCTTCGCACCCAACTAGCTGTTGTGGCTCTTGTGGTTTACTCATGTAATACCCTAACAATTTGACATTCAATCATTATATACCCATCCGCCGACAAAATAGTACCAATGGTCAGAATAAAAAACACCATTCATAATTATCCCCATAAAAAACGTGCTATGGCATGACACTCACAGCACGTTCAATGTAGATTGGCACCTTTACTATTCCGCCAACAGCGCATCCGTTTTCGCCGCACAGATGAAATCATTTTTATGCAGCCCTTTGGCAGAGTGACTCCACCAACGCACTGTCACTTTTCCCCATTCCAGAGTGATTTCCGGGTGATGGCCCTCGGCTTCTGCCAATGCGGCAACTTTATCCGTTAACGCCCACGCCAGTTTGAAGTTTTTAAACGCAAAGCACCGTTCTAATTGTGCAATGCCTTCGCGCTCGATCACCGTCCAATCAGACAATTCAGCCATTAACGCGTTACGCTCTGCTTCTGTGACGGTAGGCGCACCGCTGTGGCATGCCTCGCAGCGCAGTTCATTCAAGGCGGTCATAGAAACTCTCCTTTTTAATTATGACGTTATTACCGGTTGCGATGACTTAACTTTAGGCGCAAATAACGGGGTGTGCAGGCCTTTTGCTTTGGCTTCCTGCACCAAGGCCATGACATCGGTATGTGCCAAATCATAGAGTTGCTGAATATCATCCAGAACAAAATAGACCGGTTGCATGATATCAATACGATATGGCGTGCGCATCACATCCACCGGTTCAAACGGTTTGTGCAAGGGCACCGGGCCATCACTCTCCTGCGTTCGCAGCGCGTATTGGGTTTCCCCCGGTGAAGACAGGATCCCCCCACCATAAATGCGGGTGGCTTTACGTTCATTTGGCTGAGCTTCTTTCAATGAGTCTTCTTTGTCCAAGGCTTCTTTTAATAAGCCGAACTCCACCGTAAACCAATACAAACGGGCGAGATAAACGCGATCTTCATGGCTGGCATTGAGCCCTAATCGGCCATACATGTGGGTAAACTGGGCAAAAGCGGGATTGGTCAGCATGGCGCAATGACCGAAGATTTCATGGAAAAAGTCCGGCTCTTGCAGGTAATCAAACTCTTCACGCGTCCGTAAAAACGTGGCCACCGGAAACTGCTGTTCAGCCAGCAGTGAAAAGAACCGATCAAAATTAATCAACGCCGGAACAGGCGCACATTGCCAACCGGTCGTCGCCAGCAATACACGGTTAATATCACCTAACTGCGGCACACGATCTGTCGGTAAATCGAGTAAATCCAACCCGTCCAAATAAGCCTGACAGGCTCGCCCCGGCAAACAGGCTTGCTGGCGCGCTACCAGATCATGCCAAACATGGTGTTCCTCATCACTCCAATGAACGATCCCTTGCGGGTCCGGCTTTTTTGATACGTATTGCGTCATACTGTCCCCCTAGAAGCTAACAGATAGATGCTCAACAGAATTGACACGCATTGTCTTGCGTCTGCCTCCCCCTGGCCCGTCATATTGACGTTCAGCATGCGTTTTCATGCTGCATTTTCCTCTCACATACTTTCAGCGTAGGTATGGATAAGGCACTCAATAAAGTCCCTCTCAACAATGAGCCTCGCTCAAGGTGTAAGCAAAATGTTACAACCCACATTCACAGCAGGCACTGACACATGAGGCGGTTAGCCTTGCCACTTCGCTGACTGTCAACCAAACACAACAAGTGGTTAGGGACGATTTATTGCTGTATTGCCCAGCATGAGCCAGAGTTAAATTAATCCTGTTTTCTATCAATAACCCACTTTGTGTCACATCGGCCAAGGAGGACGTCATGCCACAGTGGTTTCAGTTCCCCATTACCGAAGGACAAGCGTCCCGTCAGGCGCACTGCGACTTGCCTGAAGGCACCTACGAGCGCGAATGCGGCAAAGAAGGTTTCTTTGGCCCCGCCAGTCACATGTATCACCGTCATCCACCCACGGGTTGGATCGCCTGGGAAGGGCCATTGCGCCCTCGCGCCATCGACACCAATAAACTGGATGCGGCCGTCGACTCCCCCTGGCAAGCGCCTTTGGTACTGTTTAATGATCAACTCAAACTGCGAGTCTGGCACTGTTCACAAGCCATGACTCAGCTAGCCCGTAACGGTGATGGTGACGAGGCGCTGTTTGTGCATCACGGCAGCGGCGATCTGTTTTGTGACTACGGCCATTTACCGCTTGAAGAAGGCGATTATGTGATTCTGCCCCGAGCGACCAGCTGGCGCATTGAACCACACAGTCCAATGCGTTTGCTGATGATTGAAGCAACTCACAGCAGTTATCAGATGGCTGATCGCGGGCTGATTGGCCAACATGCCATTTATGATCCCGCCATGCTTGAACATGCCAAAATCAATGACCGCTTTCTTGACCAGCAACAACAGACACATGCGCCCAACGGTCAACCTTGGCAGGTACAGTTGAAGGCTCGTAATCAGCTCAATATTCTGACCTACCCTTACAATCCGCTCGATGCACAAGGCTGGAAAGGCAACCTGACCGCCTTCAAACTCAACTGGCGGGCCATTCGCCCCATCATGAGTCATCGCTACCATGTGCCCCCCTCTGCCCATACTACCTTTGTCGCCGAGGGTTTTGTGATTTGTACCTTTGTGCCGCGTCCGATTGAAACCGATCCCGGCGCATTAAAAGTGCCGTTCTTTCATAACAATGATGATTATGACGAAGTCCTGTTTTACCACCGGGGCAACTTCTTCAGCCGCGACAACATTGAAGCAGGCATGATCACACATCACCCCTGCGGTTTTTCTCACGGCCCACACCCGAAGGCACTCGCAGCCAGCCTAGCGGCGAATAACGCCGCACTGGATAAAGCCGAGGGCGATAAAACAGAAGGTGATGAAACACAGACAGCGAAAAAAGAGACCGATGAGGTGGCCGTTATGATAGATGCCCGTTACCCGCTGGAAGTGGCGGAATTACCCGACGGCGTCGAGAACACCGACTATGTTTATTCATGGTTAGAACGCCCTGACTAGCGCAGCACAGAGTAGATATCACCAGATTGCATCGCATTAGCGCACTCAAACCGTGAACATCCAGATGAACATCGACATGAACATCTCACCGACCCTGATCGTCATCACGTCATGACAAGGAGATTCCCGTGAAATTAGCCTCTCTCAACCAAGGCCGTGATGGGCAACTGATCGTCGTATCTCGCGATTTACGGCTTGCCGTCTATGCCCATGACATTGCCCCGACCCTGCAATTTGCCCTCGACAACTGGTCGTTAGTTGAAGCGCCCTTGCATCGTTTATACCAACAACTCAATGACGGCATGGTCACGCTGACCTTTCCGTTCAACCCCAACCTGTGCAGCTCTCCCCTGCCTCGCGCTTACCAATGGGCAGATGGCAGTGCCTATGTCAATCACGTGGAACTGGTCCGCAAAGCCCGTGGCGCAGAAATGCCAGAGAGCTTTTGGACCGACCCGCTGATTTATCAAGGCATGTCGGATCGCTTTTATGCCCCCACCAGCGACATTCCCATGGCTGATGAAAGCTGGGGCATCGACTTTGAAGGGGAAATTGCCGTCATCACCGATGATGTGCCAATGGGGATCCGCACAGAAGAAGTGCACGGCCACATCAAGCTACTGATGCTGGTGAATGATGTGTCGCTGCGCCAATTAATTCCGTCAGAACTGGCGAAGGGCTTTGGCTTTTTCCAATCCAAACCATCTACCGCGTTTTCACCGGTGGCCGTCACGCCCGATGAATTGGGAGAACACTGGCACGACTACAAAGTCCACCACCGTTTACAGGTGACACTGAATAACGAACTGTTCGGTCAGCCCCATGCCGGTACCGACATGACATTCAACTTTGCCGAATTGATCCAGCACGCCGCGAAAAGCCGTGCCTTGAGCGCAGGCAGTATCATTGGTTCAGGCACGGTATCGAATAGAGATCGCAGCCAAGGCTCTTGCTGTATCGCAGAACGACGGATGCTGGAAACGCTGGAATATGGAGAGCCACGCACGCCGTTCATGGCCTTTGGGGATACCGTACGTATCGACATGACCGATGATCAGGGCCAGTCCATTTTTGGGGCCATAGAGCAAACGGTGACTCACTACACCCACGAATACAACGCGGAGGATTTGAATCATCACGATCCGCACCGTTAACGATACATTGGGGATACCACAGCATAATAAGAGGATGGGAATAATGAAGCTGTACGACTATTACCGCTCTTCAGCGGCGTACCGGGTCAGGATCGCCCTGAACATCAAGCAGGCGCACTACCAGTCAGAGACCATTTCGCTGCTGGATAATGACCAAAATGCCGCAGCCTACAGTGCCATTAATCCCCATCGCCTTGTGCCTGGTTTCTCGCCCGATCTATCCAGTAACGAGACGAGTGGCGAAACCTGTGATGAAACGCATAACGAAGTCAATAACACAACCAGCGGCGTACTGGGTCAGTCACTGGCAATCATTGAGTATTTGGATGAGCGTTACCCAGAGCCGCCTTTGCTGCCTCATGATCTGTGGCAAAAAGCCCGCTGCCGAGAAATGGCGTTAACGGTGGCCTGTGATATTCACCCGTTGAATAATCTACGGGTATTGAACTACCTCAATACAGAGCTGGGCGTACAGCAGAACGAAAAAATGATTTGGTATCACCACTGGTTAGCACGCGGCTTTCAGACGTTGGAGGCCTTGGTGTCCAGAGAACATGCCTCTCGACAACATCAGCCTTTTTGCTGTGGTGATACCCCGACCATGGCCGACTTGTGCCTGATCCCGCAACTGTATAACGCTAAGCGTTTTGGTTTTGATACTCGCCCATACCATCATCTTGTGGAAATAGAACAGCGCTGCTTAGCCTTACCGGCATTCATTGCCGCCCACCCGGATAACGTCAGCGACAGCTAACAAGGAGGCATGATGACGGCACACAACGACTCAACGCCACCCTCTGCGACACACCCAGCGACACTCTCACCGACAATCCTGTGGACACCGTCACCAGAGCGGGTACAAACCAGTTTGCTCAAACGCTTTATGCATCACCTCGAAAGCTGCGAGCACGGCACTTATTCCGCCCATGGTCCCTTTGCTAACTATGCAGCGCTACACCGTTGGAGTATCGAAAACAGCCCGCTGTTTTGGGATACCTTATGGGATTTCTGTGATGTCATTGGCGCGAAAAAACCGCCCGTCACCTACTGCGATCCAAGCAGCACCACACCGGCCAAAGATACCCAATGGTTTCCCCATGCCAAACTCAACTATGCCGAGAACTTGCTGACACATTGGCAACAGCATGCTGATCGTCCAGCCCTTACCGCTTACCGTGAAGGTCAAACCGATAACCCGGACATCATGACCTGGCAGACGTTGTATCAGCACACCGCACAACTGGCCCAATACCTCCACCACGCCGGCGTCGGTAAAGGGGATGTGGTGGCGGGCTATCTGCCCAATATTCCCCACACCGTCATCGCCATGCTGGCCACCAGTGCACTTGGCGCGATATGGACATCCACTTCCCCCGATTTCGGGGTCGACAGCGTAGTCGAACGCTTCGGACAAACCGCCCCCAAAGTGTTGTTCTTTGCCGATGGCTACACCTTTAATGGCCAACCCCATCACTTGCATGACAAAGTCGCCGCCATAATTGAACAACTGCCGACGCTCACCCATTGCGTGTCGGTGTCTTATCTCAAGTTTGATGCGGATAAGGCCGAATCGAAAGGCACATCGTCATTCACCGTCACCCACAATCCAACGCTTTCCATCCAACACTGGGAAGGGATTATCCATCACGATCATGCCCCGATCATTGAATTGGGTTTCACGCCCGTCCCTTTCAATCATCCCCTGTGTATTTTGTATTCCTCCGGCACCACCGGTAAACCAAAATGCATCGTGCATACTGTGGGCGGCACCCTGCTCAACCACTTAAAAGAACACCAACTCCACAGTGACATTCACCCCGGCGATACCCTGTTTTACTACACGACCTGTGGCTGGATGATGTGGAATTGGCTGATCTCCGGACTCGCCTCTGGCGCTAGCTTGGTGTTGTATGACGGCTCCCCGTTTTATCCCAACGGTCAGATACTGTGGGATATCGCAGAGCAAGCCAGTATCACGCAGTTAGGCGTCTCGGCAAAATATCTCGAAGCCCTAGAAAAACAAGCGGTACACCCTAAACACACTCACGCACTGCCTTCACTCAGAACGCTATTCTCCACCGGCTCCGTACTGGCACCGGAGCAGTTTGATTTTGTCTATCAGCATATTCACGGAAATATTCAACTGGCCTCTATTTCGGGCGGAACGGACATCTGTGGCTGTTTTGCGCTCGGCAATCCACTCAGTCCGGTGTATCGGGGGGAATGCCAGGGACGCGCATTAGCGATGGATGTGCAGGTATTTTCATCACAAGGTAAGCCCGTCGAGGAAACACAAGGCGAACTGGTGTGTACCAACAGCTTCCCCAATCAACCGTGGGGATTTTGGCAAGATCCGGATGGCCGTCGTTATCATCACGCCTATTGGGAAACCTTCCCCAATGTGTGGCATCACGGTGACTATGTGTCGCTGCAGCCCAGCGGCGGCATGGTGTTTTACGGACGCTCTGATGCCGTATTAAACCCCGGCGGTGTGCGTATTGGCACAGCAGAAATCTACCGGCAAGTGAACCGTTTTGAAGAAATTGTCGACGCGGTGGTGATCAGTCAGGATATGCCTGCACTGCCTGTAAAAACTCAGCCTGGCGATGATCTGTCTAACAAGACCCAGTCTAACGCTACCGAGTGCGAACAATCCGCAAAAAGCCACGATGTCCGCGTGGTGCTGTTTGTGCAGTTAACCCAAGATGCGGAATTGGACGATGCCCTGAAAGCGCAGATCAGCCAGCGGATTCGTGAACAATGTTCGCCCCGCCATGTGCCTGCGGTGATTGTGGCCGTGAACGACATACCCCGTACCCGTTCAGGCAAACTGGTGGAACTGGCGGTACGGCAAGTGGTGCACCATCAACCGGTGAACAATGTCGGCGCACTGGCAAATCCAGCCTCATTGGATGAGTTTAAAGATCGCCCTGAGTTAGCACTGTGATCGGTCATTCACCGAGATCTAACGTGTTTTGCGTGAATGTAGCGGCGTAATTGTTGATTTTACCAACACTTAACGAATCACACCCATAACTGTCAGGCACGGGATTCACGCATCAAGACCATGAATGATATGATGAGGACAATTAATCAGGATGAAAGTAACGAGTCTATGAAGCGCATACCAACCAATATCATTACCGGCTTCCTTGGTGCGGGTAAAACCACGGCCATTTTGTCTCTGCTGGCACGTAAGCCAGAAAATGAAAAATGGGCGATTCTTATCAACGAGTTCGGCAACGTCGGTGTTGATGGTGCCATCCTTGATCAACAAGGTGCCATTGTGAAAGAAGTGCCGGGCGGCTGCATGTGTTGTGTGGCCGGTCTGCCAATGTCGGTAGGTATCAATGCCTTGCTGGCACAAAAGCCAGATCGCCTGCTGCTAGAGCCTACTGGCTTGGGTCACCCGAAAGAGATCATCAACAAACTGACCTCTGACACCTATCAGCAATACATCGATTTGAAAGCGACGATCACACTGGTGGATCCTCGCCACTTCTCTGACACCCTGTACACCGATAACCAAAACTTCCAAGATCAAATCGCACTGGCCGATGTGGTTGTGGCCAACAAGGTGGATGAATGTGTGGATTACGATCTGTTCGCGTTTGAAACCTACGTTGAGCAAATCGAACCGAAAAAAGCGGTCGTGGGTCAGGTTGAGCAAGGTAAATTGCAACTGGAATGGCTGGAAGTCGAGCGTTTAGCCCGTCATGCCGCACACAGTCATGACCATCACCACGCGCACAATGAAGAAGCCGCTCCCCTACCGGGCTTTGAATTGGCACCGGGTCAAACGTTCGTGCGTAAAGAAAACAGCGGTCAGGGCTATCGCAGCTGTGGTTGGTTCTTTGCGGCCGAGCAAATCTTCGATTTTTCACAACTTTTCTCACTACTGACTAATCTTAATGCACAGCGTGTGAAAGCCGTCGTGAACACCGAACGCGGTTGTTTTGCCTTCAACGTTGTGAACCAAGTGGTATCGGTCAATGAGTTGTCATTGGAAGGCTTTGAATCGCGCATTGAGGTGATCAACAAAGAACTGCTGCCATGGGATGAGCTTGAGCAGATCCTGTGTGCCATGGCGAGTGAAAAGTAACCCATTTTCACCCGTAACAAGCACGTTTCACCATAAAAATTCGCAAATATTGAAACATTCTGGTTACATATCACTTCAAAGCTGATTGTAATGAAATGACTAATCAGATATTTGCTTTTCATTCAGGTCATCGTCATGACAACGCACGATGACCTGATTGATCATTTCCAGCCAGAGGTAACTCCAGCTGACAAGACGCAAGGAGCAACTATGCTAAACCCTGCAACCGCCAAAGCGGTTATTGATCATGCACTGTTTCTCGGTGCGGATTTTGCCGAACTGTTCGTCGAACACCATCAATCCAGCTCTGTTGAGCTGATCTCCAACGAAATTGATAAAGTCAACTCCGGTATTGATTTCGGTATCGGTGTTCGCCTGTTTTTCGGCCACAAAGTGCTGTACGGCTACACCAACAGCACCGATGAAGAAGAGCTGAAACGCGTTACCAGCCTGCTGGCCGCCAAAGACAAGCGCGACCAGATCGCCAATGCGGGCGCAATGAATCTCAGCCGTTTCGCGAACAAGCACCAATGCTTACAGCCATTGAGCCAAGATGGCCACCTTGCCGCGAAAATCGACTTCCTACGCCACTGCAACACCGCTGCACGCAGTGAAGATGAAAAAATCAACCAGTTCATCGGCCGTATTCTGCAGCGTGAACAGCAAGTCGAGATCTTCAACTCGACCGGCCTGCACATTGGCGATACCCGCCACTATACCCGTATTGCCGCCACCGCCATTGCCCAAAACGGCAGCGAGCAATCCACCGGTTTTGAAGCCCCGGGCGCATTAACAGGCTGGGAGTTTAATTCCCGTGTCGATGCCAAAGAACTGGGCCACACCGTGGCGAAACAAGCCATGGTAAAACTGTTTGCAAGCAACTGCCCGTCAGGCGAAATGCCGGTGATCATCGGCAACGGTTTCGGTGGGGTAATTTTCCACGAAGCCTGTGGTCACCTGCTAGAAACGACCTCTGTGGCGAAGAAAGCCTCTGTCTTCCATGACAAGATGGGTGAAATGATTGCCCACCCTGCTGTCAGCGCCGTGGACGATGGCACTATGACCAACGAATGGGGCTCTATCAACATCGATGATGAAGGCATGGAAACCCAGCGCACTCAGCTGATCAAAGACGGTAAGCTCACCAGCTTTATGGTTGACCAAATGGGCTCACGTAAAACGGGTTATGCGCCAACCGGCTCTGGCCGTCGTGAATCCTACAAATTTGCCCCTACCTCGCGCATGCGTAATACCTTCATTGAAGCGGGCGACAGCTCACTGGAAGAGATGCTCAGCACCGTAGAACGCGGCATTTACGCCAAGAAAATGGGCGGCGGCTCGGTACAACCGGGCACCGGTGAGTTTAACTTCGCGGTACAAGAAGCCTACTTGATTGAAAATGGCAAAATTACGCAGCCACTGAAATCTGCCACTCTGATCAGTACCGGTCCGAAAGTGTTGAAAGAAATTTCCATGGTCGGCCGTGACTTTGCACTGGCGGCGGGTATGTGTGGCTCTGTCAGCGGATCGGTACCGACCACCGTGGGTCAGCCAGCACTGAAAGTGGACAACATTCTTGTAGGGGGTAACTAATGGCCGATCAACAACAACTGCAAGCTGCTATTGATCAGGTGCTGGATCGCGTAAAAGCGGCCGGTGCTGACGCGGATGTGATTGCCAGTGGCAGCAATAATTTCTCGCTAAAAGCCAATGCTGGTGAACTGGATGAGTACAAAGTCACCTCGGGTCAAGTGATCGGCGTGCGTATCGTCAAAGATCAGCGCGTTGCCACCAGCTACTCCGAATCCTTAGAGCCAGCCAGTCTGGATTTAATGGTAGAACAAGCCTTGGTGAATGCCTCTTTCACCCAGCAGGATCCACACCAGCAAATCAACTGTGCTGACAGCACACTGACTACGCAAAACCCGGAAATCTATCAAGCTGATACCGCCTCCGTGGATGACAAAATTGCATTAGCGCTGGCGCTGGAAAGCGGTGTTGTCGCGCTGCCAAATGCGACCTCCTCGCCGTACAACGGGTTTGGTGAGTCTGACAGCCAAGTGATTTTGGCTAACACACTGGGTACCCGTTGCTACCATCAGGAACGTTCTACCTACTGTTACGCGTACACCCTGTATGAGAAAGACGGTAAGCAGGCGATGCATGGCGGTATGTCAACCGGTCGTCGTTTTGATGAACTGGATGCCAACTACTGTATCCACCATGGTTATGACATGGCACAAGCCCTACTAGAGGGTGAGCCGATTGCGACAGGCAGTTACAGTGTCATTTTTGAACTTGATTGCCTAAACAGCTTGCTGGGCGCATTTGGTATGTGTTTCTCTGGCCAGTCAGCGATGAAAGGCATTAACCCGTGGCGTGACAAGCTCAATGACATCGTGGCGAGCCCATTACTGACGGTGTCTGACATTGCTTACGTGGAAGGCGGTTCATCCATCAAGGCGTTTGACAGTGAAGGCTATGCTACCCGCGACACCATTCTGATTGGTGAAGGTCAGCTACAAAGCCTGCTGCACAACAGCCATACTGCCAGCTTCTTTGGTATCGAGAACACAGCCAATGGCTCACGCTCTGCCAAAGGTGGCTTAGGTGTGGCGGGTCGCCATACGGTGATTGCGGCGGGCACCAGCTCTCATGCAGAAGCAACGACAGGTGAATATCTGGAGTTAGTGGAACTGCAAGGGGTACATTCCGGGGCAGATGCGGTCAGCGGTGACTTCTCATTTGGTGCCAGCGGTTTCCTTTGCCGTGATGGTAAACGCGTACAAGCGGTACGTGGTATTACAGTGGCCGGTAACTTCTATCAAATGATCAAAGCTATTGATGCCGTGGGTGATACGTTGCAACGTGACCACTCTCGTGACTTCTTTGCGCCTATTATTCGCTTTAACAAGCTAAATATTGCAGGCAAATAAGTCTTAGCCAAAGCGTATATTTCATAAAAGACGGGAAATTCTCCCGTCTTTTTTATTTTCCATACGCTTAAATATGCAAACTATTATTCCTAAAAAATCTATCATCTACCCTATCACTGTTGCTGTTTCTTATATTAACAGCGCCACGCTATCCGCATGCCATCGCTAATCGCTTTCATCACTTTCTCTCAATAAAGATAAAATCCAGCTGCTACAAATCGAACAATAAATGTCACACCTCATCAAAAAATAAGCATACGTTATTGTTATTTGGTATTTTTTATGTTTTCTTGATAATTTCATGACATAAGGAATGCATCATGCTCAACAACGAAGACAGCGCGGGTATCATCGCTTCGCTGGCTGACATTGAATAGAATTAGCAACAAAGTTTTGCCGTGAATAATGATTCAGGCGAACCAAAGCATGAAAAAAAATTTTGACTTCAGTGTCTAGATTATTGTTACAATACAAACGTTTTGAACAATGATGAATTATTCAAAAATAACAAAACCCACAATGGAGAAAACCATGAAACGTTCTATTGCACTTGCTACTGGTCTTATTCTAAGCACAACACTAATGGGTTGTTCAAGCACAGAACAAGCTGAGCAAATGACACAGCTTTCAAACAAAATCGACACGCTTTCTGAGCAAGTTTCTACTCTACAAACTCAGCAAGACGCAATGGCTGGCGCTGTAAACGACGCACTAACTGCATCTGACGCTGCTTACCAAGAAGCAATGCGTGCAAACCAGCGCATCGACAACGTTGCTCACTCTTACAAGAAGTAATTCTTGTAGCGTGTACGCACGTCATGTCACGGAAGCAGGCTGAAAAACGATAGCCTATTGGCCTTCGTCTTCTCAGGTGTCACCGTGTAAAAAGAGTGGCCGTGTTTTCTCAAGCACGACCACTTTTTTCTTTTTCGGTATCGCAAACATTGCCATTACCCCAGTGTGCGGCATCAGCGAATCGCAATATCCGGGTCCACTTCCCCGTAGGTGTTATTGCTGGCTTTCCCCAACGCAGGTTCAAGGTAATCACGTACCGCATCCAATGACGCACTTTCCCACATGCATTGACACAAGGTTTCCCGCTCTACAACCATCGCCGTGTGCAGACGGATCCCGTGCGGAGGATGGGTAAACACCCCGCTGGCCTGATGCCAGAACGCTTCAGGGTCAAGAATTTCATGTTCGGTGATCACATACATCGCTCTCCCTCCCGTGATATTCACAACATACATTCAGCATACTGGCTTACCGCGCCAAAAGGAAATTTACAACTCAGCAACACTGCATACCTCACACCGATTTGTCATATTTCTAGCACGAAAACTGCGTTTGACAAAAATCCATCGACCACTATTTCAACAGTTATGCAAACACTGTGTAAAGATTCAGCGTTAAAACAGAAAAAGCCTTATTTTATAAGGGTTCGAGGCCTATTTTACGGTATCCTTAGCCACCTTTTTTTTGCTTAGTGGTCTGCGTATTTGGGCGACCGGTGAGCGTAACCTGGGCAACGCTGTTTGTTGCAATAATTTTATATGCTTTACGACGACAACCTACCAATCCGATACCCCAAGGGTAAATTTGCGATGTGCACCGTGTACAGTTTCACGGGTGCATCGATTCTTGCTTCCATCATCTTTTCACTATTGCTGTTTTTGTCTATCGACGAAGATCCGGTTATGCAGATCTTGTTCGGTGGTCTGGCGATCATTTTTGAGCTGGGTAAATTCTTTGCCTGGTATGAATTTGGGGAACGCCGTGCTCGCCGTAACTACACCGGTGCCATTTCTGCGTTTGCTTTCTATGCAGTATTGGCAGCTATCTCGATTGGTGGCTCGGTTGGTGGTATCAACAGTGCAACAAACCAAGCGCAAAGCCATGTGAATGTGCAGCAGAGCAAGATCAACAGCTACAACATGCAAATTGCAGCGATTGATAACCAAATTGCCCTGAACAATGAAGCCGCTGAAAAATACATTCAGATGGAACGTATCGCAACGGGTGTGACGCGTATTCAGCGTGAGAACGACAAACTGCGTCAGCAGCAACTAGACCTTGCCGCAGAACGTGACAGCTTGCCGGTAGTCAGCCAAGGCTCTGTGATTGGCCTGATTGACAGCCTGGCGAAATCGATGAATGTGGAGACCCAAACCGCGCAGCTTGGCTTGGTGGTCTTCCTGTCTGTGCTATTGGACTTCTTCGCCGCTTTCTTCGTGGGTTTGATCGGTGAAGAACTGCGTTTCCGTAACCAATTCCGCCGTATGCACCCGTTTACGATTGATGCGTACACCACTGAAGCGAAACAACCAGAACTGCTGACACACACGTCATCGCAGCCAACCACACACTACGAAACCCATGTAGAAGATGTGACACCAGAACCGGAGCCGGAGCCGGAGCCAGAAGCACCGAAGAGCCTGTATGAACAAGCCATCGATGCTCTGAGCGCCAATCAGGTGAACTGTACTAAACGTGCTGTAACCCGTTACCTGAAAGTCAGCAGCGAAGAAGTCGACGAGCTATTCAGCCGCTTTATGGAAGAAGGCATCGTAAGCAAGAAGCCTAACAACCACTACCAGTGGCATGGTGTAGCGGCGAAATAAACCACGCACCCTACTCCACTTCTGCTGAAGCCTTCTTCTGGATCAAAAAAGCCCAAGTCGTGTTATGCGACTTGGGCTTTTTTATAAACAAAATAGGTACGAGATCCTGGAACCGAGATCCTAGAAACTCGCTCTAGGAACTAGGTGCTAAATTCTAGAATCTCGTTTCTAGAATCTTATAAGCCTTTCTTGTACTGCGTCTTGGTCGATGGTGAAATCAACGCATGCAACGGCTTACCGTCTTGCTGGGCGATCTGCTGGGTAAACGCTGCAATCACCCCCGCTTTGCTGTCTTTCACCTGCGTATCGGTTTTGATGTTACGCAAATCAATCATTAGGCCGTTAAACGCCAGTGGCAGATCTGCCATCACATCCGTATTCAGGTAATGCGTCTGGCTGTACATGGCATTGTGATCGCCACGTTGCTTATCCACCACGAACCCTTCCCCTTTCAGGCTAAGGATCGATGCCGTTTTATCACACTTGCGCAGACACTTATCATCAAAACGCTTCTTCTTACACCCTACGGTTTGGTGGAAGAAACACTGACGACTGGTCATCAGCATAATCGGATGATAAACACTGTAATGCAGTTCAAAATCCGCCGGTTTAACGATCTGCTTCACCTGCGTGCGGTTGATTTCATTTGAAATGAACGCGCCTTTACAACCAAACTCTTCTTTCAGACACAATAGACTGTAAGAGTTGGTGATATTCATGTGCGGGCCAGCAATCCAATCCATGCCCAACTCGTGTGCCGCAAAGCCCATACCGAAGTTGTTGGTCACAATACGCGCCGGTTTTACCGTTTCCAGGAAGGTCACGGCCGCTTTGTAGTGATCGCCAATCAAAATCGCCGGGAACCATGGGATCAAATGCGGATTAGCGGCAAACAGATCCTGCATCGCCGTCAGGTTCATCGCCATGGCTTCTGGCATCTGGTAGTACAAGGTCGCATCCGATTCTGTCGTCAACGCCACATCGTCGACAGAGGAAATCAGCACGCTCAGCGACGGTGTGTTTTGCTCACTCGCGGTTTCTGTCTCAGCATCTGCAGCAAAGGTCGGCAAGGTTACCGGTGCCACCAGCGCTTTGCCCCCGTTCAATGCGATAGCAATCTGCTCACGCATCTCTGTCTGCTCTTTATATGGCATGTACAGGCTTTCATCGACACCGGTTACATCCACCTCAGCAATGGCGTATTCACAGTTAGCAAAGCCTGCTACCCACTTTTGTACGGCATCATGAGACAGTGTTGGGCGGTGACTCTGTACCAATGCCACATCGGAGGTCAGCGTCATATCACACCCTTCACCGATAATGGTGACGGTCAACGGCTGACCCTCGACAGCAGTAACGGTGACAGACAGCGGCAACTTCGCAATACTCAGATCGTGCGTTCTGGTTTCCACGGTCTGAATGATGTTGGTCTTGTCGTCATACAGTTTCTTCTTCACCCCTTGCAGCGCTTCTGGAGTGGTACAGCTGTAGATTTCAGAGAAGTGATTGACGGCGTTATCTCGTGGGTTATCAATAAACATGCCTTTATTGATTTCACCGGTCAGGTACGCATTGGAAAAATCACGGTTAAACACCGTGTACAGTTCTGTGGTATCAGTCAGCAGGGCTTCATTATTGCAGTAACGGTCAATCTGCTGGCGCCAGTTATCCACCACGGTATATACGTAATGTGATTTCTTGATACGCCCTTCCACCTTCAGCGAGTACACACCGGCATCGGCCAGTGCAGCCATATCACCAAAGGCGGAGTTATCTTTCATGTTCAGCGGGTGTTCGGTACCGGTGTCTGTCACTTGGTACTTATCACGACATGGCTGGCTACAACGGCCACGGTTGCCCGAGTTACCATTGCGCACCGAACTCATGTAACACAAGCCCGAGAAGCCGATACAGTAAGAGCCGTGAACAAACACTTCCATCAATACGTTATGTTGATGACCAAACTGTGCCAAATCCTTAATTTCACGGATGTTCAATTCACGGGACAAGTTCACACGTGACGCGCCCAGTTGGCCCATGAAACGGATTTGTCCTTCGTTATGGGTATTCACCTGCGTTGAAGCATGCACATCCAAGGTTGGGAAGTGTTTTTTAAGGATATAGAACAAGCCCAAGTCTTGCAGGATCACCCCGTCAATCTTGGTGTTCACCAACTGATTCAGCAGTGCAATCACCGCTGGGATCTCACGCTCAAGAATGATCACATTCAGGGTGAGGAAAATTTTACAGTCGTATTGATGGGCCAGACGCACAATGCCATTGAGATCATCAAACGTCAGGTTAGTGGCACGGTTACGCGCATTGAAGTGATCCAACCCGCAGTAAATCGCATCCGCACCGGCGACAATCGCCGCTTTGATGGATTCAATGTCACCACCCGGTGCCAATAGCTCAAATTGTTTCTTCATTACGACATTACCTACTTGCCAACCACTATCTCGAAGGGGGCGTATTCTACGTGTTTCACGCGGAAAATACCATTAACGGACTGGGGGTTAATCACAGCAGTTGGCGAGTTGGCGAGTTGGCGAGTTGGCGAGTTGGCGAGTTGGCGAGTTGGCGAGTTGGCGAGTTGGCGAGAAATGGTAGGAATAATATATATGGCGTCAAGTAAAACGAAACAGGGAGCCATTTGCTCCCTGTCGTTATCTCAAACATGCATGGCGTTATGAATGGGCAGTGCCAATCACAGGAATCGAATCAGATGACACTTCATCTTGTTCAGACTGCTCATGAATTTTTGCCAGTATCGCCGAAATCGGCACAATCGGCCCCATCATATTCACACGCAGAGGCGCACCCGCTGTCGCATAATGCAAGTCAGACGCTTCTGCGCTGGAGTAGTTGTATTTGTAGTTAAATTTATCCGTGGCCATATGCAGAAGATCAAAATCTTTGCGGTGGCACGAAATATACGCACGCCAGTACATGGCGTCCAACACTTCACTTGGCTTTTCTGCTCGAATAATGAAGCGCCAACTTCCTTCTTCACCGTAAAAATCGAGCGGAAATGTTCGTTGTCTTTTTCTTCTATTAAACAAGGTCACTCTGTCCACTTAACCAGCCAACCAATCAGGTGGGATTATGCAAAGATTGTCAGAGAATGGAAGAAAAGATCGACGAAAAATAATAATCCTGACATAACTGGTTATTTTTCATTTCATCCCTTCACCACCGCCCTTACTCTGCTGTCCATTTTTCACTTCATCTGTGTGTTTTTTAAGACACTTATCCATGAATGAAATGTGAATGAAATACACAAAACACACTCACATTCAGCCTGCCTTTTTACACGCCTCTCTCCCTAAATAAGCATCAAAATATGTTTTTTGCAAATACTCAAATGCATACGATGAAAAATTTTAATCGAAAATTGGCCTCAATCACCGTTCCTCACAAGATCACAGCAACTGATAGTGTTAATATTACGCCGCAGATTTACATTTGCTTACATTTACAACGTTATCATCCTTCCATAAATATAGAGATACAGCAATGTGGAATAGACTGAATAAGTCAATGATGGTATGCCAAATGATGTTTGGCCTATCGTTTTACGGCGTAATGGTGATCCTGACTCGATTCTTCCTCGAGGATCTCAACTACAGCGAAGCAGACACCATGATGGTGGTGGGTGCGTTCTCCTCGATTGGCCCTTTGTTTGCCATTGCCGGTGGTTTCATTGCTGACAAATTCTTAGGCGCGTACCGCTCACTGACTATCAGCTACCTAGGCTTTGCAACCGGCTATGTGTTGCTGGTACTGGGTGCGTCTTCACTGAACGTAACGCTTAGCCTTGTTGGTATTGCTCTGGCCAGCTACTCACGTGGCCTGATGTCCCCTTCCTACCCTAGTCTGTACAAACGCACTTTCCACAGTGAAGAAGACTTTGAGAACGCCTACCCGGTTAACTACTCCGTCAACAACATCGGTGCTTTCCTTGGCCAGTACCTGTTCCCCATGTTCGTCTTGGTGCTGGGCTTTAATGGCAGCTTCACGCTGTCTGTGATCATGGCAAGTATTGCCTTCATTCTATTGATCGTTTCCCGCAAGCCGCTGATCGCCGTGGCAACAGACATGGATCAACAAGCGGTCGGCGCGAAAAACTGGATCGCCTTTACCGTGATTTCTTTGTCGATGATCGGCTTGGTGTTCTTCATGTTCTCTAACATGGATATCGGCCAGAACATTGTTTACGCCATCGGTTTGGCGGCCATTGGTTACTTCATTAGCCTGATGATCAAAGCCAACAAAGCCGATGCGCTAAAAATGGGCACCATTTTGATCATGACGGCACTGACCACCGCATTCTTTGTTTACTACGGCCAGATGATGACCTCCATGACCTTAGTGACCATCAACACTATGCGTGGCGATCTGTTTGGCATGATCCCAATTGCACCGGAAGCGTCAATGGCCATGAACCCATTGTGGTGCATCATCGGTGGTCCGTTGGTTTCTATGACGTTTGCCAGTCTGGAAAAGCGTAACATTCACTTTTCTACTGCGACCAAAATCAGCTTTGCATTTGTATTAACGGCAATTGCGTTTGGCATTTTGACCATGGCGGTAAAAGCCATCGGTACTGAGGTGGTTATCCGTCCGGAAGTCTTCCTGCTGATCCACTTCTTCCAGGCGATTGGTGAAGTAATCGTGGGCAGCTTAGTGGTGGCGTTCATTCTGTCTGTGGCACCTAAGCACATCGAGAACTTCTCTGTGAGCCTGTTCTCTGTAGCCATGGCGCTCAGTGGCATCATTGGTGCGGTATTCTCAACGTCAATTGCGTTGGAAAAAGGCCAAGTGATCACACAGGCATTGGTGAAGCAGCTCTACGGTGACTACTTTGGTCTGCTGACGGCACTGGCTGTGGTGATGGTGGTTGTGGCGTTGTTGGCGTCTGCACTGGTTCGCGTGATGCTGAAAAAAGCCGAACAGTGTGAAGCGCAAGATGGCGACGAAACGAATAACGGTAATCCCGAGCCTGTCTTAGCGGAAAGCAACCAATAACGGCGTCTTTCCTCTAAAACGCCAAAGCCCCGGTCAGCACATGTCCCTACTCTATCGTGTGCGCTGGGGCTTTTTATTGCGTAGCTGTATTTCATGGCGTGACGTTATATGTACTCACATAACGTTCATAACAAAAAGCGATCCCTCATCAAGCCGCCCATCTTAATATCGCTTTATGCAGCTTTGGCACCCTGATCAACTTCCTTACTACTCTCTTGTCGACGCCCTTACCGACGTCAAAGCTCAGCTCTTCCGCTTCACTTCATTATCCATATGAAAAACAGGGTTAATAAGCGCAATTATTTACCGCCATATAGCCGGTAAAAAAAGTTTATCTTAGACGTAAAAAAGTGCTGAGGTGTATTCGTGAGAGAGAAACCAGAGAAAGAACAAGAAACAGTCTAAGGTGTGCGGTTTGGGTTATTTTTACAGCAAAGCAAGCGTTTGCGGTGACTTTATGGCGGGTATATCTTCTGGAGGATAACACAAAAAAATTTGCAATATCAGACTTGTTAATAAAGTTTCTGGCTCTATAATGCTGAAAACCGGAGCGTCTGCCAACGCTCCGGTTTTTTTGTGCCTGCTTTTCGGTGATCTATCCGCTACCTGCCAGTAGCAAAAAGCCGAAATGCAACTATTCGAAAGAAAAGTCGATTTAAAGAAGGAAATGACCAATGCGTATCGAACAAGACTTGAAATTGGGTTTTAAAGACGTTCTGTTTCGTCCAAAACGTTCTACTCTAAAGAGCCGCTCTCAAGTTGAATTAACCCGCGAGTTTACATTCAAGCACAGCGGTCGTCAATGGTCTGGTGTACCAATTATTGCTGCTAACATGGATTCAGTCGGTAGCTTCGATATGGCCAAAGCCCTTGCGGCGCACGGCGTAATGACTGCCATCCACAAGCACTACACAGTAAGCGATTGGGCTGAATTCGTTAAATCGTCTGATGCAAGCGTGCTAAACAACGCAATGGTGTCTACCGGTACCTCTGAAGCTGACTTCCAGAAAACCAAAGACATCATGGCGCTGTCTGATGATCTTATCTTCATCTGTATTGATATCGCGAACGGTTACTCTGAGCACCTTGTTGAGTACGTACAGAAAGTACGTGAAGCTTTCCCAGACAAAGTGATCAGCGCAGGTAACGTTGTGACTGGCGACATGGTGGAAGAGCTAATCCTAGCCGGCGCTGACATCGTGAAAGTGGGTATCGGCCCAGGTTCTGTATGTACCACGCGCGTAAAAACTGGCGTTGGCTACCCTCAGCTGTCTGCCATCATTGAATGTGCGGATGCTGCGCACGGCCTTGGCGGTCGTATCATCGGTGACGGTGGTTGCTCATGTGCGGGTGACGTGTCTAAAGCGTTCGGCGGCGGTGCGGACTTCGTAATGCTTGGCGGTATGCTGGCTGGCCACACTGAAAGCGGCGGCGAAGTGATTGAGCAAGACGGTAAAACGTTCATGAAGTTCTATGGCATGTCATCTCAAAGCGCAATGGACAAGCACTCTGGTGGTGTTGCGACTTACCGTGCGGCTGAAGGCAAAACCGTGCTATTGCCATTCCGTGGCACGGTGAACAACACCATTCAAGACATCATGGGTGGCGTACGTTCAACCTGTACTTACGTAGGTGCTGCACAGCTTAAAGAGCTAACAAAACGCACCACGTTCATTCGCGTACAGGAACAAGAAAACAACGTGTTTGGTAAAGAGTGATTTTCGCTTCACTGAAGTGATGTTATCACGTTGCTGATTGATTGAAGGCCGCTGATTAGCGGCCTTTTTTTCGTGTAATTCCCCATTCCCACCTTGTATCCTCACTTCACACCCATCCTTGCTCGTAGTAACAATACTCATAAAATCATCAATAAAATTAAATATAAATTGATGATATAGCACCTCTATTGTTTAACCACTCAATAATTATCTATTGAATTCACTTTGAATAATTGTGAAGCACCTCCATTTTTAAGCCATAAGTTTCATATATAAATATATCCGCTTTTATTTGTATATGATTCAAAGTAGTTTGGAAGTGTTATGTATAAAGGTAATTGGTACGACATGATGGGTAAAGAACGTCGAGACTTACGCTCTTTAAAGCTTGACTTTGAAACATTAGATCTGGCAGTAGATGAAGCCATCCATGTACTTCCAGAAGCAAAGTTAATAATTAAAAATAATCGTTTAGATTTTTGTTTGATAGCTATTGAAGAAACCAAAAGAATGCTTATCTGTAAAAAATAAACCACACATTATATTTTACAACAGTACGAATATTTTTCTTAGGTATATATAACTATGACATGTACTTGCTGCTCGAAAAAACTAAATGTTGGAATGCTACAAAAACGAGATCCAAATACTGGTGCTAAATTTAAATCTTGCCCCCATTGCTCAGATGCAAACGGTGGTCAACATGTATATCATCCATACCCATCATCCTTCGGCAAAACTCCAGCAAGAGTCACAGCCCGCAACCCAGAGGGTTATCAAAGTTACTGTATTGCATGTAGAAGACTAGAAAAAGGCGAGATATCTACAGTATATAAGAGTGGGCGTGAGTGTAAAACACTCGTTTAATAAAGGATGAATTTATATCAAGAGGATGCAGTTACTTGGCTTTCAATGCTTGAATCAAACAGTGTAGATCTATTAATAACAGATCCACCATATGAATCACTTGAAAAGCATCGAAAGGTTGGAACAACTACTAGGTTGAAGGTGAGTAAATCATCTAGTAACAACTGGTTTGATATTTTCCCTAATGACCGATTTGAAGAGCTATTAACTCAAGTCTATAGAATTCTTAAAAAAAACTCACACTTTTACCTTTTTTGTGATCAGGAAACAATGTTTGTGATAAAACCAATCGCAGAAAAAGTAGGATTTAAATTTTGGAAGCCAATTATATGGGATAAAGTCACAATTGGAATGGGATACCATTATAGATCTAGACACGAATATATTCTTTTTTTTGAAAAGGGTAAGCGAAAGTTAAATGATTTAAGTATTCCTGATATATTAACATTTAAAAGAGTATATCGTGGGTATCCTACAGAAAAACCAATTCCACTACTTGAAGTGTTGATTCTACAAAGCAGTCAATTAGGAGATACCGTTATTGACCCATTCTTTGGTTCTGGCTCAACATTGATTGCAGCAAATAATTTATGCCGAATACCAATAGGTAATGACATATCATCATTTGCTCATGATTACTTACAAAAACGTATAACTTCAATCTAGTATTCTTTTATCCTATTTTGACTCTATACAAACCCATACAATATTTCAATTGCCCACTTTCACTACGAGGCAGACAATCGCCTCAAGAATGGTGTTGCCTCTCATTGGGTGACATTCACCCTCCCCGATGCACAGGCAACAACCATTTTTAAACCATTGAATTATTATATGAATTGATGAGTAAATCCGATGAAAGTGGGTTTAAAGCTCGACGCTCAACACGTCATTATCAAACACAATATCTCTGCTGTTATTTCGCATGAGGATGCGCTGCAACTAAAACTCAACAACGACGACTGTTACCTTGTGTTTTGTAAACAGGATAACCAACCTGATTATTATGATGATGAATCGACAGCGATGGAGATCTACCTGCCAGTGAATGAGTTTCATCGCGTAGAACGGGAACTCTCTGAATATTTAGGCATTGATATCCACTTCACTACTCCCCTTGAGGCATGAGTTAATCCCTCCTCAATCTCTCGCAAAACAGCCATTAAGAATACTCAAAGCAGAGTGGATGAGTGCAGCTCACGCTCTGCTTTACTGCGCGCACTGCATTATGATGATTATATGCACGATTTGCTGATAAAAGCACAAAATGCCGTCACTCAATTTCAGTGCATATCATGAAACGCTATTATTTACTCTTTCATGTATCAAAGAGCACGCTTTGGCTTCTCTCTATCTCCGAATCAAAACCGATCTATCTCAAATAAATCATCGATACAATCCATCTAATTTGACGACCATCACACTGAGTTAATTTAATTTATTTTTCTAATGTATGATTAAGTGCACAAAGCAGGGGTTGATTTGTCATTCAAACAAATTCTGTTATTAAATTTCACACTGATTATGTGATGACGAGTACTTATCACTGCTTGACAGGCATATTAATTCAACATTGATCACTCTTTTTGCCGGTTTGCTTCTCCCTTCTCATTGTATTGATAATAGACACAACAAATGACGACAGGGAATAAAGACATGTTATATGAGTTAATTGATCATGATCTCGTTGATGTTATCAATGACGACAACTACCAGTGGCAAGACGCAGTAAGAAAAACCACCGCTTACCTAGAAGAACGCGGTTATGTATCTGCCGATTATGCAGACGCCATTATTCAATCCACCCAAGACAATGGCCCTTACTACGTACTCTGCCCGGGCTTGGCGATGCCACATGCCCGCCCTGAGGCCGGGGTGTTAAAAACAGGATTAGGCATTCATGTCTTCCCGACACCTGTTGATTTTGGCTCTGAACTAGGCCCAGCCAACATCCTTATTACTTTAGCCGCAAAAGATTCTGACACCCACATCGAAGTGATTCAAGCGCTGAGCGAAATGTTTGTGGATGAAGACAGTATTGTAAAGCTCTCACAAGCCGCATCCAAAGAACAAGTCCTCGGCATTATTAAAGCGTACTAAGAAGGATAATAACGTGAAAACGAACATGCGAGCGAATGTCCAAGCCTTTGGGGGTCACTTGACCGCCATGGTGCTCCCCAATATCGGCGCTTTCATCGCCTGGGGTTTTATTACCGCCCTCTTTATCCCAACGGGCTGGATGCCAAATGAAGCGTTTGGTGAACTGGTCGGCCCGATGATCACCTACTTGCTACCCCTGCTGATCGGTTATACCGGTGGTCAAATTGTCGGCGATAAACGCGGTGCGGTTGCCGGTGCTATCGGTACCATGGGCGTGATTGTCGGTGCAGATATCCCAATGTTTGTCGGCGCGATGATCATGGGTCCACTCAGTGCTTGGGTGGTGGTGCAGATGGATAAACGCATCCAACACCGTATCCCTTCCGGTTTCGAGATGGTGGTGAATAACTTCTCTCTCGGTATTGTCGGCATGCTGCTGTGTCTGTTTGCTTACGAAATTGTGGGCCCTGCCGTTACTGCTGCTAACCTTTTCGTTAAATCAGGCATTGAAGCATTGGTTGCCACTGGCTTCCTGCCACTGCTGGCGATCATTAACGAACCGGCGAAAGTGCTGTTCTTGAATAACGCGATTGATCAGGGGATCTACTACCCGCTTGGACTACAAGCAGCGGCTGAAACTGGTAAATCTATCTTCTTTATGGTGGCGTCTAACCCGGGTCCGGGTCTGGGTATGCTGTTGGCTTATGCCATGTTCGGCCAAGGCCTGAGTAAGCGTTCAGCACCAAGTGCCATCATCATTCACTTCTTTGGCGGTATTCACGAGCTGTACTTCCCGTACGTACTGATGAAACCTGTCATGATTCTCGCCATGATTGCAGGTGCAGCCACAGGTATTGCGACCTTCAACTTGTTCGATGCCGGTCTGGTTGCAGGCCCAAGTCCTGGCTCTATCTTCTCTTACCTGGCATTAACGCCAAAAGGCAGCTTCATCGGCACCATTGCCGGTGTGACAAGTGCCGCGATTGTCTCCTTCTTGGTGGCCAGCGCCATCCTGAAAATGAGCAAGTCCGAAGAGAAAGAAAGCGACTTTGAACAATCTGTCACTGATATGAAAGACATGAAGGCTGAAGGCGCGGCTAAACCTGCAACAGCAATCGCAACCAACGCACTGGATACGGTTAACGCACAGGCCAAACCGATTCAGTTTATCGCCTTCGCTTGTGATGCGGGTATGGGGTCAAGCGCCATGGGGGCATCTACCTTCAAGCGCAAACTCACCAAAGCGGGGATTGATATTGAAGTGAAGAACTTCGCTATCGAAAAAGTCCCCAGTGATGCAGACATTGTCGTCACCCACGAGAGCCTAGAGAGCCGTGCCGTGAACGCAACCGGGCTACCCGTCATCACGATTAAGAACTTCCTCAATGACCCTGCTCTTGATGAGCTGATGGTAACTATCGAACAACAAGCCTAATCAAACAGTCCGGGGCGGTTCACCGCTCCGACTCTAAAGACTTCAGGAGACCTATCATGGTACAAACAACAGCAGCGGTTATTTGTGGCGAAAAGAACGTACAACTCAGAACCTTTGATTTACCAGCAATTTCCCCAGACGAACTGCTCGTCAAAAACATCTCAAACAGTATTTGTCTTTCTACCTACAAAGCCGCATTGCTCGGCAGTCAACACAAGCGTGTACCCGAGAATATCGAAGACGTGCCCGTAATGACCGGTCATGAATACGCAGGTGTGATTGTAGAAGTCGGCGACAACCTCAAAGATCAGTTCACGAAAGGCGAATACTTTGTGTTACAGCCAGCAATGGGGCTACCTTCTGGCTACTCTGCCGGTTACAGCTACGAAACCTTCGGCGGTAACGCGACCTACTCCATCATTCCCAAGATCGCCATTGATTTAGGCTGTGTGCTGCCATACAGCGGTGACTATTTTGCTGATGCGTCACTGGCCGAACCTATGTCTTGTATCATTGGCGCTTACCACGCCAGCTACCACACTAAACCGTACGTGTATGAACATGATATGGGCATCAAAGCCAACGGCTCACTGGCACTACTGGCCTGTGCCGGCCCAATGGGGATTGGTGCTATCGACTATGCGATTAACGGTTCCATCAAGCCCAAACGTATTGTGGTGACGGACATTGACCAAGCCCGCCTTGATCGCGCAGAAAGCCTGATCCCGGTGAGCGCCGCACAAGCGCAAGGTATTGAGCTGCACTATGTGAACACGGCCAACGTCGATGATCCCGTCGCTTACCTGAAATCGCTGAATGACGGCCAAGGCTATGACGATGTGATGGTTTACGCGGCAGTGGCACAAGTGCTGGAACAAGCCGATGAATTACTGGGGAATGACGGCTGCCTGAATTTCTTCGCAGGCCCAACTGACAAAAACTTCAAAGTGCCGTTTAACTTCTACAACGTGCATTATGAAGCAACCCACATTGTCGGCACATCGGGTGGCTCAACCGGTGACATGATTGAATCACTGAATCTGTCTTCAGATCGCCTAATCAACCCGTCATTCATGATCACCCACGTAGGCGGGTTACAAGCCGCGCCGCACACCATTTTGAATCAGTTGGATATTCCAGGCGGTAAGAAGCTTATCTACCCGCACATTGATCTGCCACTGACGGCCATTGATGATTTCCTCTCCCTGGCTGACACTGACCTGTTCTTTGTAGAACTGGATGCCATCCTGAAAGCCAACAACTATGTATGGAATGTGGAAGCGGAAAAAGCCCTGCTTGCCTTCTACAACGTGAGCTTGACGGTTTAGTCACAATGACATTATGTGGTAGCCTTGCGCTGCCACATAATCAAGAGGTTACCAACGTTGTCACGTGAAAATGCACTACTTAAGAAACTGGAAGATTGCGAGGATGCCTCGTCATTTCTTCAGATTTCAAATCAAGTGATCAACCTCAAGTTAAAGGCGTTACTCCCTCGCGTGTTTGTTCAGGATGCACTGGTGATGGAGTATGCCGTGGAGCCCTTATTACGAGAAAACGGCCCGCTGGAAACCACCGATGTGGTATCAAAACTGATGTTTGCGATGGGCAAAATTTCGCTCAAAACCTATGCTGACATCGGGCTGTACAACCAGACGCTAGAATATGCCGCCTCCCTACCCGAAGCGCTGCAATTTGGCGATGACGTCGTCTACGACTTCATTAAAAGTCAGGCGGTATTGTCATCCCAGCAAGACGGCTATTACCTTGAGTCCATCAACAAGATTAAGTTTTCCTCTTTCGAGGCATTTTCACAGATGCGGTATGAATCGCTGATCAAAACCGTCCTTAACCTCTCTTGTGAGTTGCTATTAGAAAATCTCGAAAGTGAAATCAATCAATGAGGCTTCGCCATGAAAGTGAACCTGAATATCAGCGGCTTTGAGACCCAAGCCGACTTCCCCGATCAAGACATCCAGCAAATCCACCAGCCACTGGTCGAAAAATTCACCCGCTTGTATCAAGAAACCCAACAACGTGTGGTGGTTTTTCTCTCCGCCCCTCCTGGCAGCGGCAAATCCACCCTTGCGGCCTTTTGGGAATACCTGTCTGAACAACAGCCCGACCTTGAGCCACTGCAAGTCTTACCGATGGACGGCTTCCACTACCCCAATGACATTCTTGATGCCAACACCATTGAGAAAAATGGCGAACAAATATTATTGCGCAGTATTAAAGGCGCGTATGAAACCTTTAACCTCACAGAACTCATCGCCAAACTCAAACAATTGAAAAGCGGCGATCCGGCTTGGCCTTATTACGACCGCAACCTGCATGATCCGGTAGATGATGCCATTGCGGTCACGAAAAACATTGTAGTGGTGGAAGGTAACTGGCTGCTATTAGACGAACCCGTATGGCGCGGACTACACCAACTTGCCGACTTCACTGTTTTTATTGATACACAGCCTGAATATTTGCAAGCGCGTCTCGTCAGTCGCAAAATACGTGGAGGGACATCACCAGAAGAGGCACTGGCGTTTTATCAGCGTTCAGATGCGGTCAATGTTGAAAAGGTACTCCAGCATTCCGTCAATGCCGATCTCACCCTGCACTTGAACCAAGACGGTTCATTTGCCATTCAATAAGTTGTTCACCTAGCAGGAGATTATGATGGACATCGTGATTGACACCCACACTCACACTCTCGCAAGTGGCCATGCGTACAGCACCATCATTGAAAACGCACTGGCCGCCAAAAACAAGAACCTCAAACTGTTGTGTACCACGGATCACGCCCCGAGCATGCCGGGCGCGCCACACTACTGGTTTTTTAACAACCAGCGCATTTTACCGCGCTTTTTGCACGATGTGGGCATCATTCGAGGTGTGGAAGCCAACATCCTCAACCTTGAGGGCGAGATTGACCTGCCCCCTTCTTCCGACCAGCACCTTGATTGGGTGATTGCCAGCTTCCATGAACCGGTGTTCCCACCCAGCACAGAAGCGGACCATACCACGGCACTCATTAATATCATCAAAAGCGGCCGTGTCGATGTACTGGGGCACTTAGGCAACCCTAACTACCCGTTTGATATTGATGCAGTATTAACGTGTGCCAAAGCATACAATGTGGCCATTGAAGTCAATAATACCTCGCTGACCGGAAAAAGCCGTCACGGCAGTGATGTACGCTGCAACACCATTGTGGAACGCGGCACAGCCATTGGCGTGCAATTCACAACCGGATCAGACGCTCACTTTTGTGAAGAGATCGCAACGCTCGATTTGGCGATTGCCCTACTGAAAAAACACGACGTGGAAGAAGAATACGTGCTCACGACATGCCCAAGTCGATTCCTGAATTTCTTACTGCTGCGTGGCAAAGAGAAAATCGATGCGTTTGAGGCGTTGTATTAATTCTCTGCCAACCAATCTGACAACAAAAAACGCCTACCTGTTTTTGCGAAAGTTCACGCTCGCATGTTCACAGATAGGCGTTTTCAATTTTATCGTTCGGGTTATTTACGATGCGCGGCAGGTAGCAAATACATCCTGATCTTGACGATAAGCATCTGTTTCTACGTCCATAATACCCAACAACGAATCAAACAGGTTATCGTGAGAATACGTCCCTTCTTTGGCATTCTGACGTAAGCAGTCTTCATTCAGATGCTTTTGCTTAGTGAAATCATCGGAGAACCACATCAGCATAGGGACATGGGTCTGCTCTTTGGGTGCAATGGCATACGGAATACCGTGCAAATACACGCCATCTTCACCTAATGATTCACCATGATCAGACAGATAAATCAAACCCACATTGTATTTGTCAGAAACCGATTTCAGGTTATCGATGGCCTGCGCAATGAAGTAATCCGTATACAAAATGGTGTTATCGTACGTATTCACCAAGGCTTCATTCGTGCAATTCTCAATGTCTGCACGCTGGCAGTCTGGCGTAAACGTACGATGAGATTCAGGATAACGTTCAAAGTACGTGGGGCCATGACTGCCTGAGATATGGTAGAAAATGATACTGTCTTGGGTTAAGTCTTTCGAATCATCGGCGAAAGACGCTAACATCGCCGTGTCGTAACAATGTGCGTCATTACATAATGGATCATTATGCGCGGGTGTGAGTGCCGTCTTCTTAATATGGTGCGCCACACCTTTGTCACCACCATCATGATCGTGCCAAATTGACTGAACGCCCGCACGCTGCATGATATCTACCACATTATCTTGGTTATAAGCGGTCTCTTTATCGTAATTTGTACGATTCATGTTAGAGAACATACAAGGCACGGATACGGCTGTCGCTGTGCCGCAAGAGGTGACGTTTTGGAAGAAAATCGGATTATCCGACGCAGTATGCTGATTGGTCGGCTTGCCGTAACCATGGTACTGATAATTATACGCACGTGCCGTTTCCCCTAACACAAACACCAACAACGTTGGCTTCGCCGCTTGCTTGGCTGCCGCTGTCTGTTTCGCATCGGTACCGATTTCTTTATAAGGAACAGGATCTGTCAGATACGTATCGCGGATATAGTGGTAAGTATCCCAAACGTATTCATTGGGAATGATCATTTTTTTTAAATAGTGGTTATTGCGCCCGACGGATGCGTAGTCTTTATAGTACAGGCCAGCAATGGCACCAATCACCACTAATGAGATCGCTATCCCTCCCAGCTTCCAACCGAAGAAAGACTTCAATCCAGGATAGTCAAACTTGGTGATCGCCAAGATACAAGCGGGAATGACGCCCATCAGCACAAACCAAATAACGGAATATGTACTCAGGTAACTGGCAGCCTCTCCGGAATTTGTTTCAAAGACATTTTCAATCATGCCGTAATCAACAAAAATGCCATAATTAAACATAGCATAACTGACAAGGCTAGATGTCAGCAGAAGAAAAATAAAAAAAGGTTTAGAGAAATACGGCCAATTAAACAGCTGGAAAATGGCTTGAAAGGCAGCACAGAAAAACACGGGCAGTGATAACACAAAACCCAATTTGTATGCATCCATGGCTGCCATAATGCGCCAGAGTTCATGAGCGATGGGTAAATTGATAACAACTGTATAATAAACAGCCAATACAAATGGTAATTTATTTATAGATAAATGCGGTCTTGCTTGAAAATTAAACACAAAAACATCCGTACTATTATTATTTTGCTCATTATGACTCCATTTCTTACATTTAGTTTCAAAAAATTACTTGCTTTATCTTTTATGGGTATGTTTTGACCGTTAATCACAATTACCTAATTCTATAGAAGCATTATTATTACATTACCCACCTGAGCATCACCCTCAACAACACAGCACATTTACTTACTATCACTGGGGTTAACACCCTCTATTTCACCCTCTTCATTACCAGTAAACGCCTGATAAAAGCCAAAGAAAAACCAATAAATGCACAATAAGCATGGCAAATATGATAACCATTCATTTTACTCATAGTTTGGATTTGTTTAGTATCACTCCCAAGTTAAAGACGTGAAGCAAACACGTATTCCCATTGACGTTTCAATAGGTTGTGCCTCATTGGCAGGGTCTTTTACACCCTGAATTTGAGCCAAAATATTCATGAAAGCATTAATGGATACCGCCTTTCTTGTTTCACGCCTGCTGTTTTCAAATACCCATTATTTTGAGGAATTAGGTATGACCATTCCAACCACAGCAATGTTAGACGCTTGGCAAGGCTTTACCGCAGGTGCATGGCAAACAGACGTCAATACCCGTGATTTTATTCAAACGAACTACACGCCTTATGAGGGTGACGAATCTTTCCTTGCTGAAGCCACAGATGCGACCAAAACGCTTTGGAATAACGTACTGGAAGGTATTAAAGAAGAAAGCCGCACACATGCGCCGTTAGATTTTGATACGGACCTGCCTTCAACCATTATTTCTCATGATGCGGGCTACATTAATAAAGATCTCGAAACTATCGTTGGTCTACAAACAGACAAACCACTAAAGCGTGCCATTATCGCTAACGGCGGTATTCGCATGGTGAAAAACTCATGTGAAGTGTACGGCCGCGAACTTGACCCACGTGTTGAGCAAATCTTCACGGAATACCGTAAAACACACAACAAAGCATGTTTTGATCTTTACACCAAAGACATCATTGCTTGCCGCAAATCCGGTATCATTACTGGCCTGCCTGATGCTTATGGCCGTGGCCGTATTATCGGTGACTACCGTCGTCTTGCACTTTACGGTATCGACTTCCTAAAAGCGGACAAACTTGAGCAAATCAATTCGACTCAAGCCTTCCTGGAACAAGGCCAAGATCTAGAGAAAACCCTTCGCCTACGTGAAGAGTTGGCAGATCAGGTACAGGCACTGGAAGATATCCGCACCATGGGCCAGAAATACGGCATTGATATGTCTTCCCCTGCTCGCACGGCACAAGAAGCGATCCAATTTACCTATTTTGGTTACCTGGCGGCGGTGAAATCGCAAAATGGTGCAGCCATGTCACTGGGTCGTACGTCGACTTTCTTGGATGTGTACATTGAACGTGATTTGGCGAACGGTGTGATCACCGAATCTGACGCACAAGAGATGATTGACCACTTCATCATGAAACTGCGTATGGTACGTTTCCTGCGTACGCCTGATTATGATTCACTGTTCTCTGGCGACCCAATTTGGGCAACCGAAGCAATGGCAGGGATGGGTGTTGACGGCCGTACACTGGTCAGCAAAACCACCTTCCGTTACTTGCACACATTGCACACCATGGGCCCGGCACCAGAGCCAAACATGACCATTTTGTGGTCTGAACAATTGCCTATCGCCTTTAAGCAATACGCCGCGAAAGTATCGATTGAGACATCATCAGTTCAGTATGAAAACGATGATCTGATGCGTCCAGATTTCAACAATGATGACTACGCCATTGCGTGTTGTGTGAGCCCGCAGATTGTGGGTAAAGACATGCAGTTCTTTGGTGCGCGTGCGAACTTGGCAAAAGCGTTGTTGTACACCATCAACGGTGGTATCGACGAAAAATCAAAAGTACAAGTGGGTCCACAGTTTGGCAAAGTCATGGATGAGGTTTTAGACTTCGAGACCCTGATGCCACGCTTCGATGAAATGCTGGACTGGCTGGCCACCCAATACGTGACCGCGTTAAACATCATCCACTACTCACACGATCGCTACAGCTATGAAGCGTCACTGATGGCACTGATGGATCGCGATGTGCGTCGTACCATGGCCTGTGGTATTGCAGGTCTGTCTGTCGTGGCGGATTCTTTGGCTGCGATTAAATACGCCAAAGTGACACCGATTCGCGACGAAGACGGTATTGCTATCGACTTCAACATCGAGGGTGATTATCCGAAATTCGGTAACAATGATGATCGTGTCGATGACATTGCCTGTGATTTGGTCGAACGCTTCATGAAGAAAATTCAGAAGATGACCATGTATCGCAACGCAACGCCAACACAGTCTATCTTAACCATCACCTCTAACGTGGTGTACGGTAAGAAAACCGGCAACACACCAGATGGTCGCCGCGCAGGTATGCCATTTGGTCCGGGTGCAAACCCAATGCACGGCCGTGACACAAAAGGCGCGGTAGCGTCACTGACATCCGTCGCGAAACTGCCGTTTGCCTTTGCCAAAGATGGGATCTCTTACACCTTCTCCATTGTGCCAAATGCACTGGGTAAAGAAGTGGATACGCAAAAGCAAAACTTGGCAGCCCTGATGGACGGTTACTTCCACCACGAGGCGGATCAAAACGGTATCAACATTGAAGGCGGCCAGCACCTGAACGTGAACGTGATGAATCGTGACATGTTGATGGATGCAGTAGAGCACCCAGAGAAATACCCACAGTTGACCATCCGTGTGTCTGGCTATGCGGTACGCTTTAACTCACTGACCCGTGAGCAGCAACAAGATGTGATCACCCGTACGTTTACACAGCACGTGTAATTCATACCGGCTAACGTTTCCATACGTTAAACCCTCACTCTGAAACAAAAATGGCTCGCACCGTGCGAGCCATTTTTCTACTTATTCTATATCTCGGTGTTCTATATATTGATGTTCTATTTGTATCTGTTCTATGGATTTATCAGATTACACCTTCAACTCAGGGGTGCTATCCGACACACAACCGGTGTCTTTATACAACACAGTCATTTTCTTCAGAATATCTTCTACTGTTAACGGTTTACCTGAACGCTTGCGCTCATCGCTATCTGGCCCCATGACTTCTTCAGACAATCGCACCATCATAATGGCCACTTCTTGCTTCGTCGCACCTTTGGCTTTCCACCCTTTCATTTCTTCAATCCACGCATCATTCGGCTGCCCCGATTTTTTTAATCCAATGTAAATGTTCGTGGCATATGACGCGCATTGACTGGCTTTCGAGGGTTCTGTCGCCAGACTCGTCATGGAAAATGCAGACAGAAATAATGCGGATAATAATAGAAGAGTTTTTTTCACGATTCGCCTCAATACGTTAGCTATCACTACAGTGCGCAGAATGGATCACCTTCGCCTGCTTACGCACGCAAAACAATCGCCAAGCCTATGATTTGAACATTATCTCGAGAAGAAACCGCGTATCGAACGCCTCTGTTACAGGGTTCCCCGAGGCGTATCACACACTGGAACATCAATTTCGCATCCGGAAATTAATATCTTAATCATTTGCAGTCATAGCAAAATATAGGCCGAATAACAGATATTTACCGCCGCCATCCGACGACCAATACATCACCACTCTGTATTATATACATGGCATATCCCTTTAGATTCTCTTCATTTTATTGGATTAACATGATGTCAGATGTAAAACGTATTTCACGAGAAAAATTCACCTCAAGCCTCATCGTCATGGCGCTAGTCAGTCTCTGCGCTGCCGGATTGTCCATCTATCATTATCAAGAAGCTCTACTCATTTACTTTGATGATGAACGAGTATTGACTTATGTACTTGCAGGCTGCGCTGGCGGTATGGCATTGATTCTGGCACTCGGCGTGATTCGTGGCATTCTGGTTTTAAAAGGCGTCATAAAAACCGACATTGAATTTATTAATTAGTAATTTATCTCTCGCGCTAGCCACACCACTTGGCTAGCGCACTTTATCCAACATTGCTCATCCCTTGCTGCCCATAGGATTTTCTCCTTTTTTTTGCTAGTGTTTCCCCATAGTTAAACAACAGCTCCCGCTGTATTCCCACGCAAGAATGATTTTGCGTTGACCCGACCGAAATATGGAAAGCATCATGACACACCCAATTATTTCTGATCTCAGCAATCGCTATACCGCCAAACGTTACGATGCCACCAAGCGCATTCCACAAGCGGATCTGGATGTTTTGTATGAAGCGATGCGTTTGTCTGCCTCTTCCATCAACTCCCAGCCATGGAAGTTCATCGTGATTGAAAGCGATGACGCGAAACAACGTTTCCACGATACCTTTGCCAATAAACACCAATTCAATCAACCGCACGCCAAAGCAGCCTCACACATCATTTTGTTTGCCCACAACCCGCATTACACCCGCGACGATTACGCTAAAGTGGTCGACAAAGGCATTGCAGATGGCCGCGTGCAGCCGGAAAACCGTGAGCAGGCCTTTGGCTCTTATGCTTTTGCGGATCTGAATACCGATGAAAAGGGCTACAACGGCGGTTGGACGAACTCACAAACCTATATTGCACTGGGTAATACCTTACACACGTTGGCACGTTTAGGGATTGATTCGACCACCATGGAAGGCATCGACAGTGATCTGATCGGTGAGATTTTCAAAGAAGAGTTAGATGGCTATGTGTGTAACGTCGCGTTAGCGATTGGTTATCACCATGCTGATGAAGACTACAACGCGAAGTTGCCAAAATCACGTTTAGATGCCGCCGATGTATTAAAAGTGCTGTAAATAAACAGCGTTTTATCGCTCGACTATCTCATTGATATCAATGCCTGTTCTGCCAAACAGGCATTTTTTATAGCATTTTCATTAAACCTGCCGTTATTTGCTGCTATTTGGACAAACCGCACTTTTCTGCTAGGATGCTCGCCCTTTTGCTGTTGAGCCCTCCCCTTTGCTCATCGCATCTTGTTTATTTCGGCACCTGTTAATGAAAACCCAATACTCAATCCTTGCTCTATCACTTTGTTTATCTGCGTCGACTTTTGCAGCCACCGCTACCCCGTTAGCAGCTGAAAAAGGCTACAGCGGTGAAATTTCGTTACAAACCGGTTTTGCTTCTGTCCGTTCTAACCTGAACACTTACGGTGATGCCTCCATTTCTGATCTGAATCAGTCCGCGTCATCGCACAGCGACAGTTTGATTTTGCCTCTGGGCAACATCACTTACACCTTTGACGATCTGAACCGCCAGGTATACGCCGGTATGAACCGTAGCGATATTGCGGTCGGTAACTTAGTGATGGAGATCGGTGCACGCCAGAAATTGGCTTCGGGCACGGTATTGGATGTGTCATTTATCCCTGGTTTTATTACCAAAGACGTATGGGCAGACCCGTTTAAAACCGGCGCCAACCGCGACAAGACCGACGCCCGTACCACGGCGCTACGTTTTAAAGTCGACAATATTGGCGGCACCAGCATCAGCCTTGATTCGGCCTACTCATTCAACAATGTGGATAACGATAAAGCCGGTGCATCTCGTGGCTTAAGCCGTCAGCAGCAAGATCTGTTGCGTCGCGATTCCACGGCATTTTTCATTAAAGCCGATTTCCGTCAGCCATTATCCGCCACGTCATTCCTGAAACCCGCTTTCAGCATGACCACCGCAGAAGCAGATGGCAGCGCGAACTCTTACATTGCTTATGGCGCAGAAGTCACTTACTTCAAAGTGCTGGATCGCAACCTGTTGGCTTTGACAGCCAGCTACAGCAACCGTGACTACGAAGCGGTCAACCCAGTCTTCAATAAAGCCCGTACCGATAACGAGTTCGGTCTGTTTGCGGCTTATGAACACAAAAATTTCATGGGCTGGCAGAACTGGTCATTCATCAGCCTTGCAGGCCTTGGCATGAGTGAATCCAACATCGATTTCTACGACTCAAAACAGTACATGATGTCGGTGGGTATGAACTACCAGTTCCAATAATCCACCAGCACAAATCGCTATCCGGTGTGTGATGCACCGGGTAGTTTCCGCTTCACACTTCTATATGCCAGACACCACACGCCTTTCCTCTCTCGCATCGCCCCCTTTCTATAGCGATCCCTCTCTGTAGCAATACTCCCCATAGTCATTCTCTCTATAGCAATCACTTCGCAACTGCATTACAGTCAGGAAATATGTACGACGATTTTCTCCCGAGGCCTTCATGCTACGCCAACGTCCTATCAAACAAGCCAAAACCATTGATAATGTGTACGGCAGCGCCTATTACCACCTTGAGGCAAAAGATCGCACCATTGATGAATTGCGCAAAAAGCTGGAAGCCAAAACCGACAATCAGGAATGGATTGATACGGTTATTAACGATCTGATTGATCGCGGCTATTTAAAATCTGACGAACGCTTTGCGATTCACTTTGTGGAGTTAGCCTTTAACGCGGAAAAAGGCAGCCAATTCATTCATACCAAATTGAAAGAAAAAGGCATCAGCGACACCATTATCAGCGATGCCATCGCTTATATCGCCAATCGGGACAGCATCTGTGAGTTAACCTTACTCAAGAACCGCTTGGCCAATATGAAGCTCACTGGCCTATCCAGCGATAAGTTGCACACAACGCTCATCAAACATGGGTTTTCATCGTCAGACGTGCGTCAGGCTATTCAGTCACATTCGGAAGCAGCAGCACTGCCCTCAAAATTACAGATGAAAGCAGACAAAGCTGACATCAGCAAAGAAATCGAAAAGCTGGCTCGTAAACTCAAAGGCAAATCAACGATTCGCCGAGAGTTACAACAGAAGATGATGGATGTCTCAGCCTTTGATGCGCACGTTGAAGCGCTGGAGCGTGATGGCACTATCGATTTTTATAAAAACTGTCGACTACGACTGGAAAAAAAGCGTTTTGACCTGACTAATGCCTCAGAAAAAAGCAAAGCTTACGCGTATCTTTACTCCCATGGTTTTAGCGCGGATGAAATTAAAGAGACGTTAAACAGCTAAACTAAAAGTCCGTAGTAATAAGAGGTAGTCACAATGATTAAAATGCTGGTTTGCGACTTCGATGGCACCATCAATGGCGGTTCATCACACGGGGTCAATCAATTAACGGATTATCTCAGCACCCAAGACCATGTACATTTTGTCATCGCAACCGGCCGCACCTTTCCTTCTATTTCAGACGGCTTAACCACGGAAAACTATCCGGCACCCCGCTGTATCATCAGTGATATCGGCACCAAAATGTACCATGGTCATGAACGCCTTAATGATGAAGCCTGGCAACATCATGTTCAGGCGAAATGGAGCAAATCGGCCATTCACCATGCTCTGCGTGATGTGCCTTTTTTAGGGGAATGCCATCCTCCGCATCAAGGGGACTTTAAACTGACCTTTGAAGGTAAGTTGGATAACCACCAGTACACAGCCATTGCCGAACGTCTGCTTGCCCATGCGATTGAGGTGGATCTTACCTACTCTCACGATTGGTTTTTAGACATCACCCCCAAAGGGATCAACAAAGCGACGGCGATCCATCATTTAATGGAAAAGCATCAGTTAGCAGCCCATGAAATCTGTGTAGCGGGGGATTCTGCTAACGATACGGCCATGCTGACGATACCCGGCATTAACGCCATTTTAGTGGCGAACCATTATCCGGAAGTGGCGCACTTGTCCGATCATCAACATGTTTATACCAGCGCGGCGTCTCACGCGGAAGGCGTACTGGAAGGCTTAAAATACTGGCAGGATGTAAGCATAAAAAAATGACGAGCTGTTACCCTCGTCATTTTTGGTGATGCTTTTCAGCTCACTCCGCCATTCGGCTTCTTCTTTCGGCTCAAGCCTGCAGTGCGGCTAAACAATCACGCGCCGCTTGAGCCGGACTTTCGGCATGGCAAATCGCAGAGACTAAGGCGATACCGTCTGCGCCAGCGGCATGAATGTCAGCAATGTTCGACATATTAATGCCACCAATAGCGACAATCGGGAACGTACTCTTGGCAACAGCTTGTGCCAAACCGTCAATGCCCCAGGCTTTCTTGATGTCGGTTTTGGTCGGCGTAGTAAAGATGGCACTCAGCCCTAAATAATCCACAGGCATGGCTTCGGCATCGAACAACTGCTGCTCATTTTCTACGGATAATCCCAGAATCTTCTGATCACCGATTAACTGGCGGGCCAAATCAGCAGGCATATCCGATTGCCCCAAGTGCACCCCGTCAGCATCGACCGCCAATGCCACATCAACGCGATCATTAATGATTAAAGGGACACCGGTACCCTGTAGAATTGCTTTTACCGCTTGCGCGCGTTCAATAAAAGCGCGGACATCACCATGCTTTTCACGCACTTGCACCATGGTCACGCCACCTTTGATAGCCTCAGCCACCACATGCTTTAATGTCTCGAGATCCTGTTGATCATCAGTCACTAAATATAATTGATAAGGATTCATCATTTACTCTGCTGCTTTATTTATTCGCTCAAGCGATCTTCAAACGTGCTAACAATGTCGCTTCATCCAACTGATACAAAGCATCCAACAGACTCAGCTGCAAACTGCCCGGCCCGTTGGATTGCTCAGCGGCGATCTCTCCTGCGACGCCCATAACTGCAGCAGCGGCCAGACCAGTCGTTTCGCCCACAGCGGCAAATGCGCCTGTTAATGCAGAGAGCGAACAACCCATGCCCGTCACAAACGGCATCATGGCATGACCATTGTGGAGGGATGTGATGCCTTGAGCGGTGACGATGTAATCCACCTCACCGGAAATGACGACGCTCGCCCCGTAGGTCTCCACCAAATACTGTGCCGCACCAATCGCGGCATCACTGCTGTCTAATGCATCCACGCCACGTGTACTGCCAGCTTCACCGGCCATCGCAATAATTTCAGAGGCATTGGCACGAATAATCAGACGATCGGCCATATCCGCAATACGGCGTGATGTTTCGGTACGCAATGCACTGGCACCACAGCCAACCGGATCCAAGATGATGCATCTATTGTTCAGGTTTGCCTGCTCTACCGCAAAGGCCATGCGCGGTGTCCACTGGCTGTCCAGCGTACCGATGTTGATCACCAGCGCGCCACAAAATGACATCATTTCCGCCATTTCTTGTTGAGAGTGCGCCATGATCGGCGATGCACCCACCGCTAAAAGCGCATTGGCGGTATTGTTCATGACCACATAGTTCGTGATATTCACCACTAATGGCTTTTGTTCACGCACGGCCTTTAAGGCCTGAACAATGGTCTGTGTAGGAGTCGTTTTCATGATTATCCTTCCTGTGAGGCATTCAAGCCTTGTTGCCAAAACGCCACTTCCATCCGTGTCGCCGTTTTAAAGACTTGGATCAGATGCTGGCCACGAGGGCTATTCACATCAATATCTTGCAGCAGGCTATCAAGGTGATCACGCCCTTGTGCTACGCCCTGCTGAAATTCTTCGCCGCTGTACAGGCTGATCCAACTGTCATACGGGTTGCCTTCACGTACGGTTTCGTTTGATGCCACCAGCAAACGCCCTATCTCGGCATACCCTAAGGCACACGGTGCCAACGCGGTGTACAAATCCACAATGTCCCCCGTCATACCCGCATCAAGCACATAACGGGTGTAGGCTACAGTGCCCACATCTTCGGCTTCCGCTTCCATGTCCGCTTCTGTTAATCCCCACTGGCTGCAATAAGTGACATGGTGGGCGATTTCAGAATCCAATAGCGCATGCACGCTGGTCAGGGCTTTTCGCATGCCCGTTAAATTTGGCGCTTTATAAATCGCCAAAGCATATGCGCGGGCATATTGCTTCAAAAACAAAAAGTCTTGTTTCAAGTAGTGCAAGTAACTTGGCTGAGGCAGTGTGCCTGCACCCAATTGTTTCACAAACGCATGTTGGGTGTATTCCGCCCAATCCGCTTGGCAGGCGTTAATCAAGTCCTGATGATTCATGTGTGGCGTTCCTTATTGAATTCTTATTTTTGATACTCAGTCGTGGTATGCATTACTGAAAAACAGGGACGTAGTCCTGTGCTTTGGGCTGAGTGCTAATAATATTGTGTGATTTCATGAAAGCGGCGTAATCATCGTAACGCTGCAAATCCACGGCTGCAGGGCGCAGAGCGAAGCGGGTCAGTGTATCGTTCCAAGCGCGATGATTAAGTTCGTTATCCAACGTGTCCGGCGCATAAGCGACAAAGGTTTTCCACGCCGCTTGCGGATGGTTCACGATGTAAGTAGTGGCTTGCTCCAGAGCATGGTTAAACGCATTAATCGCAGCTTTGTCATAAGTGTTGGCATTGGCGACAAACACCAATTCATCATACGCAGGCACACCGTGCTCTTCCGGGAAGAAAGCTTTGGCTTTGTACCCTTCCAATGCCAATTGGTTGGTTTCAAAGTTACGCAAACCGCCCCAGATCGCATCCACTTTGCCTGATGCCAATGACGACGACAGTGCCCACCCCACATTGATGATCTTCACATCATCAAAGTTCACACCACCGCTTTGCAGCATGCTGCCGATGGTTGCTTCTTCGTTACCGGCAATCGCAATGCCGATTGTCTTGCCTTTAAAATCCGCCATGCTGTTGATGCCCTTGCCTTCGAGTACCATCAAAGTATTCAGTGGTGTGGCAATCAGGGTACCCGCACGCACCAATGGCAAGCCGGCCGCCACGTCGATGGTCAGGTTCGGTTGGTAAGTGATGGCTAAATCGGCTTTATTGGCGGCCACCAGCTTGGGCGGCATACTTGGATCCGCTGGCTCTTGAATGGTGATATCCAAACCATTGGCTTTGAAATAGCCTTTCTCTTGCGCGATCACAATCGGGCCGTGGTTGGGGTTCACAAACCAGTCCAACATTAAGGTCAGTGACTTTGGCGTGGGTTTTGTCGTGGGCACAGAAGTGTCTGCAAACGCCGCCTGAGAGGCTGTTAAAGATAACATCAGCGATACCGCAGCGATGGCGGCATGGCGCATACCTGTTTTTTTCATGTCCTTTCCTTCTTCTGAGTGCTGTATGATTTCTATTGTTTATTGAGTGAGTTAACTGTTTGGGCTGTGCTTTAACCGACAGAGATGTCTTGCCGCTTATTCTGCTTCCCACGGAATCAGTGCTTTCAACAACTTGTCGGTGATGAAATACAACGCCACTGACAGGGCCGATAAAATAAAGAGGGCCGCAAACATCTCATCAATCATCATCCGGGCATTGGCTTGTAGCATCAGGTAGCCCAGTCCTTCACTGGAACCCACCCACTCGCCAGCCACCGCGCCAATCGGGGCTATCACCACGGCTACACGAATACCCGATGCCAAGGTTGGTAACGCCGCAGGCAATTGCACATAACGCAAACGCTGCCATTTCGTTGCCCCCATGGTGCTCACCAGATCCAAATACCCGGTTGGGGTATTTCGCAAACCGTCGTAACAACAGGTGGTCACGGGAAAGAAGATGATCAAAGCAGCCATCACCACCTTTGAGCCGATACCGTAGCCAAGCCACAGCATCAACACCGGCGCGATAGCAAAAACAGGGATCGCCTGACTGGCAATCAACAGCGGTAATAACCAACGTTTCAAGGGCTTAAAGAGGAGCATTTGCAGGGCGAAACCGATCCCCATCGAAAGGCCCAACAGCAAACCGAGCACAATTTCCTGCGCTGTCACCCAAGTGTGTTTCATCAGCACATCATGACGCTCTACCATGCGCTCAAACACATCGAGCGGCGCGGGCAAGATGAACGACGGCATGGCAAACACCACCACAATGGCGTGCCATAAGCCAAAGATCACCACCGTGCTGATCGCAACGCGTACCAGCGGATGATCAAGCCATGTCATTAGCCCTGTTTTAGTCTGCGCGTGCGCCTTGCGAGGCGAATGAGACGATAACGACTGCTCAGAAGCAGAAGGCGTCAACGAACGTAAGTTATTCATCATCACGCTCCAAACGGGTCAAAATAGCCTGCTGCAGAGCGGCACAATCCGCATCATAGTCACGGGGAGTCGCTGACGCAGGCACGGTTAACGCGCGCACGGCAGCAGGATGGCCCTGCATGATATACAGCGCGTCTGCCAATCGGATGGCTTCTTGCGGATCATGAGTGATCAGCACAACCGTTTTATCCTGCAATAACTCACACGCCAGATTTTGTAACTTATGGCGTGTGACTGCATCGAGCGCCGAAAACGGTTCATCCATCAACACAATCGGCTTGTCTTGCATTAACGTGCGTGCCAATGCCACACGTTGACGCATCCCGCCAGATAACTGTGATGGACGGTAATCTGCTTTATCCGCTAAGCCGACTCGTGCTAACAAATCCAACGCTCTCTGTTTCGCATTATCGGCACGTTGAGCATCAACAGCATGCTCGCCAAACCGCTGACTTAACATGACGTTGTCTAGCACGGTTAACCACGGCATCAGTAAATCTTGCTGTGCCATGTAGGCCACCTGCCCGTGCAAATCACAAGCACCGTGCAAATCACAGGCAGGCATGATGGTCAGTGCACCCGACCATGTCACCTTTTCATCCAGCAAGCCGGCAAGATAACGCAGCAAAGACGTCTTGCCGCAACCACTGCGCCCTAACAAGCACGTCCACTTTCCCGCAGGCAGGTGCATGTTAAGATCGGCCAGTGTGGCGACATCACTGTCGAGGTATTGCAGGTGGCCACCACTGATCGTGATAGCCACGCCTGTACACATACCAGCAGTGACCGACGGTTCAGCGTACATTGTTGTGACCAGGGAAGAAGTGATGGACCGGCCCGTGACCTTGCCCGACATCTAGAGCATCCGCATGAGCAATGGCTTGTGAGATGTACTGCTTACCCAGCGCAACAGCCTGAGCAAGATCGTTGCCTTGTGCTAAGTAGGACGCAATAGCAGAAGATAAAGTGCAGCCGGTACCGTGAGTGTTGCGGGTCTGCACGCGTTTCGCGCTCAATTGCTGCACATTGTCATGCGTGATCAGCAAATCGTTGCTGTTTTCGTCTTGCTCAAGGTGACCGCCCTTTAACAACACTGCTTTGGCACCTAGCTGGCGCAAATCCGCAATCATTGCAGTCATATCTGCTTCACTGGTAGGAATCTGTCCGCCCACCAAGGCGGCCGCTTCAGGCAGGTTCGGTGTGATCACATCCGCCAATGGCAGTAACGCCGATTTCAAGGTGCTGATGGCGGAGTTTTCCAACAGCAGATCACCACTGGTGGCGACCATGACCGGATCTACCACTAAAAAGCGAGGTTGGTACTGTTGAATTTTGGCGGCAACGACCTTGATGATATCGCTATCGGCTAACATACCGACTTTCACCGCGACCACATTGAGATCAGAAAACACCGCGTCCAGCTGAGATTCCACGTGTTCAACCGGAATAGGACAAATGGCCGACACGCCTAAGGTATTTTGTGCCGTGATCGCGGTAATGACCGAGCAGGCATAACCGCCTGTGGCAGAAATTGCTTTAATGTCTGCTTGAATACCGGCACCGCCACCACTGTCAGAACCAGCAATGGTTAATACGATAGGTGTAGAAGCCTTAGGTTGTTCAGGGGTGTACGATAAATTTGACATGCTCATTCCTCGAGCCGACGTTCGGGAACCGATCACGCCAACCATGAGAATGAGACAAGAGAGATCATCATCAGGTAAGACAGATAGTTCCCTACGCCAGTGTTAACTGAATCAGGTTCAACGGGTCTCGCGATGCGATCTCAGCCATTAGGCCCCCCGACTATACTGCTACGATAGTAACAAGTTTTAATGAAAGCGCAACATATCAAACTTGCAGAATATTGAATATGTGGGTTAAAACACTCTTTTAATTGCGCGTGGTAAGAGGGATGTTGGTAAATTGACCGACCACATAACGCGTGATAATGGCAAGCACGATACCACACACAATACCGCCCCCATTAGCAGCCATATCTAACCATTCCCCATATCGATTAACATACGGCTGAATCAATTCAATCGCCCCACTCCATAACCAAAATCCCCCTGCCAGCGCGAACCAATAACGCGGACGCACAAACGCCGCTGGAAACATGAGCGCGGCATAAGCGATAAAGTGGTGAGTTTTGTCTGTGCCGGGAACCGCAGGCAATTGTGCCATCGGAGAAAGTGAAAGCACCGTAATAGTCAAAAGGATCAACAAGGTAATGGCCAACCAATAACGTTGGAACAGGCGAATAGGCATCGTAAAAACATCCAATATCAAATTTGTTGCTCAATGTACGCGTCAACCCGACGCAGCACAAGATGACCCATGTCAAAAGAAAGTGAATGTATCTAACCCAAGGTTGCCACCTTGTCTACGCTTACAATAAGTGAGGCAATGACGCCGTGAGGAGGACATCATGGACTTTTCAGAACGTATGAAATTGCGAGGGAAGGTAGAAGAAGATCTGTACTTCGCCAAACAGGATAAAGCCCTTATCGAGGCAATCCATGATATGCAGACCGATGGCCGTATCAAACAATGGCATGATCAACATTCTGATGACGATACCTCGTTTCTTTCTCATGCCAGTGGTAAAAGCCATTAACGCCTGAGTGTCTACTTAATGCCCAGTGGTCAATTTTCGTTGTTCACTACAACATCAGACTTGTATTGATATAGCATCTGTAAAAAGAGGTACTCTCGCCGTTCTCCGCATGTTTCTTTAAATACAACTTCAATCCCACCATTGTTATTCATTTCCACACCTCTATCTATTGGCGCAAATTTTCGATCGCTAAGGGAGTCATAACTTTTGAGTGCTGCCACTAGCTCTGCTGGTACCTCTTTTGGGTAAGCGCCGAAGCGCACGAAGTCCACCACCCCACGCGTTGACCTTATTGCACTAAACAGCAAACTTTGCTGATCATCAAAACTGACAAACATGTAAGATGGGGACAAAGGCTCTTCAACCAGCTGTATTTTGCTTTTAATCGTTTTCATCACTTTTATTTTTGGATAGAAGCACTCTACACTTTGGTTTGTTAGATGTTGATAAGCACGCAACTGTTCATTTCGTTTGCAGTAAACTAAATACCACCTTTTCATTTTGTATAATTTTCACTCTTTCTCTGATTAAACATGAAATAAAAAATTGGTTTAAGTTTTCGCTGCTTAACCTTCTTACTCATTCGATTCATGCCACCGACATAGCCCCAAAAATCAATATACAAACGATCGAAATAGCAAAACTACCAATTAGGACACCCAAGGAATAACACTCAATAGATTAATGGAAAAGAAAACATCGAAATCTCAAAAAAAAGAGCAAGCGATTTCGCCTGCTCTTACTTATCTGTCGAACGTAAAAACGTTAAATCGCCACACATCCCCACTCAGGGAAATGCTTTCGAACATAAGCGTTCAGCTCTTTCTCTGCGCTTGAATATTGGCGAGTTGCATCTTCTCCACCCACGGCGACAGCATTGACCATACCTGCCCCCACAGTCACGTTAGATAGGCGATCAATAATAATGAAAGAGCCCGTTTGAGGTAGTGACTGATATTCATCCACCGCCACTTTGTCGGTCAGATTAATGTTGGCCAGCGCAATTTCGTTCAGTGCTAATGTATCCGCATTTTCGGCATGCTTATCTAGCGTGTTCACGTCCACTTTATGGACTAATTGACTGATTCTGCCAAAGCAAGACTTAGTCGCGAACTTAAACGTGTATTCTTTATGACTACGTAGTGGCGTTTCATCCATCCAAACCACATGCGCTTCTAGTTGATTCACTACCGCAGGCTCATGCCCCTCATGAACCAGCATGTCCCCACGCGAAACGTCAATTTCATCTTCTAAGGTGATAGTGATGGCTTGTCCTGGTTGTGCTTGAGCTAACTCACCATCGTAAGTAAAGATAGATTTCACACGCGAACGCTTACCCGATGGCAATGCAATCACTTCATCACCAATACGTACGACACCAGAGGCCAATGTGCCGCAGAAACCACGGAAATCAAGGTTAGGACGGTTCACATATTGCACCGGGAAACGCATCTGCTCTAAGTTTTTGTCTTGAGACACTTTTACCGTTTCGAGCAGTTTCATCAAGGTTGCACCTGGGTACCAATCCATGTGTTCACTTGGTGTGACCACGTTATCGCCTTTCAAAGCAGAAATCGGCACAAAACGAATATCATCGATCGCAAAACCTTTCGCCATTTCACGATAATCTGCTTTGATTTTTTGGTACACCTCTTGGCTGTAATCCATCAAATCCATCTTGTTGATCGCAACAATAATGTGTTTAATGCCTAGCAGGCTACAAATGTAGCTGTGACGACGCGTCTGCGTTTGAATGCCGTGACGAGCGTCCACCATTACAATCGCCAAATCACAGGTAGAAGCACCCGTTACCATGTTACGCGTGTATTGCTCATGCCCTGGGGTATCGGCAATAATGAATTTACGCTTATCGGTAGAGAAGTAACGGTACGCGACATCAATCGTGATGCCTTGCTCACGCTCAGACTGTAGGCCATCCACCAGCAGCGCTAAGTCAAACGCTTCATCGGTGGTATTAAACTTTTGCGAGTCCTTTTCAATCGCTGCCATTTGATCTTCATAAATCAACTTACTATCAAAAAGCAGACGGCCAATCAGTGTTGATTTACCATCATCAACATTGCCACAGGTCAAAAAACGGAGCAGATCTTTATTTTCATGAACGTTTAAATATGCTTCGATGTCCGTTGCGATTAAATCAGAAGAGTGTGACATTTTTTAAATCCTTAAATCTGGTTGCAAGGTACAAGGTATTAGACTCAAGAAAAACGCTGCTTGACGATTAACCTTGCCCTTAAATTAACTAAGCGTAATAACTTGTTAATGCTTGAATAAATTTCGCTTTCTCTGCTACGGGTAACTGATTAATGCCCGCTGCGGCTTTTCGTCCACCGCCCGTCGGAAATCCTGAGCATATTTCATCTGCGCCAACGCGATTCTCTAATGGTGCTCTCACACTCACGGTATAATCATCACCGGATTCATTAAGGGTAAGAACGGCATGAGCTTTGCTCGGTGTCATGTTGGCTAATTCATTGCCAAACACGCCACTAATACGTCTTGCCCATGCTTCATTGGGCAACTCATACACACAACTCACTTCTGTTTCATCTAGGGGAATAAGGTCAGCGATGTAGCGGTAATCTGCTGCATAACCACTTTTTAGCTCGTAGTAAGGAGATCCCGAATCTTCACGCAACATCAGTGGGCATGGGTACGCTAATAGCTTGCGGTACAGTTCCGAAGGTTCAATATGCAAATCAACTAAGCTGGCGCCGTAACCGTTGTAGTTAATAAGAGTTCCAAGCTCTAACAAGAAATCGATGTCTTCTTCACTCAGTGAAAGCGTTGTTGCCAATTGGCGAGCTTGAGTAAATAAGTTGTCACCAAAAGCCCCTACAACCGCCCACTTAGCAAATTGCCCTTGCAAGTGATCGTTAACCAAAAGACTCGTACACACCTCAGGGGCTAAATCGATAAGCGCTGTTAATCGCTCAGAGGCCGGAACCTCACCCGCTCGGTGATGATCACAGTAAAACACGGGCACTTCCCGCGCCAATAAAGCTATCAGTGGCTCGACATTTTTCTCCATCGAGATATCAAGCACCGTCACTGAATCAACATCCGCCTGTGCCGACACTTGACGAAGCAGTTTGATATCTCGCTTTACACCCGTGATCAAACTGCTATTTTTAGGCTGTGCCAAGCGTAATTGCAGTAGTGAAACAATCCCATCGGCATCACCATTAAAGACATCATAATGCATTGCTTTTGTCCTTTTGCTCACGGTCATAGTTGAAATAACCCAGTTGAACAAGTTGTTCCACAATGTATTCGGCACATGCTTCAACACTCAGCTCTGCATTTTTGACATGAATATCCGGTGCCGTTGGTGCTTCGTACGCTGAATCAATCCCAGTAAAGTGTTTGATCTCCCCTGCTCGCGCTTTTTTATATAACCCTTTTGGATCGCGGCTCTCACACACCTCTAATGGCGTATCAATAAACACCTCTAAAAACTGTCCATCTTCAAGTAGGGCTCGAGCCTGTTCGCGGTCAGCAATAAATGGTGAGATAAACGCCGTAAGAACAATGCAACCAGAATCGACAAACAACTTGGCCACTTCACCAATGCGGCGAATATTTTCTACTCTATCCGCATCACTAAAACCTAAATCTTTATTTAAACCATGGCGGACATTATCGCCATCAAGCAGGTAACTGTGCTTGCCAAGGCTGAGCAATTTGCTTTCAACCGCGTTGGCCACGGTCGATTTACCGGATCCACTTAACCCCGTAAACCACAACACCACCGGTTTTTGCTGCTTAAGCTGCACACGGTCTTGAAGCGTTACCGTTGTGTTATGCCACACCACATCACCGCTGATTGATTCGTTCATTTTTAATTCATAAGGAGACAACATATTTCTACCTTCAAGGTTCAAGGTTCAAGGTTCAAGGAGGATTTGCAGCAATTAACCGTTCGTAAATCCTTTTGATCTAGACTTCATTAGGCCTGAAATCATTCTTGAAATTTCTTCAGCTTCCTTTAGCCAAGCTTTTCCTATTTGCCTTTCTATGTAACCAATCTCAATACCTATATAAATTTGAGATCTTAGCTCTCCACTCGACCCTCGAGCGTAAGACAAAAAGTTAATAAACTCTTTACTGCTTCTCCGCTCGTATCCCTCCGCTATATTTGAGGGTATTGATAATGAACTACGCGTAATTTGATCTTTGAAGCCAAAGTCTTTTAGGCTCATGAAGTATTTGTAGATTTCTGCGGATAACCGCGCAGAACGTTTCCACACTTCTAAATCCTCAAAACGCATTTAGCCTCCTGGTAATTCATCTTAGTTTATTTACGATCTTTCCTTGTACCTTGTTACTTTAACCTTGCAACTAAACAAAAGATTTAAAAATAACCTTCGCGTTTCTTCTTTTCCATTGAACCAGAACTGTCGTGGTCAATCGCTCGGCCTTGACGCTCAGATGTGGTCGTCAGCAGCATTTCCTGAATAATTTCCGGAAGAGTTGTCGCTTCGGATTCCACCGCCCCTGTTAGCGGGTAACAACCTAAAGTGCGGAAGCGAACCATCTTCTCTTCAACCACTTCGCCTTCTTTAATTGCCATACGCTCGTCATCCACCATGATCAGCATGCCATCGCGCTCTAACACAGGGCGTGGCTTAGACAAGTACAAACCCGGGATTTCGATGTTCTCTAGGTAAATGTATTGCCAGATGTCCAGCTCGGTCCAGTTAGACAGTGGGAACACGCGAATACTTTCTCCTTTGTGAACCTTGCCGTTGTAAATATTCCAAAGCTCAGGACGTTGGTTTTTTGGATCCCAGCGGTGATGCTCATCCCTAAATGAGTAAACACGCTCTTTCGCTCGCGACTTTTCTTCGTCACGGCGAGCACCGCCGAAAGCAGCATCAAAACCATATTCATCTAACGCCTGCTTAAGCCCTTGAGTTTTCATGATGTCGGTATGCGTCGAACTGCCGTGCACAAATGGGTTGATATCCATTGCTAACCCTTCTGGGTTTTGGTGAACAATCAGCTTCATACCCAGTTTATTCGCCATGTAATCACGGAACTCAATCATTTCTTTGAACTTCCATGTCGTGTCCACATGCATCAACGGAAACGGAGGAATGGCTGGCGCAAACGCTTTTTTCGCCAAGTGCAGCATCACTGAAGAATCTTTACCCACCGAGTACAGCATCACTGGGTTATCAAACTCAGCTGCCACTTCACGCATAATATGGATAGACTCTGCTTCTAATTGTTTTAGATGAGTCATACGTTCTGGAGATATTTTCATTCAAATTTTTCCAATACAAAAATATATAAACTAATTTCGTCGCACTATGTGGTTGTAATACGTTGAAAGTTGACGTTTCTCTTCCAACAGTAATGATTAAATTGCTTTTCTTTTGCTTTTCACATTGGTGCGAATGCACCACTTGTGCCTTTGTGACTTTAGCGCGAAGCGCCCCGTTATCCTTGCTACTTGAGCCTTCGCCCCTGCCTTTAAACCCCATAAAAATAAACAATGGCAGAGATAACAATACCGCCATAAAGCAAACTGATAGGGAGACCAATCTTGATAAAGTCAGACAAGGTGTAGTTCCCTGCGCTGTACACCATCAAGTTGGTCTGATAACCATAAGGGCTAATAAAACTGGCACTCGCACCAAAGGCGACCGCCAAGATAAAACTGTGTACATTGCTGTCTAAGCTAAGCGCCATGCCATACGCGATAGGAAACATCAGTGCTGCGGCGGCGTTATTGGTCACCAACTCAGTAATAAGCCAAGTACAAAGATAAACCAGCACCAACCCCCAAAAAGGACTTAACGCGTGCTGATGTTGCGTGATCAGCGCACGAAACATATCTAGCGCTTGCGTGTTCGATAACGCCTGAGACAACAGCAATGCCGAAGCAATAATCAACCATATTTGGCGTGGCAGACGGGCGATCACTTCATTGGCGTACAAACATTGGCTTAGCAGCAACATGCCAAGTAGTAACAACATGCCTTGGAATAAGGGCACCCACTCCAATGCGGCAAGCGCGATGGCGGTAAAAAAGCCAACCGTGACTAAACCGGCTTTCGGCCCCGTTAGCAGATGCTCGGTTTCTAACCCACTGATGAAATAAAAGTTTTTGCTCAAGTTATGGCGATTTTGAAAATCTTGCCCGACCGCAAGCATAAGGTAATCACCCGAGCTTAACTCTATTTCGCCCAGTTTGCCTGACAGCGCTTTACCGTCACGCTTAACGGCCACCACCGCCGCATCGAACAAGGCGCGAAAACCAACCTGCTTCATCGTTTTACCGACTAGGAGGCTTTCAGGGCGAACAACCACTTCGGTTAAATTTCGAATCGGTAATCCGTTCTCAGATGCAAACAGACTTAAGCCATCAAATTGGCTCAGCAGTGTGACTTTTTTAATGTCACCACTAAATAACAATCGATCGTTTTGCTCAATGCTTTCTTGAGGGGCGACTGGTGAAATCAAACGCCCTCCGCGCAGTATCTCCACCAAAAACAAAGATTCGAGATTTCTTAATCCGTTCTCTTCTATTGTGCGACCAATTAGAGGAGAGGATGCCAAGACTTTCGCATCAATAAAGTAGTCAGCGGCGACGGCTTTCTCATTGGTATAATTTGGGTAAAAGCGTGACAACGCAAACAGCAGTACACCGCAACCCAACACCACAACACTGCCCACTAAGGTAAAATCAAAAAATCCCAACGGGGTTAAGCCCGCCTCTAACACCATACTGTTTACAATCAAGTTGGTAGAGGTGCCGATGAGCGTTAACGTGCCGCCGAGTATGGCTGCATAAGAGAGCGGTAACAGCAACTTACTCGCCGCATGATGCGGGTTATTTCGAATTGAGGCTAACATGGTGGAAACCACAGCGGTGTTGTTAAGCAGCGCTGAAGATAACACAGTAACGCTGTATAAACGCCACCACGTTTGCCTATAGTTGGGTTTAACCACAAACGCTGCCACTTGACGCAATAATTTAGTCTTCTCCAAAGCAATGGAGCACACCATTAATAAAAGGAGTGTTAGCAATCCTTTGTTGGCGAAACTATTGATGACTTGCTGTGTCGTGACCATATTGGTGGCGTATAACGTCAAAAACAACACCCCAAATATACGTTCCGGTTGAGTTTGAAAACGCACTAAGCTAATAAGGGTAAGAATAAATAAAGCAATAACAAAATAAGCAGGAAAATGATCCATGATGGATTTCTCGAAGTCTGAGGAAGACCTTGTCGGAACGACGGATTACGGATTACGGATTACGGATTACGGAAGTTATTTAAGCAGTAAAGTATTTTACAAATAAAGTGTTGCGTGTTGACGATGGTGTTTAAGCTTACCTTGTACCTATTTCCCTAAACCGTTGTAGACCGTTATCGCTTGCTCCAAATCCTCGTAGAACGTTAACTCACCTTGATGCAAAATCACCGCACTGTCACAAAACTCACGGATCTCTTTCATATCATGGCTCACCATGATTAAGCTGGCGTTTCGGCTTTTATTTAACAACGCTTGTTTGGCCTTTTGACGAAACTTAGCATCGCCGACCGAGGTTGCCTCATCAATCAGGTAAACATCAAAATCAATCGAGATGCAGCAGCCAAACGTTAACCGAGCGCGCATACCGCTAGAGTAAGTTTTTACTGGCAAATCATATTTCACGCCCAGTTCGGCAAAGGCTTTCACCTTCTCCTCAAACGCATCTAAATCCGCGACACCATTCACTCGGGCAATAAAGCGGGTGTTTTCCCTACCCGTCATTTGTGGGTGAATACCGGTTGCCAGCGCGACCGGCCAAGAAATGGCTTTATCAGAGAGCACCTTACCTTTATTGGGGTATTCACTCCCCGCGAGGATACGAAACAAGGTCGATTTACCCGCACCGTTCGATCCCAACAGGGCAATGTTATGCCCGGTGGGAAATGTGAAATTGAGGTCCTGAAACACGTACTGATTACCCAAATCGGAAGGGTAATACTTGGTTAAGCTAGATAGGGTAATCATGATTATTGGCTACGTTAAATAATGAATTAAAACCGCTCAGGTAAATCAACACGATACGTTTGCCCTGTCGTGCTCACCACCAACTCCAACTCGGTGATCCCCACATCTCGCCATTTAGACAATGGTAAACTGAATCCAATATAACGTTGGCGCGGGAAATTGAACTTAGGGAACAGACCACAAAACTCTTGCGCCGTTACAATCGCCTGCTCTTCACCATTGATCTTAACAACAAGTGTCACAGCCTCTTCACCAGATGCAAAGTAAGCGCACCCATGAAGCACATCATTCGAGTTGACGCTTGCATGCAGATGGGCCCACGGCTTCTGTTGACCAAACAAGGCCATTCGCTGATGGTGGAGACCCAGTGCTTGCTGGTACAAACGCATATCTTGTTGGTTGAGTTTAGCTAACTCATCCACCACAGCTTGTGGCAATGTCTCTTTCTCTTGATGCGTTTTAGCCGCAATATTTTGTTTTAACGGGGCCAACTCGAGTTCTAGACCATGGTTAATCAGTGCTAAAGAATCGTTATAGTGTTCTGTAAGCCCTGTAAACCCGAGTAAGGTAACCGGAAATCCATTGATATATCTCGCTTGCACGTTACGAAACGGCACAGCACGATAAAACTTACTAAAGCTGCCATCATAGCCATGATGGGTCACATAGTGATTGTAGTGGGACACGATTTGTGCAATCGGCTCTCGGACAAATGTTATAATATTACGTATATCAAAGAAGTCGGCGTACTTTTGTAGATGAACATGCCCAGTTAACGCAAATGGTGCTTCGCCCATCACCTGCTTTAGCGCATAAGGGTCAGGTGAATCATACATGTGTGTATGCATTAATGAAGAAGATGCCCTTGCATTGATACCGTAATCCAACTCCATCGGTTGCATTTCTTCTAATGCTCGACGAAAACTCGTACCAGCGGTTTTCGGAATATGAACAAAAAACAGTGGCTTAACCGTTGATTTAACTTCAATGTTTGCTTCAACGACGTTGCTGGTATCACACGATGGTTGTTGTAATTGTTTTTTAAATAATTGTCGGATCATACTCGGAAACTAAAATCCTCTTTTATATAAGTTAACCATGGACTGTAGCAAGGATCTTGGTATCCAACCGTTCCCCAAGTGTCTTGCATGTAGCCCACTTCTCTCATATAGCGTTGCTGCTTTTCTTTTGTATTATCTAAACCGCGGCTGATGGATTCGTGGTGCACCATTTCTATATACGGTGACCAAACGTGTCGATAACCAGCCTTGCCAACTTTCAAACAGAAGTCGACATCGTTAAATGCCACGGTAAGGTCTATCTCGTTTAACCCACCCACTTGCTCGAATACAGATTTACGCACGCCAAGACAAGCTGCTGTAACGGCTGAATAGTTTTGCGTGAGCTGCAAACGATTTGCATAACCATGAGCCTCTTGCGGAAAGTAGCGATGTGAATGCCCAGCACAGCCCCCTAACCCAATGACAACACCTGCGTGTTGAATACTGCCATTTGGGTAATATAGCTTTGCCCCCACGCAACCAACATCCGGTCTTGCAAGATGGCCGACCATATCCTCTAGCCAACTGGGTGACAATATCTCGATATCATTATTCATTAATACCAAGTATTCCCCTTTGGCTTGCTGAACGGCGTAGTTATTGATTGCGGAGTAGTTAAAAGGATGCGGATAATCGATTAAACGCACCAAACCTTGCTCTGCAAATTCTGTAAAATATGCCAAGGCTTTGGCATCATCCGAGCCGTTATCGACCAACAACACCTCAAAATTGGGGTATGTTGTCAAACGATACAAGGAGTCTATGCATTGACATACCAAGGATTGGCCATTTTTAGTCGGGATAATGATCGACACTAATGGCCTTTGCTCTGGCACTGGCCAAGTAACTTTATAGGTGTTGGCTAATTTACCTTGAGTGACAGTTGCACCGCTTTTCCCTAGATGATCTTGTAAAGCTTTAAGTCCGGCCTGCTGTGCGTAGCACTTTTCACTTTCCGCCAGTGCCGTTGAGCCTGCAATCGCCCGCCAATGGTACAGCACATACGGCACATGAACGATTTGCTCAGGCTTAGAGTGTGCCACACAGCGCAATAGCAAGTCGTAATCTTGACTGCCCTCAACCCCCTCACGGAATCCACCAATCTCCCGTAATAAACTACGGCGATAAACGCCCAAATGGGAGATGTAATTGTGCGAATAGAGCAAATCGCGATTAAAACTCGGCTTAAAGTGTGGCTCAGCGCGTTGACCAACAGCATCAATTTTATCTTCATCGCTATAAAGCACGTTCGCATTTGGATGAATCGATAGGTAATACGCCATACACTTGAGCGCATCGGGGTGAAGCAAGTCATCTTGATCCAGCAACACCACAAAATCACCAATCGCTGCTTGCAAGCCAGAGTTAGACGCAGCAGAAATATGCCCGTTTGTCTCCCGTACCACCACTTGAATCTTGTCTGACTTTAGCTGATTAAGCATCTCGGTAAGAGACGCTGACTGGCTGCCATCATCGACCAAAATCAACTGCCAGTGTTGGTACGTCTGCGTCTGCACTGAGCGCACCATCTCAGCAAACAGCATTAAATCTGGCTTGTAAACAGGCACCAGTACCGAAAATAACAGCTTAATCGTTGGCTGGGGCAATGCCGTTAACTGGTTGTCTTGCTGTTTACAGATAAGATCATATTGTAATAAGCCATGAGTCGGGGCTTGTTTTAAGCCCCAACGCTGATATGCCCGAATCGCCCAAGCCTGCCGTTTGAGTGCATTTACGACCGAGTTAGGCAACATAGATTTCAGCGTTTTCATGCTTTATAGACATTGTTAAAGCAGTAGTTAGTGGCCTCGATATAGCCTTCGACACTGCCGCAATCAAAACGTTGACCTTTAAACTTATACGCCAACACACAACCAGATTGTGCTTGTTTAAGCAACGCATCGGTAATTTGGATTTCTCCTCCTTTACCCGGTGCGGTTTGTTCGATAAGTTCGAAGATATCGGGGGTAAGAATATACCGACCAATGATCGCCAAATTACTTGGCGCAGTGCCTGACTCTGGTTTTTCCACCATGTTATCAACGCGGTAGATATCATCTTTGATCATCTCACCGGAGATCACACCGTATTTGTGGGTTTCTGACTCCGGTACCTCTTGCACCGCGACAATGGAACAACGGAACTGTTTATACAGCGCTACCATTTGCGCCAATACCCCATCCCCCTCATTCACACAAAGATCGTCAGCCAGTACCACCGCGAACGGCTCATCACCCACCAACTCGCGCCCAGTTAAAATAGCATGGCCTAAGCCTTTCATCTCACGCTGGCGAATGTAGGTATAGCTTGCCGAATCAATTAAACGGCGGATATCAGTTAACAACGCTTCTTTATCTGTACCACTGATCTGATGTTCCAGTTCGAAGTTTTTATCGAAGTGATCCATCAAGGTGTGTTTGCCGCGCCCAGTCACAATGCACATGCTGTTCATGCCCGCTTGAATGGCCTCTTCAACACCATATTCGATTAACGGTTTGTTGACGACGGGCATCATTTCTTTTGGCATGGATTTAGTGGCAGGTAAGAATCGGGTGCCGTAACCAGCGGCGGGGAATAAACATTTTTTAATCATTAGAACTGACCAACTGAAAAGCGCCTTTTCAGGCGCAGGTAAATATAACTCTATTAGTCGCTACCAAATAGGTCTCGGGTATAGACCTTCGCTTGAACGTCAGAAAGTTCATCGACCAAACGGTTTGCAACAATCACATCGCAATCAGCTTTAAAAGCTGTTAAATCGTGATAAACCGCTGAATGGTAAAACTCGCTCTCTTCTAGGACGGGTTCGTACACCACCACCTCAATACCCTTAGCTTTGATGCGTTTCATAATGCCTTGGATGGCAGAAGCTCTAAAGTTGTCTGAGCCCGCTTTCATGATCAAACGGTAAATACCCACGCGCTTTGGGTTGCGCTTAATAATTGCATCAGCAACAAAGTCTTTACGGGTAGTGTTTGCGTCCACAATAGCTTGGATCAGGTTATTAGGTACATCCTGATAATTGGCCAGCAGTTGCTTAGTGTCCTTTGGTAAACAGTAACCGCCATAACCAAACGATGGATTGTTATAATGGTTACCAATACGAGGATCTAGCCCTACCCCTTCAATAATCTGCTTGGTTTCCAAGCCATGGCTTTCTGCATAGGTATCCAACTCATTAAAATAGGCAACACGCATCGCCAAATAGGTGTTGGAGAACAGCTTGATCGCTTCTGCTTCAGTCGAGTCGGTAAAAAGAACGGGAATGTCTTTTTTCTCCGCTCCCTCTGTCAGCAATGCTGCAAACTGCTCTGCACGTTCACTTCGCTCACCGACGATAATGCGTGACGGGTGTAAATTGTCGTATAACGCCTTACCCTCTCGTAGAAACTCCGGTGAAAAAATAATGTTGTCTGTACCAAACTTTTCTTTAATCGCTTTCGTGTATCCAACCGGGACCGTGGACTTGATCACCATGACCGCATTCGGATTAACCGATAATACATTATCAATGACCGTTTCTACTGAAGACGTATTAAAATAGTTGGTTTTGACATCATAATCGGTCGGCGTTGCGATAATTACAAAATCTGCATCTTTATACGCTTGTTCCCAATCTAATGTAGCGGTTAAGTTCAACTGTTTATGTTCTAAAAAGTATTCAATTTCTGAATCTTGGATCGGTGAAGTAAAACCGTTAATCATAGTTACTTTTTCTGATACGATGTCAACGGCGGTAACTTCATGGTACTGCGCTAAAAGTACAGCATTGGACAGACCGACATAACCTGTTCCCGCAATAGAAATTTTCATCAATTAAATTCACTCAAGAATAGGAGGCAATAGAATCACTGTTAGTTACCCCCCAACATTAATTTAATTCTGAACCATTTTAATTGGATAAATATAACCTACGATAATCTTTCATGGAAAAATCCCAATAACTCTGATATTTTTTCTTTATAATCCAACTTGACAATAAGATCACTATCAATATGTTCGAGAATAAACTTAACATCTTCCTCATGGAAGTAATTCATATATGAATTATTTTCATAAGACAAAACATCAAATGGGGTATTTGTTTGCATTTGAAAAATATCACTAAACACTTGCTTATCGTTCATTCTCTTAACACTATTTTTTGGAGAAATAAACTCTTGTGTTTTTCTAGCCAGTCCCATTTTTTGAGCAATAATTTTCAATTGTTCTTCAGTGTCGGATAATAAGGATTCATATTTCACATGATGCAGAGAGCTTACGGATAAATAATTAAAATTAAGGTTATTCCAAAGTTCTACTGGATTACTAAATCTTAACTTAGGGCCATCTGGATTACTTTGATCAAAAATAACAATTTTATTTCTAATAAATGAGTAAAAGTCATCGCTCGCTATAACATTCAACCTTACCTCTTTGTAATACTTGTACAACGAAACAACAAATGAGAACGGATTTTTCGTAACAAAATAAGCTCCATCATATCTTAATTCAACGTTTTTAGACTGTTCAGAAGCTAAAGAAACAAATCCATGCTTCCAACCAAAAATATCATTTTTGACTATGCAATCATAATTTGACTCCAATAAAGATTTTGAATAATTTGTACCACTCCTAAAACACCCTAGCATTGCAATAACTTTAGTTGGACTTTTTTCACACCCAACACCTGATGAATACTCACTTATTTTATTATTAATTACCGGTCCATTAGGTCTATATTTCTTAGCTATTTTCATCAAATCTAAAGCCAGATTAAGATTGTCTTTTTCAACTTTTATTGCTTCATCTCTAAAATAACCAGCCACAAATGAGTGTGATTTTAATGAATTACTAGTTGAGTCAAGTTCTTTGTAGTAAAAACTTGGTATTATAATATTTCCGAAATTTTTAGAATCAAAAATCTCTCTCAACTTAGGATAAAGGGAAATTAAGCCATTAAGTACATCTCCATTTTTATTTCCAACATTGACTGTCTTAAACAAAGCATGGTCCTGTGTATTTGGAATTGCTTTTAATTTTTCAGAACATATTCGAGGAAGGACAGTAACCTTTGTACCTACTAATAAAGATTGACATTTAAACCATATATCATCAGCATTGTCAGCAAATTCTAAGAATAAGTTGTCATTAGTAACATCAGAATAAAGAGAACCAGAAGGGTAAAGTATACCGCCGTAACCTAATGGTAATAAGCATGTTTTTGAGCTAACTGATTCGGAATTATTTAAAACATGCCAATTCTTATACTCTAATAATTTCCCGTCTTTTTTTGAAATTATTCTAGCCCTAGAACATATAATATCACTTGGATTATTTAAGTGCTCTCTAAACATATCCTCTAAAAGATTGCTTGGGATCAACATGTCATCATCAAATGTAATTATATTACAATTATTAAACTGTTTAAGAGTAGGAATTAGTTTTTTATAGCTCTTAAAGTTTTCACAAAACCTAATTTCAAATTCATCATCACAAAGCTCAGTTAATTTCAACGGCAAAAAATCAAATTGAAATTCATTTTTGTCAAGCCAAAGTATTATTTTGTCTGCTTTTTTTGTCTGATTTAATAGAGAACTAATAACCATGTGAACAGTTTCAATTCTCTGGCCATAACACGTTAAAGATACTAAATTTTTCATTTCATTCATGTTAATTGAAAACATTTACTCATGTAACACCTCATCTAATTAAAAGTATATAGTGAGTGCTAACTTAAGCCAATAAAACTCATTAATTTGATTAAAAACAAACCGGAAACATACTTTGTTAAATCAAGTAAACATCGCATAAGTTTACAAACATGTGATACTAGTTATATCACTGTAATTTTAAAATTTAACTTAAAAAAGTATTATTTAATGAATAATCTCTCAATTATTACAACTTCCGAAAAGTGTGTTCGCTCTCCAATTTTGGTCAACAATTAGACTTTAAAAGATTTAACGAAAGTTTTTAACCTAACTTTTCAGTATACTCCGTTAACTTTCTAGATATTACAGGGCCTTTAGGCCGCAATTCTTTCGCTTTGCTCATTAGCTTAAAACTCAATTCCAAATCAATACTTTCCAGCTTAATGGCGGCATCTCTAAGAACATCCACATTCGAGGACGAGCTAACCAATTTCTGTACTATTTTATTTAACATACTAGTTCCACGCAGAACTTTAATAAACTTGTCAAAATTCTCTTCTATTAAATCCACTTTTAACTCTTCATATCGGCAATTTCTAGCGATTTGTTCACGCTTAGAATTTTCAATTAAAGTAGAACACTCGGAGATTCCATTAATCAAGAAATCATGATAATCACTGAGTGCATCCGAATTTACTGCGATCGTGCTTTTATAGTTTTTATTAAAACCATTTCTATTATCTTTCAAAGGAAATGTTGAACCAGGCCTTTGACGAAGAAGTATGGACAAATATTCCTGTTCAGATCGAAGCATTCGATGAAGTATCATCGATTTATTACTCCCATCAACATTGGTTTTTATTCTCTGACTTTTATCATCTACTCTAAAAGCAGAGTTACCATTTGCGTTTAAATGCACAAATCCCGGTTCAAAATCAGGAATGTGCAATAAAAATTTACTCATTTTGTCAAGAGAACTTAAATTAATTACGCTTTTAACGTTACTATCCTGAAAGACTGTAATATTCTTATTCTCAAAAGGAAGCATATATGGTTTATCATCACCAGATTGACAAGCCCATGGAATAGACAGAACATCAAAATGTCCAAATCCTGATAGGTATTCAGAAATGTTTTCTTTAAAATTCTCAGGAAACCAAAATTCATCCGCATCCACGGTCAATACATGATCTGCTACACCGTTTAATCTGGCCTGTTCGAGTAGAAAGCAAAAAGAATAAATTTGAATCTGAGGATTGATACCATCCTTATTAGGAAACATATCTAACCAATCCGTATGAAATATTTTTATTCGATGGTCATTTTCTGCAAAGCGATTCAAGATTATTGACGTAGAATCAGAAGTTCTGTTGATGGCGACATAAATTTCATGAAACCCAAAATATAGATAATGATTAATCCAATCCAATATATACGGACTTTCATCTTTTACAACAGTTAAAGCTGCTACTTTTTTCATAGACATGTTACATAATAAATAGGCGTTGTTGACGAATTCATCCTAGAGATACCTTGATCCTAACGGTTTCTAGTGAATTAGATCCTTTTCTGAAGCAAAAAACAAATTGAAAACTCAATTATTTATTTGCTTAGTTTAGATTCATAATACGAAATCTTGCTATTAATTAGCGGACCACGTGGCCTTAAGTTGCGTGCACATAACATTAGTTCATAAGATTTGTTTATGTTGACATCTTCAAGAACTAAAGCTAAATCCCTTAAAACCTCTACATTTTCAGGAAAATGTTCAGCTAAGTAATGCAGTGGGAATGATGCATATTTCGCAATAAATTTTAATAACGCGTGAGAGGTATGGCTTTGCGCATAATCTTGGTATATCTTGACAGCCATATCAATGGAAATACGCAATTCCTGACTGTATTCAATACTTTTATCCTGGAAATCGGCCCCCAACAGAAAGCCATAGTCTTCGTTTTCTTTGTCCACATCTTTTTTAAATCGTTGGAACTCCTGTTGAGTTAGCAAAAATTTTTCATTATCTATACTAGTATAGAAAAAACACCTCCCATTTGGATTTATTGCACCATCTTTAATTATTGGAAAATTTTTATTTAAATTAGACAGCGCTCTAGTTGAAAGATTACCAAGGCCCTCATTTGATTTAGTAAGCGTGAAATCACTACACTTGATACCTAATCTTTCAATAAAAACCTCAACTGGATTTCCTTGATTACAATCTTTTTCAAAACTAAAGAAAGTGATTTCCTCTTCAAAAACATCCTTTAATTTATGAACAACTTTTACCCGATTTGGATACGTTACTTGTTCTATGCTTGAAATACCACTCTTCACTATTTCTGAAATATCGGAACATAACAAAGAGTATGGCCTCCTAACAGAGCAATATACTTCTAGTTTAAAACCAGACGCAATAATTTTTTCTCTAATTTTCACTAAAGAATACTTTGGAAGAACGGATATATCCTCACCGGAAATTATAACATTTCGTTCAATCTTTAAGATTTCTTCAAATTGTTTAAGATAGTTTCTATTTATCTGTACAATATCACCGCCTTGGCGAATATTAATATGATATTTTTCAGGATTTTCACAAAATGCAGAGTAAAATGGTATAGAATGATTTATTACTTTACTATCGTTATTTTCAAATAACGGGTAATAAAATCCTTGTTTCAACAACTCTTCCTGATTGCTAGCTAAAGTTTGTTGTATCGACGATGTGGCTGTTTTATGAAATCCAACATGCAAAATAAACCTTTTCATCACACTTCCACCGTAAAATCTTCTCTAACTTTAGTTAAATTAACGCTGTAGCAAGGATCTTGTTTTTTATTTGTTTGCCACGTATTTATCATGTATTCCATTTCTTGATTGAAACGAGCTATCTTTTCAGGATTATCTTCCGCACCACGACTAATAGACTCGTGATGATATAGCTCAGCATACGGTGTCCATAGGTTACGATAGCCTGCCGCCTGCACTTTCAAGCAAAAATCCACGTCATTGAAAGCGACGGTTAACTCTTCTTCATTTAGGCCGTTCACTTCATTAAATACAGATTTACGAACAAGCAAACATGCCGCCGTAACCGCTGATAAATTTTGCACGGTATTTAAACGACTAAAGTAACCATGATCACCACGCTTGAAATGTTTATGCGAGTGCCCACCAACACCACCAATGCCGATGATAACGCCTGCATGTTGAATGGTATCGTTCGGGTAATAGAGCATTGCGCCCACGCACCCTACATCTTCACGCTGTGCGTGAGATACCATCTCAGTTAGCCATTCTGGGTTTATCACCTCTACGTCATTATTAATTAAACCAATGATCTCACCATTAGCTAGCTTAGCGGCAAAGTTGTTGATCGCTGAATAATTAAATGGATATGGGTAACGCAGAACTTTAACTTTATCGTGTTGATCAATTTCGTCAAAATATTCCAAGGCTGTTGGGTCATTCGAATTATTATCAACAAGTAAAATTTCAAAATTACGATAGGTTGATTTTTCGATTATCGAATCGATCGCTTGCTTAGTAATCTCGTAACCATTATAAGTTGGGATAATCAGTGAAACTAATGGCTCATTCTCAATGGCCCAGTTCACTTTATAGATGTTATCGTGCTTACCCATCTCAACGCTAACTGATTGACCTAACGCTTCAAAATGATCTTCTAGTGCCTTAATACCAGCGGCTGTCGTATACGATTTTTCACCCGAACCAAGTGCCGTTGACCCTTCTACCATACGCCAGTGATAAAGTACTTTTGGTATATGTACGATATTGGCATGATCAATTTCACGTGAATAACGTAGTAGCAAATCGTAGTCTTGGCTGCCTTCGTAACCTAAACGAAAACCGCTGATTTTATTCATGATATCCGTTTTATAAACACCAAGATGAGAAACATAGTTCTGGCTATACAGCAGATCTAAGTTCCAATCAGATTTAAAGTGCGGGTCGATACGCTTTCCTGATTGGTCTATTTTGTCCTCATCACTGTAAATCAACTGAACATCAGGTTTCTCGTTTATTGCGTTAACTACATGGAACAATGCATGCTGATGTAATTCATCATCATGATCGAGAAGTGCTATCCACTCACCACGTGCTTTTTGTAATGCACTGTTACTTGCTGCAGAAATGTGACCGTTCTTCGAGCGATAAATTGGCTTTATGCGACTGTCTTTACGGGCGTACGCTTTTAGTACCTTACGTACATGCGGTTTAGGTGATTTATCATCAGCCAAACACAATTCCCAATTGGTATAAGATTGCGCCAAGACAGATTCAATGCAATCTACCAACAATTGCTCATCTGGGTTGTATACTGGAACAACAATCGAGATAAGCGGGTTATGTTTAAAACTTTCTAAACCGCTCTTTATTTGTTGATAGGTCTCGCATTCATTCGCATGAATCCATTTCGCATAAGGGTCGTCGTTTATTTCCTTTTGTTCTACAGCAGGGTAAATAAAGCGTCTCCCTTCATCACGACCAAATACCACATAGTGCAGAAGCAACGTTTTATCAAATTGCGCCAAATCTGGATTGAGCTCTAAGTAACGATGCGGGTTAAAGTAGGCATTAGGACAACGCCCCTCCGCTTCACCATGTCTAATGTAATGAGCTAGCGAATTCATGCCTGCTTCTTTTACATCCGCGTTCTGTGCCAAATAATAGGTAGTGGAAAAATGAGCACATGGTGATAGTTTTTGTGCATGACCAACAGCAACAAAGTGAGCCAATGGTGTCTCATAAGGTAACGTTGTATCTATAAGGCTCGTGTAAAACGCTTCATCAAAAAGTCCCGATTCGTTGATGACGTCATAAACGCCCTGATCAAAGCTATGGTCAATGACAACTTCAGGTACTGATGATTTTTTCTTAAATAGTTTTGATAACACGTTTATCACAGCAATTTACTCCACCAATCTTCATTGCTCAAATACCACTCAACGGTTTTCTTAATTCCCGTTTCAAACGACTCTGCTGGTTTGTAACCAAGTTCGTTATTGGTTTTGGTTGCATCAATCGCATAGCGACGATCATGGCCTGCGCGGTCGGTAACGTAGGTAATTAAGGCTTCGCTTTCGTTGTTCATGGCAGCAATAGCTTGAGGGAATTGCTCTGCAAGTTTTGGATTCGAAGCGAATGCTTGGTTCATTAACTTGCACACAACAGTGACAATATCAATGTTCGCCCATTCATTGTGGCCGCCGATGTTGTAGTTCTCGCCGACTTTGCCTTTGTCTAACACCAACTCGATGCCGCGAGCGTGATCTTCCACGTATAGCCAATCTCGGATTTGTTGGCCGTCACCGTAAATTGGCAGTGGTTTGTTGTGCAAAATGTTGGTGATGATCAGTGGGATCAATTTTTCAGGGAAGTGGTAAGGCCCGTAATTGTTTGAGCAGTTCGACGTCGTCACTTCTAGCCCGTAGGTGTGGTGGTAAGCGCGTACTAGGTGGTCTGATGCTGCTTTTGATGCCGAGTATGGCGAGTTTGGTGCGTAAGCCGTTTGCTCAGTAAACGCCGGATCGTTTGGAGCTAGAGTGCCGTACACCTCATCCGTGGAAACATGATGAAAACGGTGCGGTAAAGGTGATCTTCCTGCCGCTTTTGGCTCATCAATCCAGACTTTCTTTGCCGCTTTTAGTAGGCTGTACGTCCCTAAGATGTTGGTTTCAATAAACGCATCTGGGCCCGTGATTGAACGGTCTACATGAGATTCTGCTGCAAAGTGTACAATAGTGTCCAGCTGATGTTCTTTGAGCAATTTCTCTACTAGATTCGTGTCGCAAATGTCACCATGGGCAAAAATAAAGTTCGGATGTTGTTCTACCGATGCAAGATTCGCGCGATTGCCAGCATACGTCAGCGCATCCAATACCACCACTTTATCTTGTGGATTATTTTCCAGCCAATAAAGCACATAGTTAGCGCCAATGAATCCAGCGCCGCCGGTTACCAATAAATTCTTTGATTTCATTTTGTTCGAATTGAAAGTTGAAAGTTGAACAAGGTGCAAGGTGCAAGGTG